>DASQKE010000303.1:0-5304 GCA_035630675.1 Allosphingosinicella sp.
CTGCTCGTCCATCCCCGGCTGCGCCGCGAGGTCGATCCGCGCGCGGTCGAGGATTATCTCGCTTACGGCTGGGTGCCCGACGATGCGGCGATCGTCGCCGGCGTCAAGAAGCTCGCCGCCGGGCACAGCCTCCTCGTCCGCCGCGGCTTCCCGGTGCCGGCGCCGGTGCAGTGGTGGGACGTCGACTTCTCAAATCCGTCGGACAAGCCCCTGAAAGCGCTGGAGGAGGAGCTAGAGGAGCGGCTCCGCGCCGCAATCCGCTCGCGGATGGTGGCGGACGTCCCGCTCGGCGCCTTTCTTTCCGGCGGCGTCGATTCCTCGGCCGTGGTCGCGTTCATGGCCGAAGCCTCGCGCCACGCGGTCGAAACCTGCTCGATCGGCTTCGATCGCGCCGACCATGACGAAACCCGCTTCGCCGCCATGGTCGCCGAGCGCTTCGCCACCAGCCACCGCAGCCGCACGGTCGCCTCCGACGACTTCTCGCTGATCGACACGCTCGCTGACGCGTTCGACGAGCCCTTTGCGGACGCCTCGGCGATCGGCACCTATCGCGTCTCGGAACTGGCGGTCGAGAAAGTGAAGGTCGCTTTGAGCGGCGACGGCGCCGACGAGATTTTCGCCGGTTATCGCCGCCACGCCTTCCACGCCGCCGAGGAGCGCGCGCGGCAGTTGATGCCGGCGCCGTTGCGCCGTGGCGCCGCGGCGCTCGGCGCGGTCTATCCGAAGCTCGACTGGGCGCCGCGCTTCCTTCGCGCCCGAACCACTCTCCAGGCGCTCGGCCGGCCGGGCGAGGAGGCCTATGCGGATGCGGTCACCGCTACGTCATGGTCAATCCGATCAAGCTTTTACAAGCCTGACTTCACAGCAGCTTTGAATGGCCACCGCGCCGAGCGCCGCTATGTCGAAGCGATGCGAGCGGCACCGGCGGCGGACGCGCTCGGCCGCGCCCAACATGCCGATCTCAAGCTGTGGCTGCCCGGCGACATCCTCACCAAGGTCGACCGCGCCTCGATGGCGGTCAGCCTCGAGGCGCGCGAGCCTTTGCTAGACCATCGCCTGGTCGAATTCGCCGCCCGGCTGCCGCTCAAGGTCCGCCAGGGCAAAATGCTGATGAAGCGCGTCCTGGAATCGCGGCTGCCGGCCGAGATTCTGCGCCGTCCGAAGATGGGCTTCGTCACGCCGGTCAGCGCCTGGTTTCGCGGCCCGCTCCGGCGCGAGGCGGAGGCGATCGCGCATAGCCCCGCTTTCGGCGAGCTCGGCTGGTTCGATCCGGAGGCGATCGCCGGCCTCGCCGCCGCCCACATTTCCGGCCGCGCCGAGCATGGCCGCCTGCTCTGGCAGCTGGTGATGCTCGAAAAGAGCCTTCAGCGCCTGTTCGGGCTCGGCGAGAGATCGTCCTCGTACAGAGCCTCGGCGAAATAGAGCCCGTCGGGCGGGGCGTTGAAGCCCAAGGCCGCCCGGTCTTTCGCTTCCAGCGCCGCCTTCAAGTCGCGCGCCTTCCATTTTCCCTGGCCGACCAGCTCGAGGCAACCGACCATCGACCGCACCTGATGGTGGAGGAAGGACCGCGCCGCCGCCTCGATCTCGATGACCTCGCCGAAGCGCCGCACCGTCAGCCGGTCGAGCGTCTTGACCGGGCTGTCGGACTGGCAATGGGCCGACCGGAAGGTCGTGAAATCATGTTTGCCGACAAGCGCTTGCGCGGCCTTGTTCATAGCGTCCGCGTGCAGCACCACCGCCACCCGCCACGCCCGCCCCGAGTCCAGCGCGAGCGGCGCCCGCCGGTTGACGATCCGATACACATAGCGCCGGCCGATGCAGGAGAAGCGAGCGTGCCAGTCCGCCGAGACTTCCTGCGCCGCGAGCACCGCCACCGGGTGCGGCCGCAGCTTCGCGTTGAGCCCGTCGGCAAGCCGGAACCCAGTGATCGGCTTCGCAACGTCGACATGGGCGGCCATGGCGAGGGCGTGGACCCCGGCGTCGGTCCGGCCCGCGCCGTGCACCGCCGCATCCTCGCCGGTGATCGCCTTCACCGCTTCCTCAAGCGCCTGCTGAACCGAGGGCCCATGCGCCTGCCGCTGCCAGCCCATGAACGGCCGTCCGTCATACTCCACGATCAGCCGGAAGCGGGTCACCTCAGCCTCGTCCCCGGCGGGATCGGGAAGCCGCGGAGCAGCTCCGCTGCCGTCATGACGCCGCGTCCCGCGCGCTGCAGCGCCAGCGGCCCCAGCCCGCCTTCGCCGCACGCGATGGTGAGCGCGTCGTCGAGCACCGTCCCGGGTTCGCCCCTCGCGGGAACGACCTGCGCGCCGTGCATCTTTATGCGCTCGCCTGCATATTCGAAGAATGCGCCCGGCGCCGGGCCGAACGCCCGGACCTGCCGTTCCGCCTCGGCGGCCGGGCGCGCGAAATTGAGCCGCGCTTCGCGTTTCTCAATCTTGGCGGCATAGGTGACGCCGTCCTCCGGTTGCGGCACCGGCGACAGCGTCTCGATCCCGGCCAACACCTCGATCATCAGCTCCGCGCCCAGGGCCGCAAGCTCCGCCGTCAGCTCGCCCGCATTCTTGTTCCCGATCCCGGTCTCGCGGACTTTCAGCATCGGCCCGGTATCGAGGCCTTTCTCCATCTGCATGATCGTCACGCCGGTGACCGCGTCCCCGGCGAGAATCGCCCTCTGCACCGGCGCCGCCCCGCGCCAGCGCGGCAGGATCGAGCCATGGACGTTGAGGCAGCCGAGTCGCGGCGCCTCGAGCACCGGCACCGGCAGGATCAGCCCGTAGGCCGCGACCACCGCCGCATCGAGCCCGAGCGCCCGAAACCGCGCCTGCTCCTCCGGGTCGCGCAGGCTGGGAGGGGTCCGCACCTCGATCCCAGCCGCCTCGGCCCGCCTCTGCACGGGGGAGGGCAGTATCTCCCTCCCACGCCTCCCGCTTGGCCGCGCCGGCTGCGTATAGACCGCCGCGACCTCGTGTCCGGCCGCCACCAGCGCCTCGAGCGTCGGCACCGCGAAATCCGGCGTTCCCATGAAAGCGATGCGCATGGCGAAGCTCTAGCCGCGACGGAGTCCGCTCGCTACCTGTCCTGCCATGGCCTCGCCCGAAATCGACGTCCTGACCCAAGCCCTGGCGCGCCTTCCCGGCCTCGGACCGCGCTCGGCGCGCCGCGCCGTGCTCCATTTGATGAAGCGCCGCGAGACGTCGCTGCTGCCGCTGCTGCGCGCGCTCGAGACGGTGAGCGAGGCGCTTTCCACCTGCTCGAATTGCGGCAATGTCGACACGCGGGACCCGTGCACGATCTGCGCCGATCCGCGGCGGGACCCGCGGCTGCTGTGCGTTGTCGAAGAGGTATCGGACCTGTGGGCGCTGGATCGCTCGCGCCTGTTCCCCGGCGGCTTCCACGTGCTCGGCGGCCGCCTCTCGGCGCTGGAAGGAATCCGGCCGGAGGATCTCACCATCGACCGCCTCGTCGCCAGGGTTTCGGCCGGCGGGATCGACGAGGTCGTGCTGGCGATGAACGCGACGCTCGAAGGCCAGACCACAGCCCACTATCTTGCCGAGCGGCTCGAGCGCTTCCCTGTCCGCCTCACCCAGCTCGCCCACGGCCTGCCGGTCGGCGGCGAACTCGACTATCTGGACGAGGGTACGCTCGCCCAAGCTCTGCGCGCGCGGCGTCCAGTCGCCTGACCAGCATTGCACACGGTTGGCCAAGCAACATTCAAATCGCAGCATTCTTTGGACTGGACAGTTGCTCCGGCGCGAGTCAGTCTTGCAGCATTAAAGCAGAACGTGGGGGCGAGTCGCGGCGCCTGTAGTCTAATGGCGTCGACGGTCGCACGGGTTTTGCTCAAGGGGGATGATCAGGGGCGGGGATACGCGGCATCGCGTCCGATTATACATCGGAAATGCTGCACTCGCCCGCATTTGATCATCGCAAAGCGGGGAGAATCGACGTGAGCTGGGACGAAATTCTCAAGGGGACGAACGGCGCCGACTTCATGTTCGGCGGCAGCGGCGACGACTACCTGCAGGGCAGGGCCGGCAACGACACGCTCGACGGCGGCGACGGCAACGACCAGCTCCACGGCGATGCCGGCGACGATCATCTGCGCGGCGGCCGCGGCGACGATTTCATCCACGGCGGGATCGGCACCGACACCGCTTATTACAGCGGCTCGGTCGTCGAATATTCCTATTCCCGCGACGGTGAGAATTTCTACCTGAACCACGTCGCCGGCTCGATGCTCGACGGCTACGACCGGCTGATCTCCGTCGAGCGGCTGGTCTTCGCCGACGCGGTCATCGATCTCACCCAGAACAACGCGCCGATCGCGTTCAACGACGCCGCCGCCACCGACGAGGATGTCGGCACCTATTCGAGCGGCTCGGCCAGCGTTCTCGACAACGATTTCGACTGGGAAGGCGACTCGATGAGCGTCACCCCGGGCACCTTCACCGGACTCTACGGTACCCTGACCCTCAACGCCGACGGCACCTACACCTACACGCCCTACGCCTCGAACCAGGGCCTCGACGACGGCGAATCGGTGCAGGACAGCTTCACCTACACCGTCACCGACGGCAGCCTTAGCGACACCGGCACGCTCACCATCACCATCGCGGGCCTGAACGACGCCCCGGTGGCGAACGACGACAGCGCCTCCACGACCGAGGACGCGAGCGTCTCCGGCAACGTGCTCGCCAACGACACCGACGTCGACGTCGAGCCGCTGGTGGTCGCGAATCCGGGAACCTATGTCGGTACCTACGGGACGCTGACGCTGAACGCGGACGGCAGCTACACCTATGCGCCGAACGGCGCGGCGCAGGCGCTCGACGACGGCGAGACGGCGCAGGACAGCTTCACCTACACCGCTTCCGACGGGACGGCATCCGACTCCGCCACGCTCACGATCACCGTCAACGGCGTGAACGATGCGCCGGTGGCGAACGACGATTCCGGCTCCGCGACCGAGGATTCCGCCGGCTCCGGCAACGTCCTCGCCAATGACACCGACGTCGACGGCGAGCCGCTGACGGTTGCCAACCCCGGCACCTATATCGGCGTCTATGGCACGCTGACTTTGGCCGCCGACGGCAGCTATACCTACACCGCCAACGCGGGGACGCAGGCGCTGGACGACGGCGAATCCGTGCAGGACAGCTTCAGCTACACCGCCTCCGACGGCACCGCCTCGGACTCGGCCACGCTCACCATCACGGTCAGCGGCGCGAACGACGCACCGGTCGCCAATGACGACGCCGCCGCCACATCCGAGGACGCCGCCGTCTCCGGCAACGTGCTCGT
>DASQKE010000304.1:0-5479 GCA_035630675.1 Allosphingosinicella sp.
AATCTGATGGCCGCTTCTCGCTCGATCCTTTTCGCTCTGGTCTTCTACACCGGCACCGTCGGGTTCGTGCTCGGCGCCTTCGTGGCGGCCCTGTTCGGGACCGGGCCGATGCGCCGTCACGTCCGCGGCTGGGCGCTCTTCCATCGTTTTTGCGCGAGGACGATCCTCGGCATAAGGAGCTGCGTCGAAGGCCCGGTGCCGGCCGGCGCGGTGCTGGTCGCGGCCAAGCACCAGTCGATGTTCGAGACGCTCGAGGTCGTGCTTTTGCTCGACCAGCCGGCCGTGGTGATGAAGCGCCAGCTCGCCGACATCCCGGTCTTCGGCCGCGTGACTTTGCTCTACGGCTGCATCCCGGTCGACCGCGACGGCGGCGCCGTGGCGCTCAGGCGGATGCTGCGCGCCGCCGAAGCCGCGATCGCCGAAGGGCGCCCGATCGTCATCTTCGCGGAAGGAACCCGCGTCCGCCCCGGCGAGCAGCCGCCGCTCCAGCCGGGCTTCGCCGGCCTCTACCGGGCGCTCAGGCTGCCGGTCGTGCCGCTCGCGCTCGACAGCGGCCGCATCTATCCCGCGAGCGGCCTCATCAAGCGGCCGGGGATCGTGACGATGCGCTTCGGAGCGCCGATCCCGCCAGGCCTCAAGCGCGGCGAGATCGAGGCCGAAGTCCACGCCGCGATCAACGTGCTCGAGCCATGACGCCGCCGCTGGGCCTGATCGAAGGCTTTTTCGGCCTTCCCTGGAGCTGGGAGGAGCGGCGCGACGCGGTCGACTTCCTTAGCCCGCGCGGCTTTTCCTTCTACCTCTACGCGCCCAAGGCCGATGCCTGGCTGCGCAAAAGCTGGCAGGAGCCCCATCCGGACGCGGAGATGGAGGCGCTGGCGGCGTTGCGCGCGCATTGCCGGGCGCGCGGCGTCCGCTTCGGCATCGGCCTCAGCCCGTTCGAGCTGCACCTGCGCGAAGGAAATGATTGGAAGGAGCCGCTCGCCGCCAAGCTCGACATGCTCGCCGCGCTGGAGCCCCACGATCTCGCCTTGCTGTTCGACGACATGCGCGGCGACGTGCCCGGCCTCGCGGAACGGCAGGCGGCGATGGTCCATTTCGCGGCCGGGCATCCGGTCGCAAGGCGGCTGCTCTTCTGCCCGAGCTATTATTCGGACGATCCGATCCTCGATCTCGCTTTCGGCCCGCGGCCGGACCTCTATCTCGAGGATCTCGGCCGGCTGATCGATCCGGCCGTCGAGATCATGTGGACCGGCCCGGAAGTCTGCTCGGCCGAATTTACGCCGGGCCATCTCGAACGAGTGGCGGAGACGCTGCGACGCAGGCCCTTCCTGTGGGACAATTATCCGGTGAACGACGGCGCCCGCCCGTCGCAGCATCTCCATCTGCGCGCGTTCGCCGGCCGGCCGGCGTCGATCGGGGCCCATGTGTCGGCGCACGGTATCAATCCGGCCTCGCAGGCGGTGCTGAGCCGGGTCCCGGCGCTGACGCTCGCCGCCAGCTATGCGCAAGGCGGGCACTACGATTATGGCCGCGCCTGGGAGGAAGCAGGCGAGGCCGTGCTGGGAGGGGAACTGGCGCGGCGGGTGCGGCTGGACCTCATCGTGCTGCAGGACCGCGGCCGCGACCGGCTCGGCGCGCGCGCCGCGCGGCTCAGGGAGCGCTACGCCGCGTTCGACCATCCCGCCGCGCGGGAGATCGTCGCCTGGCTCGACGGCAAGTGGGACGTGACGGACGAGCTGGTGCAGACTCAGTGAATTCCTCCCTGCGAGCGGAGCTCGTGGGGAGGAACTAGGTCCTCAGCATCGCTCCGAGCTTGGCCGCCGCCTGGACGATGGTTTCCGAGATCGCCTTCAGCGCCTCTTCAGTGAAGCTCTTCTCGGCGGGCTGGAGCGTGACTTCGACGGCGAGCGACTTGCTGCCTTCGGGGACGCCCGGGCCGGTGAAGACGTCGAACAAGGCGACGGCGACGATCGCCTCGCGGTCGGCGCCGTGGACGGCGCGGAGCAGACGGTCCCCATCGAGCTCGGCGGGGACCAGGAAGGCGAAGTCGCGCTTGACCGCCTGCAGCACCGGCGGTGCGTAGGCGGCGCGCATCCGGCCGGCGGCGGCGCGCCTCTGGGGCAGCGCGTCGAGGAAGATCTCGGACGCGACCACCGGGCCCGCAAGATCGAATGCCTTGAGCGTCGCCGGGTGGAGCTCTCCGAACTCGGCGAGCGCGGTCTTGGGGCCGAGGCTGAGCCGGGCCGAGCGGCCGGGATGGTAGACTCCGGACGCGGGCGAGAGCGTCTGCAGATTCTCGACCGGCGCGCCGGCGGCGGCGAGGATCGCCATCGCCTCGGCCTTGGCGTCGAACGCGTCGAAGCCCTCGGCGCGGCCGCCGCGCCAGTGGCGCGCGCCGCGCTCGCCGGCGAGGACCAGGCCGAGCGTCGGCCGCTCGGCCTCAGCAAGGTAGCGCCGTCCGACCTCGAACAGACGCACCGATGTGGCTCCACGGGCGATGTTGCGCGCGGCGGCGGCGAGCAAACCGGGGAGGATGGAGGGCCGCATCGCCTTCATCTCCTCGCTGATCGGGTTTTCGAGCACCCAGGCGGAACCCCCGAACGGAGCCGCTTCGGCCTCGGAGACGAAGCTCCAGGTCACCGCCTCGTTGAGGCCGCGGGCGGCGGCGGTGCGGCGGACCTTGCGTTCGAGCAATTGCTCGGGCGTGGCGGTCGGGCGGGCGATTCCGGGCGCGCGGCGCAGCGGCGTGGAGGGCACCTTGTCATAGCCCTCGATCCGGGCGACCTCCTCGACGATGTCGGCCGGGCCGGTGACGTCACGGCGCCATGACGGCACGCTGATCGTCCAGCTCTCGCCCGCGGCGACCGCGAAGCCCAGCCGCTCCAGGATTTCGCGCTGGCGCGCCTCGTCGACCTCAAGTCCGCCGAGGTCCGCGCATCGTCGAGGGTTGTAGGCCACCGTCGCAATCTGGAGCGGCGGGCGGCCGGCCCGGACCGGGTGCGAAGGCTCTCCGCCGGCAAGCTCGATCGCCATCCGGGTGGCGAGCCGGAGGCCGGTCTCAACGAAGGCGGGGTCGACGCCGCGCTCGAAGCGGGTCCGGGCGTCGGAGACGATGCCGAGCTTCTGCCCCGTCCGGGCGATATGCTCGGGATCGAAATAGGCGCATTCGACCAATATGTCGGTGGTCGCCTCGGTGACCCCTGAATGTTCGCCACCCATGATCCCGCCGATGTCGTGGACGCCGGCATCGTCGGCGATGACCGTCATGGTCGGATCGAGCGTATAGGTCTTGCCGTTGAGCGCCAGCACATGCTCGCCGTCGCGCGCGCGGCGGGCGACGAGGGCGCCGCTGAGCTTGGCAAGGTCGTAGACGTGGAGCGGACGGCCGTAAGCGAGGGTGATGAAGTTGGTCATGTCGACCAAAGCGCTGATCGGACGCTGGCCGACAGCTTTGAGGCGCCGCTGCAGCCAGGCGGGCGACGGCCCGTTGCGGACGCCTCTTATCACCCGGCCGTAGAAAGCGGGGCAGCCTTCCGGATCGTCGGTGCGGATCTCGACCGGGCAGGGGAAGCTGCCCACGATCTCGGGTGCCTCGACCGGCTTCAGGCGGCCCAGGCTGGCGGCGGCGAGGTCGCGGGCGATGCCGTGAACGCCCATCGCATCCTGGCGGTTGGGCGTCACCGCGACGTCGATCACCGGATCGTCGAGCCCGGCATGTTCGGCGAACGAGGCGCCGACCGGGACCTCGGCGGGCAGCTCGATGATGCCGTCATGCTCGTCGCCCAATTCGAGCTCACGGACCGAGCACATCATGCCGCGGCTCTCGACGCCGCGGATCGAGGCGATCTTGAGCGTCAGGCCGCTCCCCGGAACGTATGCGCCGGGTGCGCCGAACACGCCTTTCATCCCGGCCCGCGCATTGGGCGCGCCGCACACCACCTGGATCGGATCGCCGGTTCCGGCGTCCACGGTCAGCACCTGGAGCTTGTCCGCCTGCGGGTGCCGCTCGGCGGTCAGCACCTGCGCGATCGTGAACGGCGCGAGCTTCGCAGTAGGGTTCTCGACGCCCTCGACCTCGAGACCGATCGCGGTCAGCTTCTCGACCACCTCATCGAGCGACGCTTCGGTCTCGAGATGCTCCTTCAGCCAGGAAAGCGTGAACTTCATGCCCCGACGCCCCCGCTGAGCGTCGGCACGTCGAGGGCGGAGAAGCCGTAATGGCGCAGCCATCGGAGGTCGCCGTCGAAGAAGGCGCGCAGATCGTCCATGCCATATTTGAGCATGGCGAGGCGATCGATGCCGCAGCCGAAGGCGAAGCCCTGCCATTCGTCGGGATCGAGCCCGCACGCCTCGATCACTCGCGGGTGGACCATGCCGGAGCCGAGCAGCTCCATCCAGCCTTCCGAACCGCCGAGGACTCGGCGGCCGTTCACCATCGTATAGCCGATGTCGACCTCCGCCGACGGCTCGGTGAACGGGAAGTAGCTGGGGCGGAGCCGCAGCACGATGTCCTCGCGCTCGAAATAGGCCTGGAGGAAGGTCTCGAGCGTCCATTTTAGGTGCCCGAGATGGATTCCGCGGTCGATCACCAGCCCTTCGATCTGATGGAACATCGGGGTGTGGGTCGCGTCGCTGTCCGAGCGATAGGTGCGGCCCGGCGCGATCGCGTAGATCGGGGGCTTTTGACTCTGCATCGTGCGGATCTGGACCGGCGAGGTGTGGGTACGCAGTAGCATGCGCCGGCCCCCGCCATGTTCTCTGGCGCCGCCCTTGTCGGGGAAATAGAAGGTGTCGTGCATCGCCCGCGCCGGATGGCTCTCGGGAATGTTGAGCGCGGTGAAATTGTGCCAGTCGTCCTCGATCTCCGGTCCGGTCGCGACCGAGAAGCCGAGATCGGCGAAGATTTCGGCAAGCTCGTCCATCACCTGGCTGACCGGGTGGACGCTGCCCTGCGGCGGGGGCGGGACGGGGAGCGTCAGATCGATCGTCTCGGTCGCCAGCCGCCGCTCCAGGTCCGCCGCCTCCAGCTCCGCCTTGCGTGCCGCGATCGCGCCGACGACGCGTTCGCGCAGGCCGTGGATGCGCGGACCTTCGGACTGCCGCTCCTCCGGGCTCATGGCGCCGAGCGTCTTCAAGAGCAAAGTGATCTCGCCCTGCTTGCCGAGCAAGGCGACACGCTCCGCCTCGACCGCCGCCAGATCGGGCGCGGTTTCGATGCGGGCGAGCAGCTCGCCGCTCATCTGGTCGAGACGGGACATGGCCACCCTAAAGCAAGGCTCGCCGCAAAAAGCAAAGCTTCTGCCCGGCACAGGGCGCAGCGATTTGGAGCGGGACCGAGACCAGGGTAGGATGGCCATGCCAATTGCCAAGGGGGGACGATCATGGCGTTCAAGCTTGCCGAGCACACCCACCAGGCCGGGCCCGGCCTCACCGCATTGCACCTCCACGAGTCCAAGAACGGTCGCAACAGCGCGGTCTA
>DASQKE010000305.1:0-12992 GCA_035630675.1 Allosphingosinicella sp.
CCAGCATATCGGCCCGATCGGGGAGGGCGACGTGCCCGAGATCGTGGCGGCCTACGAGGCGGCGCGATGAGGGGCGGGGCATCGCAGCAAATCGCGCGCACCACCCCCCGTTCGGTTCGAGCGAAGTCGAGAACCGCCTTCGAGCGCAGCGAGAAACAGGCGCCCGAAGATGCGAAGAAACGCCTCGGCTTCGCTCGGCACCGGTTCTCGACTTCGCTCGGACCGAACGGGTGGAGGAGGTTGCGACTCCTCCTTTCGTTCACTGGCCTGCTCGCCGCACCCGCCTTCGCGCAATCGAACCTCCCGCCGGCCGAATATGCGTACACCCAACTCTCGGACCCACGGCAGGAGGCGCAGGCCAAGGCGCTGATGGAGACCTTGCGGTGCATCGTCTGCCAGGGGCAGTCGATCGCCGATTCCGACGCCGACATGGCGGGCGACATGCGCGCGCTGGTCCGGCGGCGGATCCAGGCGGGGGAACGGCCCGAGGATATCCGCCGCTGGCTGGTCGAGCGCTACGGCAATTGGGTGAGCTACGCGCCGCCGGTCGAGCCGGTGACCTGGCCTTTGTGGGCGGCGCCGATCGTGCTGCTGCTCGGCGGCCTTCTCCTCGCCCGCGGCCGCTTCCGCAGGAAGGCGCGACGCTGATGGGCTGGCTGCTGTTCCTGGCCATGGCGCTGATCATCTTCGCGGCGCTCTGGCGCCTGGCCAAGCTCGACGCGGCGGCGCTGCAGTTCCTCGGCGCGGCCCTGCTGCTCGCGCTCGCCGGCTATGCTTGGCAGGGGCAGCCGGGGCTCGAGGGCCGGCCCAAGCCGCCGCCCGAGCGCCGGCAGCTCGCCGACAGCGCCTTTTCCGAGACCAGGCGCGACATGCTCGGCTCGTTCGACCAGGCCGCACGCTGGCTGGGCATGGCCGAGAGCTATCAAAGGAGCGGCGACACGCGCGGCGGTGCCGACATGATCCGCAGCGGGCTTCGCCAGCACCCGCGCGACCCGGATCTGTGGGTCGGCCTCGGCAGCGCCCTCGTGCTCCACGCCGACGGCATGATGACGCCGGCCGCCGAGCTCGCCTTCCGCCGGGCCGAGCAGATCGCGCCCGGCCACCCCGGCCCGCGCTTCTTCTACGGCCTCGCCCTGGCCCAAAGCGGCCGTTACGACGAAGCGGAGCGGCTGTGGCGCGCGCTTCTCGCCACCACGTCCGACGACGTCTCCTGGCGCCCGATGGTCGAGGAGCGGCTGGCAATGATCGAGCAGGCCCGGGCCGCAGGGCAGCTCCCGCCGGCGCCGACTCCGCCGCAGCCTTAAGCGGGCTCGAGCTCTTTCTGCACGACCTTGTCGGCGAGCGCTCCGTTCAGCTCTGCCAGGTGGTCGAACTCGGCGACATAGGTCGCGAGACCTTGGCTCAGCGAGCGCAGCTCGGCGTCGAGGCCCTGCATCTCGGCCTCCGGGATCAGCGCCTCGATCCGCTCCCAGCGCGACCAGCCCTCGCGCGGGCTCATGCCGAGCATCTGGCCGCGCCGGCTGGCGATCGCCGAGGTGACGCGCGAGGTCGCCGCCGACGGCGTCGTCACCGCCACCTTCATCACCGGCTCCAGCAGGTGCGGCTGGGCGGCGGCGAGCGCTTCCGACATGCCGATCCGCCCCGCCGTGCGGAACGCGATCTCGGAGCTGTCGACGCTGTGGTAGCTGCCGTCGACCAGGGTCACTGCGACGTCGACGACCGGGAAGCCGAGCGCGCCCTTGTGCATCGCATCCCGGACGCCCGCCTCGATCGCGGGGAACCATTGCTTGGGGACGACGCCGCCCGAAATCTTCTCCTCGAACTTGAAGCCGCCGCCGCGCGGCAAGGGCTTCGCCTCGATGACGACGTCGCCGAACTGGCCGTGGCCGCCCGATTGCTTCTTGTGGCGGCCGCGTTGGGTAACGGTGCGCCTTATCGACTCCTTGTAGCCGACCGTCGGCATTTTGGAGTCGACCGCGACGCCGTAGCGCCGTTTCAGCCGTTCGAGCGTGACCTTGAGATGCTCGTCGTTCACCCCTCTGAGACGGGTCTCGTGGAGCGCCTCGTCCTGCTCCCATTCGAGCATCGGATCTTCCTCGACCAGCTTGTGGAGCGCGGTCGAAAGTCGCACGTCGTCCTTCCTGTCCTTGGTCGCGATCGCAAGCACGTAATTCGCCGCGGGAAGCTCGATCCCGGGCTTGGCGGCGACGGCCTTGCCCGCGCTCAGCCAGTCGCCCGGGCCGACGCCCTCGGCCTTGGCGATCGCGACGACATCGCCCGCGCCTCCCTGCGCCGCCTTCGCCGTCTTGTCGCCCTGGACTGTGAACAGGGTGCCGATCCGGACCGTGTCGCCGCCGCTCGTCCTGAGCTCGGTGCCCTCCTTCAGCGCGGCGCCGAAGATGCGGGCATAAGCGAGCCGGCCCATCGATCCGGCGTTGGAGATCTTGAAGATGAAGGCGCAGCCGTCCTCCGCGCCGAGCCGCTTCGCCGCGACCTCGGGGCCGGGCGCGTCGTGGCGCAGGGCCTTGAGCAGCCGCCGCACGCCGAAGCCGTTCAGCGCCGAGCCGAACAGCACCGGCACCACCAGATTCTCCTGCGTCTCGCGGCTGAGATCCTCGAACACCGTCTTCGGGTCCGGAATCTCGTCCATCAGCAATTGCTCGAGCAACGCGTCGTCATGGTCGGCGAGCTGCTCGAGAAGGTGGAAGCGCGCCGCTTTCTCGCGCTCGGCGAGGTCGGCCGGGATCTCGGTCTGTTCGGAGGCCTTGCCGGGGCGGTAGTGGAAGGCGCGCTCCAGCGCGACGTCGACGAAGCCGCTGACCTTCTCGCCATCCCGAATCGGGATCTGGCGGGCGAGCAATGGATGTCCGCTCATCGGCTGCAGCGCTTCCAGTACATTCTGGATCGATCCGCGAGCCTGGTCGATCTTGTTGACGAAGATCATGTGGGGGACGCCGAGGCTCTCGAGCTGGCGCAGCGTCGGCTCGGCGAGGAGGGCGCGGTCGGCGTCCGGATCGACGACGACGAGCGCGAGATCGGCGGCGGCGACGGCGAGCGCGCCCTCGGCCGCGAAGCCGACCGAGCCGGGCGCGTCGATCAAAGCATAGCGATCACCCATGAAAGCGAAGTTCAGCAGATTGAGCTCGGTCGAGCCGCCGCGGGCGCGCGCCTCCGGGCTCGAATCGCCGATCGTGCTGCCGTTGGCGACATTGCCCTGGCGGTCGATCGCGCCGGCCGCAAAAAGAAGGGCCTCGGCGAGGCTGGTCTTGCCCGCCCCGCCGGGCCCCACGAGCGCGATGGTCCTGGTGCCTGCAGCTCTATTGGGCATGAACGTCTCCTTCGTCCGCTGAAGCGGTCCGCGAGAGACGCGGCGCCGCGCGTCATGGAAAGGCGGAGCAGTCCACAAATGCGGGCCGCTGCGCAAGAGGAGAGTTGGCGGGGAGGGCCGCGTCTAGGGGCCAGCCCGTCGCCCGAGGCAGAGCCAGAGGCCGGTCTCGGGGGTGAGGCCGAGCGAGCGCGAGCGCATCGCGGCGAGCAAAGCCCACTCGCCTTCGTGAGTCGCGATGCTGCGAAGGGCGGAAGCGGCACAGGGCTCGGTCGCGACCGTGAGACGTAGCGGGCGAGCGGCGTCGACCGGCAACGCGCGGGCGCCGGGGACGAGGGCGAGGTAGCGCCGGGTCGTTTCGTCGAGCGTGACCGCGCCTGGCGCGGCGACCAGCCATTCGGCCGCGGCCCGCTCGGCGGGCGCATTGCGCGGCACCGCCAGGAAGGAGACGAAGGCGGGCGGGATCAGGAACAGAGCGACGACCATCGGAACGAGCCTCCTGCCGCTGCGCCACAAAGCGACGGCGGCGATCCCTGCGGCGGCGGCGGCGGCGGCGGCGAGCGGCAGGAACATGCGCGGCTTGGGATCGATGCCGAGCGCGTAGATGAAGACCAGGGCCGCACCACCGGCGATTGCGAGCAGGGCAAGGATCGTTCGGCGCTCGGCCCCCGCCTTCGGCGCAGCGATCGACAGAGCGAGCGCGCCGATGAGGGTCATTCCGATATTGGCGTGGGTGACGAGGTTGAGCAAAGGCTTCACCGTCCAGTGCGCCTCGATGCCGTTGGCGGCGCGCCAGCCGGCGATGAACTCCGGATTGAAGAAGGGGCTCCTGCTCGTGTCGACCCAGTCGGCGAGCTCGGCCGAGGGGATACGGGTGTGGCCGAAGGCGAGGCCCAGGCGGTAGAAAGGATCGCCGGCCGCGAAGAGATAGGTGATCATTTCCGCGGCGAGCGGCAGCGCGAAGGCGGGCGTGGCCCAGACCAGTACGCGCTTCTGCGCCATCGGCGCGCGCAGAAAGGCGATCCCCACGGCCGCGACGAAGACAATGCTGGTCTCACGCGCGAGCACGGCCATGCCGAGCCCGAAGCCAAGCAGCAGCGCCCAGCCGCGCCGCGCGGACCGCGCCGCCTCGATCCAGCCGAGCAGGGCTGCGAGCAGGAAAGTAAGCTCGACATGATCGACGTTCGGGCGCGCAAGCTGGATCGCGAAGACCGGAGTCAGCAGCAGCACCAGGCCGGCGGCGAGCGCGGCAGTGCGCCCGGCGAGCCGTTCGACGATCCGCGCGAACAGCAGCAGCACCGCGACCGACCAGAGCAATGGCACCAGCGCCATCGCCGCTCGGCTCTCGCCCAGCACCGCGATCGAAGCGGCCATCGGAGCGATCAGCGGCCAGCGCCCGCCCCAATGGTCGCGCGGGAGGCAGGGTCCGTTGGCTGCCCAGCATTCGGCGGCGCTGAGATATTGCCAGTCGTCGCCGCCGCCGCCGACATAGCCGACCGGGTTCACCCAGTAGAGGATGAACGCGAACGCAAGCAGCGGCAAAGCGACGGGGATCTCCGCGCTTCCCCTGATCGTGCCGAAAATGCCTGCCGCGCGCGTCGCCATAGGGGCGGAGGTCTAGGCGCATCATGGTTGACGGGCGGTAAATCCGGCGGAGGCGGCGTGCTTGCCGCAGCGCAGCACGTGGCTTAAGTCCGGGCCATGACCTCGACCAACGACATCAGGCGCAGCTTCCTCGATTTCTTCGGGGCGAACGGGCACGAAACGGTGCCGTCGGCGCCGCTCATCCCGCACAACGACCCGACCCTGATGTTCGTCAATGCGGGCATGGTGCCGTTTAAGAACGTGTTCACGGGGCTCGAGACGCGGCCCTACGCCACGGCCGCCTCGAGCCAGAAGTGCGTCCGCGCCGGCGGCAAGCACAACGATCTCGACAATGTCGGCTACACCGCGCGCCACCACACCTTCTTCGAGATGCTCGGCAATTTCTCGTTCGGCGATTATTTCAAGGAGCAGGCGATCACGCTCGCCTGGGAGCTGCTCACCAAGGAATGGGGCCTGTCGCCCGAGCGGCTGACAGCGACCGTCTATCACACGGACGACGACGCGTTCGAGCTGTGGCGCAGGATCGCCGGCCTGCCCGAGAGCCGGATCATCCGCATCGCCACCAAGGACAATTTCTGGGCGATGGGCGACAGCGGGCCCTGCGGCCCCTGTTCCGAGATCTTCTACGATCATGGCGACCACATTGCGGGCGGCCCGCCGGGATCGCCGAACGAGGACGGCGACCGCTTCACGGAGATCTGGAACCTGGTCTTCATGCAGTTCGAGCAGGAGGACAATGAGATCGTCCGCGACCTGCCCAAGCCCTCGATCGACACCGGCATGGGGCTCGAGCGGATCGCGGCGGTGCTGCAGGGTGTCACCAGCAATTACGACACCGACACGTTCAAGGCGCTGATCGCCGCCTCGAGCGCGCTCACCCACAACGCGCATACCGCCGACACCGAGGCCAGCCATCGGGTCATCGCCGACCATCTGCGCGCCGCGGGCTTCCTCGTCGCCGACGGCGTGCTGCCGGCGAACGAGGGCAGGGGCTATGTGCTGAGGCGGATCATGCGCCGGGCGATGCGCCACGCCCATCTGCTCGGCGCCGCCGAGCCGCTGATGCACCGGCTGGTGCCCGCTTTGGTCGCGGAGATGGGCGCGGCTTACCCCGAGCTGCTGCGCGCTCAGCCCTTGCTTGAGGAGACGCTGAAGCTCGAGGAGACCCGCTTCCGCCAGACGCTCGACAAGGGCCTCAGGCTGCTCGACGAGGCCACCGTCTCGATGGGGCAGGGCGACGTCCTTCCCGGGGAAGTCGCCTTCAAGCTCTACGACACGTTCGGCTTCCCCTACGATCTCACCGAGGACGCGCTGCGGGCGCAGGGCCTCGGAGTCGACCGTGCCGGCTTCGACAGCGCCATGGCCGGCCAGAAGGCCGCCGCCCGCGCCGCCTGGAAGGGCTCCGGCGCCAAGGCCTCCGAAGACATCTGGTTCGACATCGCCGAGGAGCATGGCTCGACCGAGTTCACCGGCTATGCGGGGCATGAGGGCGAGGGCCAGATCATCGCCATCGTCAAGGACGGCGCCCGAGTCGAGCGCGCCGGCGCCGGCGAGACGGTCGCCATCCTCACCAACCAGACGCCCTTTTACGGCGAAAGCGGCGGCCAGGTCGGCGACAGCGGAAAGATCAGCTCCGACAAGGGCTTCGAGGCAGACATTGATGACACGTCCAAGCCTCTGGGTCGCCTGCATCTGCATCACGCGACTGTCCGCGCGGGCGAGATCGCGGTCGGCGACGCTGTCCACCTCTCGGTCGACGCCGAGCGGCGGGCGCGGGTGCGGGCGAACCACAGCGCGACGCATTTGCTCCACGCGGCGCTCCGCCACCGGCTCGGCACCCATGTGACGCAGAAGGGCAGCCTCGTCGCGCCCGAATATTTCCGCTTCGATTTCTCCCATCAAAAGCCGCTCACCCGCGAGGATGTCGACGCGGTCGAGGAAGAGGTGAACCGCCACATCCGCCACAACCAGAAAGTGACGACCCGGCTGATGCCGCCGGACGAGGCGGTCGCCGCGGGCGCCATGGCCCTGTTCGGCGAGAAATATGGCGACGAGGTCCGCGTTCTCTCGATGGGAACCGGGCCGGACGCGCCCTATTCCGTCGAGCTGTGCGGCGGCACCCATGTCGACGCGCTCGGCGACATCCAATTGCTCAAGATCGTCGGCGAAAGCGCCGTCGCGGCGGGCGTGCGCCGGATCGAGGCGCTGACCGGCGAGGCGGCGCGGCGCTGGCTGACCGGGCGCGACGAGCGTCTGCGCGAGGCCGCAGCCGCGCTCAAGTCTTCGCCGGAGGAAGTTCCCGCCCGCGTCGCCGCTCTGGTCGAGGAACGGCGCCGGCTCGAGCGCGAGCTCGCCGAGGCCAAGAGAGCGCTGGCGATGGGCGGCGGCGGCCGCGCGCAGGACCAGGGCCCCGAGCAAATCGGCGGCCTCGGCTTCATCGGCCAAGTGATCGACGGGCTCGACCCGAAGGCGCTGCGCGGGATCGTCGACGACGCCAAGCAGCGCCTCGGCTCCGGCGTCGCCGCCATCGTCGCCACCAACGAAGGGCGGGCCACGGTCGCGGTAGGCGTCACCGAAGACCTGACGTCACGCCTCAGCGCCGTCGATCTGGTCCGCAAGGCCGTCGAGGCACTCGGCGGCCAGGGCGGCGGCGGACGCCCCGACATGGCCCAGGGCGGCGGCCCCGACGGCTCCAGATCCGCGGAGGCCATTCAGGCGGTGCGTGCAGCCCTGGAGACATTGCCCGCCTGAGTGGATGGCCCGGGCTTCGACAGGCTCAGCCCTGGCGGATCATCCAATCGCGCGCTGGTCCTGAGCTTGTCGAAGGACCTTTGGCGCCTCGCTCGGGGGCCGGCTCCGGGCCAAACACGCTCATGCCGCCATATTCGTGGCTCCGCTCGCGCTCCTCGGCGACATAGGCTTCCAGCGACGGGCCGGAGGCCGTGCGCTCCAGCCGGCGCGCCTGCTCGTCGAGGCGGCGGATGGCGGCGAGCTTTTCGTCATTGCCGAGCTTCGCCGTCTCGATCGCGGATCTGAGGATTCCGATCGTCCTGTCATAGACCTTGGTCGGCACCGGGAAGGGGTGGCGGTCCTTGCCGCCGTGGGCGAGCGAGAAGCGCGCCGGATCGGAGAAGCGGCAAGGCGCGCCGTGGATGACTTCGGCGACCATGGCGAGCGAGTGCACGGTGCGGGCCCCGACCCCGGGCACGAGGAGCAGCTCGGGAAAGTCCTTCGGCCCCGCCTCGGCGGCGGCGGCGAGAGTGGCGTGGAGGCGGCGCAGGATGACGTCGCCCGATCTGACGTCGTGATGGTCCGGCATCACGAGGTGGGGAAGCAAAGGCTGGGGACAGCTGCCAGTAACTGTCCCCTTCGAAAGCGGCCGCTCCAGCGCCGCGGCCTCACGCGCCAGGCGGTCGGGGCCGAGCGCGGTGAGCAGGTCAAGCTGGGCACCGCGTGAGGCGGCCGCGCGGCGGTCGGTGAGGTTGAGGATCTCGCCCCGGGGGCGGCCCTCGATCGCGGCGTGAGGGGCATCGACGAAGCTTTCGAGCCCTTCCGAGAGCCAGTGATAGCGCCGCGCGGTCCGGCTGGCGCCGTTCATTCCCTGCTGGACGACCGCCCATTTGCCGTCGTCCGCGACGATGAAGCCGTGGAGGTAGAGGTCGAACCCGTCCTGGACCGCGGCGCTATCCACCTTGGCGACGAGGCGACTGGACTTGGCGAGCGCGTCACCGTCGAACCCTGCGCGCTGACCCGCCTCGACCAGCTCCGCCGGAGTCGCGCGCGAATGCCTGCCGCGCCCGCCGCAGACGCGGATGCCGAGCTCGCCTGCGATCGGATTGAGGCCGCGCTTGAGGGCGCCGATCACGCTGGTGGTGATGCCGGACGAATGCCAGTCCATTCCCATCACAGCCCCGAACGACTGGAACCAGAAGGGATGGGAGAGACGACGCAGCAGCTCCTCGCGGCCATATTCGAGGACGATCGCCTGGCTCATCACCGCGCCAAGCCGCGCCATGCGCTGGCCGAGCCACGCCGGAACGCGGCCGCCGTGAAGCGGAAGGTCGGCGCTGCCGGAGCGCTGGGGCAAGGGAGTCTCCCGCGGAACGGAGGAGGAACGATAACAGCGCGAGGCAGGCTGCGCCAGTGCCGTCATTGCTTCGCTTCGCTCGCAATGACGGTCGCTCTAGCGCGGCCTCAGCACGTCTCTCAGCCGCCTCCGCTCGAGCGTCGGTTCCTCGCGGAGCTGGCCGAGATCCATGATCTCCTTCCTGAGCTCGGCGCGCTTCTCGTGGATCGAGGCGATCACCGGGCCCATCGCCATGCCGAGGTCGATCAGCACCGCTTCGGACAGCTGCAGTGAGGATTCGAGCGTCTCGGGCACGGCGTCGGTCGCGCCGGCGCGGTAGAGCTCGGCGGCGTGGGCGGCGTCGCGGGCGCGGGCGACGATGGTGAGCTCCGGGCACCAGGCGCGGACCTTGCGCGTCAGGCGCACGGTCAGCACCGGATCGTCCATGGTGAGGACGAGGGCGCTGGCGTGGCCGAGGTTGAGCCGGTCCATCAGCTCGGGCCGGGCGACGTCGCCGAACACGATCGGAATGCCCTCGCGGCGGCAGGAGGCGACGGTGTCGATGTTCGAATCGACCGCGAGGTAGCGGCGTTCGTGCGCGGTCAGCATCTCGGCGACGAGGCGGCCCACCCTCCCGAAGCCGATGATCACCGTCTTGGGGGCCTTGTCGCCCTCGCTTTCGGCAAGCTCCGGCTCGGCGCCGAGCTCGACGCGCCGGGCGGCGTCGCGCCCGAGGCGGGCGAGCAACGGCGTCAAGGTGAGGCCGATGGCGGTGGCGACCTGCCAGAAGGTCGCGGTGTCCCGGTCGATCAGCTGGGCGGCGGCGGCGGTCGCCAGCACGATGAGGGTGGTCTCGGAGGGCGAGGCCATGATCAGGCCCGTCTCGGCCGCCACCGCCATGCGCGCGCCGTTGAGGCGAAGCATCACCGCGGTGACGATCGCCTTGAGCAGCATCACCCCGCCCACGGCCAGCGCCAGGCCGACCCAGTTCGCGGCGACGAAGCGAAGGTCGACGCTCATCCCGACGGTGATCAGGAAGATGCCGAGCGCGAGGCCGCGGAACGGCGCGGTGATCACCTCGACCTCGTTGTGATAGTCGGTCTCGGCGATCAGGATGCCGGCGAGCAGCGCCCCCATCAGCGGCGACAGGCCGACGGCGGTGGTCGCCAGGCTCGCGACGATCACGACCAGCAGGCTCGCGGCGAGGAACAGCTCGGGGCTCTTGGTCCGCGCCGCCTGGGCGAACAGGCGCGGCAACAAGAGTCGGCCGAGCACGAGCATGACGACGACGACCAGCGCGCCGAGCATCAGGGTTCTGGCGAGGCCGTCGAAGCCGCTCGCCTCGCCGAACGGGGCCATCGCGCCGAGCAGGAAGATGATCGGCACGATCGCCAGATCCTCGAACAAAAGCATCGCCAGCGCCGACCGCCCGACCGGGCTGGTGGTCCCGACCAGCGGCAGAACCAAAGCCGTCGACGACAGAGCGAGCGCGAGGCCGAGCGCAATCGATCCGCTCGTGCTTTCGCCCATCAAGTACAAAGCGAGGCCGATCAGCCCGGCGCAGAGCAGAAGCTCGGCGGCGCCGACGCCGAAGACGAGCCGCCGCATCTTCCAGAGCCGGCGGAACGACAGTTCGAGACCGATCGCGAACAAGAGCAGGACGATGCCGAACTCGGCGAAGGGGTCGACCGCCGCCGGGTTGGAGATGGTGATGTAGTTGAGCCACGGCGTCTCGGTCGCCAGGCTGCCGAGGCCCGCCGGGCCGACCAGCAGGCCGACGAGGATGAAGCCGATCACCGGGCTGATCCGTAAGCGCGCGAAGGCGGGGATGACGACGCCCGCCGCGCCGAGGATCACCAGGGCGTCGCTGAAGCCGGAGGTCTGGAAGTCTGCGTGCATCTTGCCTTTATGCAGGATGCCGCCGCAATGTCAGCCCGGGGGTGGCGGAAAATGGAAACCGATCTCTGCATCGTCGGCGGCGGCCCGGCCGGGATGGTCGCGGGGCTGCTCTTCGCGCGCGCCGGGGTGCGGGTGACGGTGCTCGAAAAGCATGGCGATTTCCTGCGCGATTTCCGTGGCGACACGGTCCATCCCTCGACGCTCCGGATCTTCTCTGAGCTCGGCCTGCTCGACAGGCTGCTCGAGCGGCCGCACGACAAGGTCCGCGACATAAAGGGGCTGATCGGCGGCCGGCGGATGGCGATCGCCGATTTCTCCCATTTCGACCCCCGCTGGAACTTCATCGCGATGATGCCGCAATGGGAGTTCCTCGATTTCGTCGCGGACGAGGCGCGCCGCTACCCGCATTTCAGCCTGCTCCAGAATGCCGAGGCGACAGGCCTCGTGGACGAGGGGAGGGTGGTCGGCGTCCGCTATCGGAGCGGCGGCGAGGAGCACATGATCCGCGCGCGCCTGACCGTCGCCGCCGACGGCCGCACCTCTCGCCTGCGCGAGGCGGCGGGACTGCCGGTCCGCGACCTCGGCGCGCCGATGGACGTCTTCTGGTTCCGGGTGCCGAAGGAGCGAGGGACAGGCAACGAGACGACGGGCGTGTTCGCGTCGGGCCGGATCATGGCGCTGATCGACCGCGGCGATTATTGGCAATGCGCCTATGTCTTCCCCAAGGGCATGGCCGACGAGGTTCGCGCCCGCGGCATCGAGGCGTTCCGCGAGGAGGTGGCAGGCCTCGGCCCGATGCTGCGCGACCGCATCGGCACGGTGGCATCATGGGACGACGTCAAATTGCTCTCGGTCTCGCTCGACCGGCTTGAGCAATGGCACCGACCCGGCCTGCTCGTCATCGGCGACGCCGCTCACGCCATGTCCCCGGTCGGAGGAGTAGGAATCAACGTCGCTGTCCAGGACGCCGTCGCCGCCGCCAACGCGCTGGCCGGCCCGATGGCGGCGGGCGAGGATCTCGATCCTTTGCTCGGCCGGGTCGAGAAGCGCCGCCTGCCCGCAGTGCGCATCACTCAGGGCTTCCAGCGCGCCGCTCAGCAACGGATCATCAGCCCGCTTCTGATGGGCCGCGGTAGGCCGTTCGAGCCGCCGAGGGCGCTGCGCTGGCTCAACCGCTACAAGATACTTCGGCGCATCCCCGCCGCCCTCATCGGCTTCGGCTATCGGCCGGAGCATGTGCGCTCGCCGGCGGCTCCTCCCCTCGGGGACAGTCACTCTTGAGTACCGAAGAGCCAAGTTAACCGCGTCGTGCGGAAAAGTGACTGTCACCTTCAGAGTGTCACTCCGCCATCGCCTTTTCGAGATTCGACCGGATCGCCTCGAAGAATTGCTCGGTGGTCATCCAGCCTTGGTCGGGGCCGATCAGCAGCGCGAGATCCTTGGTCATCTGGCCCTGCTCGACGGTCTCGACGCAGACCCGTTCGAGCGTCTCGGCGAAGGCGGTGACTTCGGGCGTGCCGTCGAACTGGCCGCGATACTTGAGGCCGCCGGTCCAGGCGAAGATCGAGGCGAGGGGGTTGGTGGAGGTCGCCTTGCCCTGCTGGTGCATGCGGAAGTGGCGGGTGACGGTGCCGTGGGCGGCCTCGGCCTCGACCGTCTTGCCGTCCGGCGTCATCAGGATCGAGGTCATCAGGCCCAATGAGCCGAAGCCCTGCGCGACCATGTCGGACTGGACGTCGCCGTCGTAATTCTTGCAGGCCCAGACGAACTTGCCGGTCCATTTCAGCGCGGACGCGACCAGGTCGTCGATCAGGCGATGCTGATATTCCGTGCCGATCTCGTCGAACTTCGCCTTGAATTCGCTTTCGAATATTTCCTCGAAAATATCCTTGAAGCGCCCGTCATAGGCTTTGAGGATGGTGTTCTTGGTCGAAAGATAGACCGGCCAGCCGCGGCCGAGCCCGAAGGTGAAGCAGGCGCGGGCGAAGTCTCGGATCGACTCGTCGAGATTGTACATGCCCATCGCCACGCCGGCCGACGGGAAATCGAACACTTCATGCTCGATCGTCTCGCCATTTTCGCCCTGCCACTTCATGC
>DASQKE010000306.1:0-8687 GCA_035630675.1 Allosphingosinicella sp.
ATTCCTCGCCTGGACGGTCGGCTGGGCGCTGCTGCTCGAATATGCGGTCGGCGCCTCCGCCGTGTCGGTCGGCTGGTCCAATTATTTCATCGACACGGTCATGCAGCGAAGCTGGGGCATCGACTTTCCGGACTGGCTGAGCTCCGGGCCGCTGATCCTCGGCGGCCAGGAAGGCGGCTTCATCAATCTTCCGGCGCTGTCGATCGCGCTGCTGATGACGTGCCTGCTGGTGATCGGCACCTCGGAGAGCGCGAAGTTCAACGCCGTCCTCGTCGCGGTGAAGGTGACCGCGCTCACCGCCTTCGTCATCCTCACCTTGCCGGTGATGCAAACCGAGAATTTCACCCCCTTCGCGCCGGGCGGCCTGTTCGGCGGCTTCGGCTCGGGCGTCGGCGTGGTCGGCGCGGCGGCGACGATGTTCTTCGCCTATGTCGGCTTCGACGCGGTCTCGACCGCGGCCGAGGAGACCAAGAACCCGCAGCGCAACGTGCCGATCGGCCTGATCGGCAGCCTTCTCATCTGCACCATCTTCTACATGCTGGTGACCGCAGGTGCGATCGGTGCGATGGGCGGCAACCCGGTGATGGGCGCCGACGGCGCCCCGCTCGGGGCCGGCGAGGAGCTCGCGCGCCAGTGCGCCACCGCTCAATATGCCGAGGCCCTGGTCTGCTCGCGCGAGCCGCTCGCCCACGTGCTGCACACGATCGGCTACGGCACCGTCGGCAACATGATCGGCTACGCGGCCTTCATCGCGCTGCCGTCGGTGATCCTCATCCTGCTGTTCGGCCAGACCCGCATCTTCTTCGTGATGGCGCGCGACGGCCTGCTGCCGGAAGCGCTCTCCAAGGTCCATCCGCGCTGGAAGACGCCGCACATCGTGACCATCATCACCGGCCTGATCGTCGCCATCGCGGCCGCCTTCTTCCCGGTCGGGAGGCTCGCCGACGTCGCCAATGCGGGGACGCTCTATGCGTTCCTGATGGTCGCGATCGCGGTCTGGCAGCTGAGGCGGACCGATCCGCACCGCAAGCGCGCCTTCCGCGTGCCGGCGGTCGGCCTGGTCGCGTTCCTGACCGTCGCAGGCTGCCTCTTCCTGTTCTTCAACCTCGCCGGCGAGGCGATGCTGGTGCTCCCGGTCTGGACCGCCGTCGGCCTGGTCTTCTACTTCCTCTACGGCTACCGGCACAGCCATCTCGGCCGCGGCATCGTCGAGGTGCCCGAGGCCGATCCGGACGCGCCGATGCCGGTCGGGATCAGGCCGCCCGACGGCTCCTACGACAATTGATCGGGGGATTTCGGTTCCTCCCCATGCGATGCATGGGGAGGGGGACCAGCCATAGGCTGGTGGAGGGGTAAGAGGCTCTGCTTCCGAGGGTCCGACGCAAGACGGCCGAGGCCATCGCCCCTTACCCCTCCACCATGCTCCGCCCTTCGACGCCGCCTGCGGCGTCGCTCAGGACAGGCATCGTCCCCCTCCCCATCTGACGATGGGGAGGAACTTCAGCCCAGCCGCTGCTTGACCAGCGCCATCAAATCCGCCTCCGGCCGGGCGCCGTAGTGCGAGATGATCTCGGCGGCCGCGATCGCTCCGGTGCGCAGGCTCCGCTCGAGACCCTCGCCGCGGGCGTGGGCGGCGAGGAAGCCCGCCGCGAACAGGTCGCCCGCGCCGGTCGTGTCGACGACCTTGGCGACCGGCTCGGCGGGAACGTCGACCCGCTCCCCGCCGGCCAAAGCAAGCGCGCCTTTCTCGCTGCGGGTTACGACCAGCACCGGCACCTTCGCGGAAAGGCCGAGCGCGCCTTCGAGTCCGGAGGCGCCGGTCAGCGCAACGACCTCGTCCTCGTTGGCGAACAGGATGTCGACGAAGCCGCCGTCGATCAGCTGCAGGAAGCCGTCGCGGTGGCGGTCGACGCAGAAGCTGTCGGACAAGGTGAAGGCGACCTTGCGGCCGGCGCTCCGCGCGATCTCGATCGCCTGGGTCATGGCGCGGCGCGGCACCTCCGGATCCCACAGATAGCCTTCGAGATAGAGGATGGCGGCATCCTCGATCTGCTTGGGGTCGATCGCGTCGGCGGGGAGATGCTGGGCGGCGCCCAGGAAGGTGTTCATCGTGCGCTGCCCGTCGGGCGTCACCAGCACCATCACCCGCCCCGTCGGCACCCCGATGTCGATCGCCGGAGTCTCGAACTCGACGCCGGAGCCGCGAATGTCGTGGCGGTAGATGTCGCCCAACTGGTCCTCGGCGACCTGGCCGATGAAGCCGGCGCGGCCGCCCAGTGCCGCGACGCCCGCGGCGGTGTTGCCGGCCGAGCCGCCGCTGACCTCGCGGGCCGGGCCCATATGGTCGTAGAGCCGCGACGCCTCGTCGACGTCGATCAGGCGCATCGAGCCCTTTTCGAGCCCCTCGCGGGTGAGGAACCCGTCGTCGGTGGCGGCGATGATGTCGACGACGGCGTTGCCGATGGCGAGGACGTCGAGGCGGGGTTCGGGCACGTCGGGCGGCCTCTCTTCAGGGTGCGGGAAGGCGCTGGCCCTAGCGGCGGGCGCGGCGGAGCGTCAACCACGGCCATTGAGCGGCGGCGGCCCCACGCCTAGGACCGTCCGGTGATCCGCGCCTTCCGCCTCGCGCTCGCCCAGCTCGGCGATCCGCGCATCCGCGCCGTGCTGGTCAAGTCCGTGCTGCTGACCCTGGCTTTGTTCGCCGCCGCCGCCGCGCTGATCGGCTGGGCGCTTGCCGGGGCGAACCCCTGTGGCTGGGGACCGCTCGATCAGGACTGCACGATCGGCGGCGGCGCGAGCGTTCTGATCGCCCTCGCGCTCGGGGCCGCCTCGCTGTGGCTGCTTTTCCCCGCGCTCGCGATCGGCGTGCTCGGCTTCTTCTCGGACGAGGTGGTCGAGGCGGTGGAGGCGCGCCATTACCCCGCGGCGGCCGCGGCGGCGCGACGCCCCGGCACGGCGGAGGGCCTCGCGCTCGGGCTGCGCTCGGCCGGACGGCTGCTGCTCTGGAACGCGATGGCTTTGCCTTTCTACGTGCTGCTGCTGGTCACCGGCATCGGCCCGTTCCTGCTGTTCTTCGCGATCAACGCGGTCGCGCTCGGCCGCGATCTGGGCGAGATGGTCGCGGTCCGCAGGCACCGCGGAGCGGAGCTGGAGCGCTGGCTTGCGGCCAATCGTGTCCGGCGCGCGGCGCTTGGCCTCGTCGTGACGTTCCTTTTCACCATTCCTTTTGCCAATCTCCTCGCGCCGGTGGTCGGCGCCGCGATGGCGACGCACCTGTTCCGGGAGGAGGGGCGATGAGGGGAGCTTCGATGCTGGCGGGAGCCGTCTTGCTCGCGGCCTGCGCGCCGCGCGCGGTCGGCGACGTCGCGCCCGCGGCGACGCGCCGGCCGCCGCCGGGGCCGCCGCCGACGCGTGCGGTCGCCGGGCTCGAGACCGTGATCGGCCGCACCGCCGCTGCGCTCTCGGCCTTGTTCGGCGCGCCCGCGCTCGACATCCGCGAAGGCAGCGCGCGCAAGCTCCAGTTCGAGAATGCGACCTGCGTGCTCGACGCCTATCTCTACCCGCCGGCCGCGGGCGGCGAGCCGATCGTCACCCATGTCGACACCCGCCTCACCGACGGCCGCGACCTCGACCGCGCCAGCTGCGTCGCCGCGCTCAGCGCGGGACGGGGGAGGCGCTAGGCGGTCGAGCAGGAGCGGATCTGAAGAGGCCGTTCGTCCCGAGCGAAGTCGAGGGGCGCTGGCACAGACTCAGAGCGCGCGCCCCTCGACTGCGCTCGGGACGAACGAGGCCTCTGCGTGCTTGAGCCGACCCAGCGCCCACCGCGCCGCCTCCGCCACCACTTCATCCTCGTCCCGCGTCAGCCCCTCCAGCACCGGCACCAGCTCCGCGCGCTTGCTGTTCCCCGCGGCGATCGCGGCGTTTCTCACCATCCGTCCGCGCCCGATGCGCTTGATCGGGGAGCCGGCGAAGACCGTGCGGAAGCCCTCATCGTCGAGCGCCAGCAGGTCCGCCAGGCGCGGCGCGGCGAGCTCGGCGCGGGGGAGGAAGGCCCGGTTGGCGCGCGCCGCGTCGGCGAAGCGGTTCCAGGGACAGACGGCGAGGCAGTCGTCGCAGCCGTAGACGCGGTTGCCGATCGCCTCGCGGAATTCCTCCGGGATCGGGCCCTTATGCTCGATCGTGAGGTAGGAGATGCAGCGCCGGGCATCGAGCCGGAACGGCGCCGGGAAGGCGTTTGTGGGGCAGGCGTCGAGGCAGGCGGTGCATGTCCCGCAGCGCTCCGCGTGCGGCGCCGGCGACGCCTCCAGCTCCAGCGTCGTGTAGATCGCGCCGAGGAACAGCCAGGAGCCGTCCGAGCGGCTGACCAGGTTGGTATGCTTGCCCTGCCAGCCGAGCCCGGCGGCCTCGGCGAGCGGCTTCTCCATCACCGGGGCCGTATCGACGAACACCTTGAGGTCGCAGGCCTGTCCCGAGCCCGTCGAGGCGGGGCTCTCGGCGACCAGCCAGCGCGCCAGCGCCTTCAGCGCCTTCTTGATCGTGTCGTGATAGTCGGCGCCCTGGGCGTAGACCGAGATCCGGCCGAGGTCGGGCCGATCGGCGAGCGCCAGCGGGTCGGTCCCCGGCGCATAGCTCATGCCGAGCGAGATCACCGATCTGACCTCCGGCCACAGCCCCGCGGGCGAGGCGCGCCGCTCCGCGGTCTCGGCCATCCAGATCATGTCGCCGTGACTGCCCTCGGCGAGCCACTGGTGCAGCCGCTCGCCCGCCTTGGGCGCCGCGTCGGCGCGCGCCGTGCCGAACGCGCAGAAGCCGAGCTCCCGCGCCTTCGCTTCGAGCCGTTCGCGCAACAATGGCTTGCTTAGAGTCACCGCCGCTCGCTACCACGAACGCCATGGGGGACCGAGTGGAAAACGGCTTAGCCATTGAGGCGCGGGGGCTTTTCAAGGCGTTCGACGGCAAGCCGGCGGTGCGCGGCATCGACCTCAAGGTGCCCGAGGGCAGCATCTACGGCATCCTCGGCCCGAACGGCGCCGGCAAGACGACGACGCTTCGGATGCTGCTCGGCATCATCGATCCGGACGCGGGCAGCTCCGTCCTGCTCGGCCGCGAGCGCCCGCTCGATGCGGCCGGCATCGTCGGCTATCTCCCCGAGGAGCGCGGGCTCTACCCGGCCATGCACTGCCGCGACGCGATCGCCTTCATGGGCGCGCTGCGCGGCCTGCCGCTGGAAGTCGGCCGCAAGCGCGCCGAGCAATTGCTGAGCGAAAACGGGCTCGGCGATTATGTCGCCAAGCCGATCAAGAGCCTGTCCAAGGGCATGGCGCAGACCGTCCAATTGTTCGGCACGATCGTCCACCGGCCGAAGCTGATCGTGCTCGACGAGCCCTTTTCCGGCCTCGACGCGATGAACCAGGGCCGGCTCGAGCACCTCATCCGCGACGAGGCGGCCCAAGGTGTCACCATCATCTTCTCGACCCACGTCATCGCCCATGCCGAGCGGCTGTGCGAGCGGATCGCAATCATCGCCGGGGGCCGCGTGCGCTTCGAGGGCGAGGTCGCCGAGGCGCGCGACCGGCTGCGGCCGCAGGTCCGGCTCGGCACGCGCGCGGAGAGCGGGCCGTGGCGCGCCGCGCTCCCAACGGGCGCCGAGCTGCGCGGCGGCGTCTGGCATTTCGAGCTTCCGGCGGAAGGGATCGAGCCCTTGCTCAAGGCTTTGATCGACGGCGGCGCGGGGATCGAGGAGCTTTCGATCGAGCGGCCCGGCCTGCACGACGCCTTCGTCGCCATCGCCGGCGAGGAGGCGGCGCGCGAGTTGGAAGAGAGCGCCGCCGCCGACCAGGAGATTGCCCGGTGAACGATGTCCTGCGCGCCGCCTTCGTCATCGCCCGCCGCGACTTCGTCGCCACCGTCTGGGCGCGGACCTACATATTGTTCCTGCTCGCGCCTCTGGTCGTGTTCGGCTTCAGCGTCGCGGTCGGCATGTCCGCCGGCAGCAAGGACCGCGAAGCGTCGCGGCCGGTGGTCGCAGTCGTCGCGGACAGCGCCACCGTCCAGGCGCTGCAGGGCGCGCGCGCCCGGCTGGTCGCCGGCACGTCGGAGTCCGCCTTCCCAATCCTTTCCATCGTCGCGCCGGCCGAGAATGTCGAAGCGCAGGCGCAGCGCCTGCTCGCGGACGACGAGGCGCGGCTGTCCGCGGTGCTGAGCGGCACGATCGCGGCCCCGGTCCTGACCGGCCCGCGCGCCGTCGAGAGCGGCGGGCTCGGCGATCGGATCGGCCTGATCGTCGGGGAGGCGCGGCGCAGCATTGCCCTCGCCGATGCCGGCCTCGATGCGGAAGGGGCGGCGCCGCGGCGGGTCTTCACGCAAGCGGCGGCGGGAGACCTGCGCACCACAAGGATGGCGCTCGGCAAGGGCGCGCAATTCCTGATCTTCTTCATCACCATGCTGCTCGCGACCCTTTTGCTGTCGAACATGGTCGAGGAGAAATCGAACAAGGTGATCGAGGTGCTGGCGGCCGCCGTGCCGCTCGACGCCGTCTTCCTCGGCAAGCTGGTCGCGATGCTCGGCGCCTCCCTGGTCGGGCTCGCCGCCTGGGCGGGGATGCTCGGCCTGGGCTATGTCTTCGTCCAGACCCTGCAGGACTGGATGGCGGTCCCGCAGGTGGTCCCAGCGATCGGCTGGCCGGCCTTCATCCTGCTGCTGTTCGTCTATTACGCGACCAATTACATGATCCTCGGCGCGCTCTTCCTCGGCATCGGCGGCCAGGCGTCGAACATCCGCGAGATCCAGTCGCTGTCGATGCCGGTCACCTTCCTGCAATTGTTCGTCCTGTTCCTGGCGATGAACGCGGGCGGCGGCGATCCCGACACGCTCGCCTGGATCGCCTTCATCCTGCCGTTCAGCTCGCCGCTGGCGATGATCGCCTTCGCCGCCGAATCCCCGGCGCTCTGGCCGCATCTGCTCGCTCTGGCCTGGCAGGGGCTCTGGGTGCTGCTGATCATCCGCGCATCGGCGAGCCTGTTCAGGAAGACCGTCCTCAAGTCCGGCCCTCGCCCCGGCTTCATGGCCGGCCTGAAAGCGCGAAAGGGCTGATTCCTCCCCATGCAGAGCATGGGGCGGGGGACCATGCCTGTCCTGAGCGACGCCGCAGGCGGCGTCGAAGGGCGCAGCATGGAGGAGGGGTGGCTGGCTCCGAATCCCAGGATCCGCGCCGGAACCTCTAAGTCCAGCGCCTTTTACCCCTCCACCACACTTCGTGTGGTCCCCCTCCCCGAACGCTGCGCATTCGGGGAGGAATTCACGCAGGCGCCGGGCCGAGCTGCTGCCAGAGCTCGAGCTTGATCCCGTCGCAATCGAGGATCCAGGCGAACTTGCCATACTCCTCGTCCTGCCGGCCGATGATCTCGACGCCCTTGCCCTCGAGCTCGGCGAGGAATGCGTCGAGATCGTCGACGCGCAGATTGATCATGAAAGCGGCGGCCGAGGGCGCGAAATAGTCGCTCGTCTCCTTGAACGGCGAGAGCAGGCTGTACGCCTCGCCGGTCGCGTCCGCCTTCCACGGGAACATGATCCCCCATTCCCCGGAGACGCCGAGCACGTCCTTGTACCACTGCGCCGTGCGCGCGGTGTCCGCGACCTTGTAGAAGACGCCCCCCAGCCCCGTGACCTTCGCCATTCCAGTCCCCCCTCTCCCGTCCTTCGATACGGCCCCTAGCACACCGGGCAGTGGTCGATGTCCTCGCTCGCCTCCCAGGTCCGCCGGGCGATCTCCTCGAGCACGCTTTGGTCCACGTCGGCCAGCTTGTTGAGATAGAGGCAGGCCTTGGAGGTCTTGTGCTTGCCGAGCTTCGCGAGCAGCGCCTCATATTCGGGGAAGCCGCCGACATAGAGCACGAGATTGCCCGAGCGCGGCGAGAAGCCGACGCGAGGCATGTCGCCCTCGTGGCCGCTGGCATAGCGGTAATGATAGCTGCCGAAGCCGATGATCGAGGGCCCCCACATCGTCGCGGGCTCGCCGGTGACGCGCTCCATCATCCCACGCACCGCCTTGCCGTCGGCACGGCGCACGGGGTGGGCGACGCCGTCGAGGAAGGCGTCGACGCTCACTTGCGTAGGCTTGGTCTTGATCTCGGCCATGCGTGCCTCCTTCAGTCCTGCAGAGCATGCGCTGCCCGCGCCGCCTCCGCCAGTGCGTTCATCGCCAGGCGCCAGGGCGCGCCGGCATGGCTGATGCGGGCGACGCCGAGCGCGGCCAAGCGGCGGAGCGGCGGGGTGCCGGGCCAGACCATGATGTTGACCGGGCGCGGCGAGCGCTCGCAGGCCAAGGCGATCAGCCGCTCGTCGGCGAGGCCGGGGAGGAAGATGCCGTCCGCGCCGGAATCGGCATAGGCAAAAGCGCGCTCGATCGCCTCGCCGAGCAGCCCCTCGTCATGCGCCTCGAGCGGCGCCTGGAGGAACAGGTCGATGCGCGCGTTGACGAAGAAGGACGGCCCCGCCGCCTCGCGCACCGCGGCGAGCCGCGCCGCCTGCCGGTCGGCGGGGTAGAGCCCCTCGCCGCCGACCACCCGGTCCTCGAGGTTGCAGCCGATTGCGCCCGCCCGCTTGGCCCGCGCGGCGCTCGCCGCGGGGTCGTCATAGCCGCCCTCGAGGTCGATCGTGACCGGCAGCTCGACCGCCGCCGCGATCCG
>DASQKE010000307.1:0-2871 GCA_035630675.1 Allosphingosinicella sp.
CTGCCGGCTGCTCGACCGCCATTCGTGCCGCTGTTCCAGCTACCGCACGCGCCGCACCTACGTCCCCGACTGCATCCGCCTCGCCGCGGGCAATGTCGAGCGCTACCAGTGGCTGCCCTCGACATGCGCGTACCGGCTGCGTGCGGAGGGGAGGCCTCTCCCGGAATGGCACCCACTGCTGACGGGAGATCCGGAATCGGTGCACCGTGCCGGTATGTCGGTGCGCGGCTGGACCGTTTCGGAAGACGAAGCGGGCGATCTCGAGCATCATCTGGTCGACCGTGAGCTCTGAGTTGCTTCTGCCGTGCGGGACGCCGCTGACGCTCAAGGTGAATCCGCGCGCCAAGGTCATGCGGCTGCGGGTCGACCAGCGCACCGGCACGCTGATGCTCACAATCCCCCGCCGCTTCTCGCAGCGGCGCGCGCTCGACTGGGCGGCGGGGCAGCGCCCGTGGATCGAGCGCGCGCTCGCCGACGTCGCTCCGACGGTCGCGATCGTTCCCGGCGCCGCCGTCCCGCTCGAGGGAGAGCCGCACGTCGTCGACTGGGCGGCGGGGCGGCCGCGGCGGGTCGAGGCTCGGGACGGGCGCCTGATCTGCGGCGGTCCGCTCGAAGGGCTCGAGCCGCGCATCCTGCGCTGGCTCAAGGCCCGGGCGCGCGATCTGCTCGCCGAAGAGACCCGCTTCTACGCCGCCCGCGCCGGCCGCAGCGTCGCCCGGATCGCGGTCGGCGATCCGCGCTCGCGCTGGGGGAGCTGCTCGTCCTCGGGCGCGATCCGCTACAGCTGGCGGCTGATCCTGGCGCCCGCCTTCGTCCGCCGCGCCACCGTCGCACATGAAGTCGCCCACCTTGTCCACATGAACCACGCCCCCGCCTTCCACGCCTTGGCCGCGGAGCTGCTTGGCGAGGATCCGCGGCCGGCGCGTCTGTGGCTCCGGCGCGAGGGCGCCGCGCTCCACCGGATCGGCAGGAGCTAGACTGTCTCTTCCGGCTTGGCTTCGTCGGGGCGCGGCCGCGGCGGCGGCTCACGTTGGGGTGGCGCCGGGCGGCCGAGCGCCCGGTCGAGCGTCTGGCGGTCGAATTCCTCCTCATCCTCGTCCTGCGGGCGCGGGCGGTCGCCGGTGTCGGGCTTCGGCGCCTCGGCCGGCGGCTCGTCGGGCAAAGCGGGCTCGATCGGATTGCCGTCCTCGTCGACCAGCGGCTCGTCGCCCGGGACCGCCGGGCTCCATTGCTCGTTGGCCGGCTCCTGCTGCCAGTCGGGGGCGGCGACATTGGTGTTGAGATTCTCGACCGGCCGGTTGGCGACGGCGCGGATCATGAAGTCATGAAAGGCCTGAGCGGGCGCGCGGCCGCCGGCGAGGCCCGCGACAGAGCGCGAATCGTCGCGGCCCATCCACACGCCCGTGGTGACCCCGCTCGAAAAGCCCAGGAACCATCCGTCCTTGTTGGAGGTCGTCGTCCCGGTCTTGCCCGCCGTCGGCCGGCCGAGATTGGCGTTGCGGCCGCTGCCGTGGAGGACGACGCCCTGCAGCAAATCGGTCATCTGGGCCGCCACCCAGGGCGCTACGAGAACGCGGCGGTCGTCATTCTGGTGCTGGTAGAGGAGGGTGCCGTCCGCGGTCGTCACCCGGCGGATGCCGTACGGCGCCACCGCGGTACCGCCCGACGCGATCGAGGCATAGGCCCGGGTCATGTCGATCAGCCGCACTTCGGACGTGCCCAACGCCATTGACGGGTTGGTGTTGACCCGGGTCGTGATCCCGAACCGCTGCGCCATGTCGGCGACGGTGCGGGTGCCGACGTCCTGGGCGAGGCGCACCGCCACCGTGTTGATCGAAAAGGCCAGCGCCTGGCGCAAATTGACCTGGCCGGAATAGCGGCCGCTGTCGTTGCGCGGGCTCCAGCCGGCGATGGTGAGCGGCGCGTCGTTCACGGTCGAGACGGGCGTGTATCCGGACTCCAGTGCCGAGAGGTAGACGAACAATTTGAAGGCGGAGCCGGGCTGGCGCGTCGCCTGGGTGGCGCGGTTGTAGCTCGAGCTCACATAATCGCGGCCGCCGATCAGCGCCCGCACGGCGCCGTCGCGGTCGAGCGAAACCAGCGCGCCCTGCGCCCCGCGCGGCGCATTGGCGTTGATCGCGGCGTGGGCGGCGCGCTGCAGATTGGGGTCGAGCGTCGTCCAGACGTCGAGCGGCTGGACCGTCTCGTCGATCAGCATGTCGAGCTGCGGCAGCGCCCAGTCGGTGAAGTAGCGCGCGATGTCGGTGCGCTCGGGATTGGGCACGAGCCGGACCTGGCGCGGATCGGCAGACGCCGCCTGGGCGGCGGTGATCGTCTCATTCTCGCGCATCAGCTGGATGACGACGCCGGCGCGCGAGCGCGCGGCCTCGGCGTCGGCGGTCGGCGAATAATTGGACGGCGCCTTGACGAGGCCGGCGATGATCGCCGCCTCGGCGATCGACAATTGGCTCGCGGGATGGCCGAAGAAGCGGCGCGACGCGGCGTCGATCCCGTAGGCGCCGCCGCCGAAATAGACGCGGTTGAGGTACAGTTCGAGGATCTGGTCCTTCGAGAAGCGCCATTCGAGCGCGAGCGCGAGGATGCCCTCCCGGATCTTGCGGCCGAAGGTGCGCGTATTGTCGAGGAAGATGTTGCGCGCGAGCTGCTGGGTGATGGTCGAGCCGCCCTGCGTCCAGCGGCCGCTCGACATCCGCACGCCCGCCGCTCGGCCGAGGCCGATCGGATCGATGCCGGGGTGCGAGCGATAGCGCCGATCCTCGACCGCGATCATCGCCTCGCGCATGATCGGGGGGATCCGGTCGTAGGGCAGCCACTCGCCGAAGCTCGGCCCCATCGACATCATCACCGAGC
>DASQKE010000308.1:0-6382 GCA_035630675.1 Allosphingosinicella sp.
TCGACACCGATTATTATTACGACGCGACGCCGGGCGCCGCACTGCGCGACATCAAGTCGGCGCTTCGCGTCCGCCGCGCGCTCCTCGCGCTCGCCGACGATCACGCCCGGATGAGCCCGGACGCGTTCGCGCAGGCCTATCGCAAGCGCCTCGTCGAGGTCCAGAACGAGCTCGGCGCGCATGGCGATGCGCCGGTCGCCTCCAACGACACCGCCGCCGCCGACAAGAATCGCGCGCCTTTCGTCGAGCGCGCATGGCCCCATGCCCGCGCCGAAGCCGCCGCGGCCTATGCGGAGAACGGCTGATGCCCACGTTCGACGGCGGCCATTATTTCTTCACCGGCCTGTTCCCGATCCGGCTGACGCCCGAATGCCGCCCGAACGACGTCTGGACGGCGCCGAGCCACGTCGTGCGCGAAGCGCTGGCCACGCTCCCCAACAGCAGCGAATATGGCGATCCCGAGGAGCGGAGGAGCCCGTTCGCGCGCTGCCGGCGGACGCATTTCGCCCGCCTCGCGGTGATCGACGACACCGCCTTCAACGGCCGCGACACCCAGAATGCGATCGTGCAGGCGATCAAGAGCGTAAATCTCCTCGCCCACCAGCCGGTCGATCATCTCGCCCAGCCCTGGCTCCTCCTCGCCGCCGATTTCGACGCGGCGGACGGCGGGGATTCATGCCGCGACAGCTGGTCTCGCGAATTGTGGCGCGTGATGGAGCCCGAGCTGCGAGCCGTTTTCGGCTCCTGCTCGGAATTCGAGAACGTTCACGACGAGGCGACCTTCGCCGCTTATCTCGCGCGCGGCCAGATCGAGACGACGATGCCGTTCAACGATTATTGGATCGATCCGCCGCCCATCCCCACGCTTTCGGCGGCGCGCATCGCCGCGCAGGGGCTCGTCGTCCTGGGCCTCTTCCTGCTGGCCGCCTGGCTGATCGCACGCGAATGGGGCGGCGGATGGCATGTGTGGCTTCCGGCGATCCTGCTCGGCGCGGCCGCCGCGCTTTACGCGATCTACCGCCTGATCATGAGCCGCGGCGCCCGCGCCTGGCCGACGGCGCCGAACAGCGATCTCAAGAGCGTGCTCAAGAGCGCCTATCTCCAGCAGCATTTCGTCCGCTTCGCGATCGCGCAGCAGGGCGCTTCGCCCGAGGCGCTGCACGCCGCGTTCGGCCGTTTCCTGGACGAGATGAAGCCGGCGGACGTGGATGGGCCGACCCAGGCGGCGGGGGTGGTGAAGTCATGAACCAGAAAGGCTGCCCGGTCGAGCTCGAGCTCGCGGATCTCCAGGGGAACATCCTCACCGCCTACGGCCGGCTCGGCTTCCCGTTCGGGCGCTTCGGCCTGTTCACGGTGACCGATCCCAAAGGCGGCCGGCGTTTCGTCGAAGCGCTGCGGTCGCGCGTCACCACCGCATTGCGCTGGAAGTCGCGCTCGAAGGACATCCCGACCGGCCGCAAGGAGGTCGAGCGGCCGAAAGTGACGATCAACCTCGCCTTCACGTTCGGCGGGCTCCTTGCCTTGAAGGTGCCGACGCGGACGCTGCGCGGCCTTCCCGACGAGTTTATCGACGGCATGGCCGCGCGCTGCAACATCCTCGGCGACGATACGAAAGAGAACAGGCTCGCCAACTGGGATTCGGTCTGGCGCGGCGAACGGGCGAACGCGGGCGTCCATATCCTCGTCATGCTCAATGCCGAGATGGGCCCGGACGGCGAGCCGGTGCCGGAGCTGGACCAGGTCTGCGCCGAGATCGCGGGCATGTGCGGAGATGGGGCCGGCGTCCGGCTCCTCTCCGGCCATCGCGGTCCGAACGCGGATTGGCAGTGCCTGTCCGCGCTCAAGGATTCGAAGGGCCTGCCCTGCGCCAAGGAGCATTTCGGCTATACCGACGGGATCGGCGATCCGGTGTTCGAGGGGCAGTATCCCCAGGGCGCCGAGAAGGCGCGGGCGGTCGGCTTCGGCGCGACCGACGGCGAAGGCAAATGGCGGCCGCTCGCGACGGGCGAGTTCCTGCTCGGCTGGCCGGACGAGGCGCAGGAAGTGCCGGGCGCCGCCATGCCGCTCGACTTCAGCCGAAACGGCACCTTCTTCGCCTACCGCAAGCTCAACCAGGACGTCGCCGCCTTCAAGACCTGGGTCGACGAGACGGCCGAGCGGCTGCGCGTCGCCTGGCGGCTCGGGAGCGCCGAAGAAGCGCGCGAGACGCTGCTTGCCAAGATGGCCGGTCGCTGGACGGACGGCGTGCCGCTGAGCGCGGCACCCACCTGGGCGGACTGGGTGAAGTTCAACGAGGATTACCCGCCCGACGACCTCCACCGCGTCCGCAACGACGGCGAGCGGCAGCGCCGGCTCGTCGGCTTCAGCTACCGGGACGACGAGGCGGGCACCAAATGTCCGGCGACCTCCCATATGCGCCGCGTCAACACCCGCGACATGCTCGATCCGCGTGCCGACAATCCAAAGCCCGCCTCGCGCCTGGGATCGACGCTCAACAACCGGCGCCGGATCCTGCGCCGCGGCCTGCCTTACGGGACGCCGGGGAAGGACGAGGAGGAGCAGGGCATCGTCATGCTCGCACTTTGCGCCAGCCTACAGCGCCAGTTCGAGTTCGTGCAGCAGCAATGGCTGAACTACGGCCTCGATTCGAACGCGGGGAACGACACCTGCCCGCTGATCGGCAATCATGACGCGGACGCGAAGTTCACCATCCCGGCCGATCCGGCCTCGGGCAATCCGCCCTTCATCGCGACCGGGCTCAAGCAATGGGTGCAGACCCGCGGCGGCGACTATTTCTTCATGCCGTCGATGACGGCGCTGCGGATGATCGAGATGGGCGTGGTCGACCCGACCTGAGGCGGCGGGAGGATATGGTGCCCAGGGACGGAATTGAACCGCCGACACCGTGATTTTCAGTCACGTGCTCTACCAACTGAGCTACCTGGGCATTTCCCGCGGTGCGGAAAGTCGAGCGCCTATAGGGGGGCTCAAGCCTCGCTGTCCAGCCCCGCGGGCGGGCCCGGAACGCGATAGGAGTCGCCGAGCCAGTGGAGCAGGTCGCGGTCGCGGCAGCCCTGCGAGCAGAAGGGCGCGTGAGCCGTGGCGTCCGCGGGTTTTGCGCAGACCGGGCAGGCGTTCGCGCCGCGGCGGCGATCAGCTGTGGGTGCTCTGGACATCGCCGCCCCAGATGGGAAGCTCCGGGTCCGAGCGCAAGCGCAGCGGCGCTCCGATGCGCCGTTCGAGCGCCTCGATCCAGCCCGCACCGGCCTCGATCCGGGCAATCACCGCCGGTGCGGCGCGGATCCTGCGTTCGCCGGCGCCCGGCGTGCGTTCCGCGCGCCGCAACAGCGCCCGCGCGGCGGCCCCGGCCCGGTCGTGCTGCACGATCTCCGCGATCGAGGCACGCTCGCGGCGGCGGACGACCTGGAGGAAGCCGAAGCCGTTGACCGCGGTGCGCTCAAAGGGATGAGGCAGGACTGCGTCGAGCGCCTCGGCGGCGCGCTGCCGGTCGGCGCGGGACGGCAGGGTCGGGAGGTCGATCCCGATCGAGCCGCCGATGCCGAAGCGGCGGATCGCGCGCGCGGCGGCGGCGGCCCCGGCGGCGGCGAGCTCGGCGGGCGGCAGCGCGCCGTCGACGTCGAACAGGGTCATGGCGGGCGTCAGGCTCATTCGCAGCGCGCCGCCGGCAAAAGCGATCTCGCCGCTCGCTGCCTCTTCGAGCAGCTCGGACCAGCCGGACTCCTCGAAGCGGTCGAGGCCGTGGGGCGGGTGGAGCGGCGGGCTGCCGATGCGCTCACGCAGGCCCGGGCCCCGCCGCGGCGCCTGCTCGGTCGCGCGCGCCCTGGCGAGCTTCGGCCGCCCCGGCTCGGCGATCGCTTCGCGAACGATCTCCACGCGCAACGCCTGGCCCTCGGTCAGCGAGGCGGGCACCGGTTCGACCATCGCCTCCTCGCCTCCCGCGAGCGAGGCGAGGCCGCGCCGGCCGGGAACCAGGATCTTCGCGAGCCGCGCCTCGGCGATGGTGCCGGCGGGGAGGCCGGGCAGCTCGATCGCGGCTTCGAGGATCCGGCCCTCCTCGACCAGGACCGCGCGATTCTCGCCGATCCCCTCCTCGTACAGCCACTCAGCCAAGCGGATAGCCGGCGGCGCGGAGCAGTGCGCGCGTTTCGTGCAGCGGCAGACCGACGACGCCGGAATGGCTGCCGGAGATGGCGCGGACCAAGGCCTCGGCGCGGCCCTGGATCGCATAGCCGCCCGCTTTGCCCCGCCATTCGCCCGACGCCAGATAGGCCGCGAGCTCCTCCTCCGAGAGGCGCTTGAAGGAGACGATCGAGGTCGAGAGGCGGTGGCGCGCGCGTCCACCCTGATCGACCAGAGTCACCGCCGAAAGCACGCGATGGCGCCGCCCCGAAAGCAGCGACAAAGCGGCACGGGCGGCGTCCTCGTCCTCGGTCTTGGGGAGTATGCGCCGTCCCGCCGCGACCACCGTGTCCGCGGCCAGGACCAGCGCTCCGGGCCGCGGCACGGCCGCCGCTTTCTCCGCGGCCATGCGGCAGGCGTAGCGCGCCGGCAGTTCGGCCTTGCGCGGCGCCTCGTCGATCGCGGCCGGTGCGACCTCGTCGGGGACGATTCCGAGCCGCTTCAGCAGCTCGAGCCGTCGCGGGCTGGCGGAGGCGAGGACGAGCCGCATCGGCGGACTTCCCCCCTTATTTGAAGCGATAGGTGATCCGACCTTTGGTGAGGTCGTAGGGCGTCAGCTCGACGAGCACTTCGTCGCCGACGAGCACTCGGATGCGGTTCTTGCGCATCTTGCCGGCGGTATGGCCGAGGACCTCATGATCGTTTTCGAGGCGGACGCGGAACATCGCGTTGGGCAGCAGCTCGACGACCTGCCCGCGCATCTCGAGAAGTTCTTCCTTTGCCAAACCCGTTGCTCTCCAGCTGAAAAATCGCGCCGCTTTAACGTCCCGGCCGCGAAAAGGGAAGGCGAGCGCTCGTCGACGAACAAGAGGCCGCGCGGAGCGTGTGTCAGTTCGCCGGCGGCTGCGCGGGGTTGTGGCGCGTCAGGAAGGCTTCGACCCGGCGGTAGAAATCGATCCTCTCCTCCGGGCTGGTGAAGGAATGGCCCGCCTTTGGATAGAAGACCGACTCTATGTTCGGTGCGTTGCGCCGCGTCAGCGCCGCGACCAGGTCGCGCGAATGCGCTACGGGAACGATGACGTCGCGTTCGCCATGGGCGATCAGCAGCGGGACGCGCAGCCGCACGGTCTGGCGCAACGGCGAGACCGTGCCGAGATCGACGCGGTCCTCGCCGTGGAGCTGGCGGCGGATCTGGCGGACGTAGCGATCGGGGATGAAGCTGCGGCTGTTGTAGCGCAGCATCGCCCGCAAGTCGCTCGGCCCGGCCCAGCTGATCGCGCAGCGATAGCGCTCCGGGCTGCGCATCGCCGCCCAGGTCGCGGCATAGCCGCCATAGGAGAAGCCCATGATGCACACGCGCCTGGCATCGGCGACGCCTTCGCGCACCAGCCATTCGACACCGTCGTCGATATCGTCGATCATGCCCAAGCCGAGCTGCCCGTAGCCGCGCTCGACGAAGTCGCGCCCATAACCGGTCGAACCGCGAAAATTGGGCTGGAGCACCGCATAGCCGCGGCTCGCGAGCATCTGCACATCCTGATCGAAGATCCAGCTGTCGCGCAGGAACGGACCACCGTGCGGGAGGACGACGAGCGGCAGGCCGCGCTCGCCCCGCCCCGGCGGCAGCGTCAGATAGGCGCGGATCGAAACGCCGTCGCGGCTCGGATACTCGACGTGGCGCACCGGCGCGAAGCGAAGCTCCTGGAGGGAGTCGAGCGGGCTTGCGAAGGTCTCCATCCTTCGCGCCGCCCGGTCGTAGACATAATAGGTGCCCGGATCGTCGGCGGCCGACGACCAGATCAGCATCCGGTTGCCGTCGCGGCTCCGGTTGACGATGACGTTGGTGCGGTCCGGGAAGGTGCGGTCGATCGAGCGCTGGATCTCGCCGAGGGCGGGATTGAACCAGTGCGTTCGCGGCCGGTCGTCTTCGTAGACGACCCCTTCGACGGTCCCGTCGCGGCCGATCACCGCCCGCGTCACATCCACCTCGGGATGCGCGAATATCGCCGGGCCCCGAACGTCCGCGGCGAAGTCATATTCGTAGATCGCGAAGCGGCCGGTGTCGGCGTTGCTGACGACGATGCCGCGCTCGGTATTGGCGACGAAGCGGATCATGTCGATGACGCTCTCGTCGCGGACGACGCGCTGGCTGTCGACCAGGCGCAGCGGCGCATCGGCGGTGGCGCGGTAGAAGATGCGCGTGCGCCGTTCGTCATAGTCGACGCCGGCCCGGACAACACCT
>DASQKE010000309.1:0-5515 GCA_035630675.1 Allosphingosinicella sp.
TGTCTGCGAAAACGTCAGAGCTGCAGATTACGGGTATTCGAGAAATCCAAAACATTGCGACAAAGGCGCTCGACATAATGGAGGCCGCTGCCGTCCTTGAGGCTTCGACCGGTGACACCAAGCATCGTCTGATGCACTTTCTACGAGAAAATAAGGCATTATTAGTAGTCGATAACTACGAGACGATCGTTGGCAACGAGATAGCCGAGTTGGCGGAGGAGGTTCCCGGTGAGAGCAAAATCCTATTTACGTCACGCAAGCCGATAGGTTCGGATCTTACTGTCTTGGTGGGTGAGTTCTCACCGCAAGATGCTGAAGTGTACTTCAGACGATTGGTTGATGCCTACGCGGCACATCATCTCACTGGCATCCGTGACGAGGATAGGTCCCGGTACCTTCGGCAGCTCTCGTACAAGCCGCTTCTCATTAAGTGGTTTGTGCTGGGAGTTCAATCAGGGCTCCAGCCTGAGCGGATTGTGGCAGCTCCCGAGACGGCGCTGCGCTTCTGCCTCGACAACGTCATTCTGAATCTTGGCGAAGAGGCGCAGGCTGTGATGGTTGTCTTGGCGACGCTCCCATCTCGCGCATCTCCCGGCGTGATGGCGCACGTGGGAAGACTTTCTCCCACCCAGGTGGCTGATGGACTGGCTGAGGTGTCTCGTATGGGCCTCGTAGATGCCGCCGCGTCAGACGAGGGAAGTCAGGTCTTTGGCATCCGCGCATTTGCCCGCAGCTACGTCCACCGACTAATCCCTCCGCGGGCTGAGATTACTGAGAAAATTCTAGCAAACTATCGTCGCCTTGAGGCGGACTTTCAAGAGCAACGAAGCCAAGCCTCTCCGGCTTTATTCAAGGCACACTTACAAAGTGACTTCACGAGCTCAAATGTTAGCTGTAAAAAAGCTAAGACGAATTATGCAGTATGCGGAGGGCGAGGAATTTGAGCTTGCGGAGGACCTTTTACGGGAAGCGAAAGCAATAGATCCTACATACTTTGAGTGCTTTAAAGCCGAGGCTCTATTGGCTCTTAGCCAGAACGACTGGTCACGGGCGATATCTGCATATGAGGCCGCCATAGAACTGGCTCCAGACGAATTTCAACTGCACTTCTTTTTTGGAGGCCTTCTTTTGAGGCTCAATGAGAATGATCGGGCGGCGTTGGAATTTGAGGAGTCCATGCGCTTGGCGGGTAACGACGCTATACTTTTTCGCGAAGCCGCACGCAACGAGCTAATACGTTGTAATTTCACCGCTGCAGCGAAATATCTCGACCAAGCCGAAGCTCTGGGTACGCCAATGTCGGAGAAAATTAAGCTCGTAGACCTTCGTGTTCAGCTTTTCGGTCGGTCGATGGAATATCATCTTCGACATGATAACTTTAGCGATGCGGAGGAGTCGGTCGAGCAATTACGCACATATCTAAACTCAATTCAACGATCGGACATAGATAGAAAGCTGGTTGACCATTTGGTCAAGTATCTTGGCCCCTTGTCTGTGCTTGGTTCGCGATACCCGAACGGTCCTGCACGCGACGTTCATTGTTATATTCTGTCATTGCTTAGCACCAGCGCACGGTCGGATGCGGTAGGCGTTGGCGAGGTAGAAACCCATTTCGGTTACATGAAAGAAGGAGGTCGGAAGCCGAGCTTCGCGTTCTTACATTCAGAGACCTGCCCAGATACCTACGTCCACATCGCAGATGTGCCGCTTGAGGTCTGGCAATGGATGGTGAGCGGGGGTGCGGTCGAATTCGGTCGCCTTCCCGGCGAGCGGGGCAAGGCGGTCTACGTCAAGCCGGTCGTAGGTCGTCGCGACGAGGGACGTTGAGGTTCAATCCGACAATCGCCTCTTTCGAGCAAAGGTGGCGGCAGGGGGCGGGCGGGGAACCCTGATCGGCGTTGGAACCTCCTGCGAAGGCACGCAAACACGATCCGCTTTCCTTGCCACCGTAATGATGGAGTCAAAGGTTTAGTCCGATAAGGGGCACCATCTTGCTCGACGGTCGATGTGCCGCGAGCGTCCCGTCCCCCGCCACTGCTGACTTCCGGGCGCCTTCCGCTACGGCATCGCCGCGACCGGTTTCGCGTCTCCGCGGTGAAACAGTGGACGGGCGCCGCAAGCCGTGGCTATTGTAGTTCAAGGACTTGCCGCCACGAGTCGGCGGACGCGACAGGGATAATGACGACCGTGGACTTGGGTCTCGGCGATCAGGAACGGGCCGGACGCTCCGGCGACGCGGCCGGAGCGCGCTGATGGACGGCGCCTCTCGCGACTCCCTTCCCGACGAGTTCGATTGGGATCAGCTGCGCAGCTCGGGCGATGCGGTCGCCGATCCGGCCGAGCATCTGCGCCGCACGATGTGCGAGCCGCAGGAGCGGCTGGGCTCCGTGCCGCCGCTGCCGCCGGCCGGGCTGCTCGCCGAGGCGCTGCGGCTGTCGGCGGGGCGCCGCGCGCGCGACCGCCTGTTCGGCCGCGACCTGTTCCCGAACCCCGCCTGGAACATCCTGCTCGAATTGTTCGTCGCCGCCGAGGAGGGGCGCAACGTCACCATCAAGAGCGCCTGCGTCGCCGCCGGCGTCCCGCAATCGACCGCGCTGAGGCACATCGCGCATCTGATCGAGGTCCGGCTCGCCACCCGCGCCCAGCATCCGAGCGACGCGCGCAGCGCCTATCTCAAGCTTACCGATCGCGGTCGCGGCAAGATGGTCGCGTTCATCAGTCAGTCGGCGGCCCATCCGAGCACGCCCGACGCATAGCGTCGAGCGCCATCGCGACATAAGCGGCGGCCTGGTGCTGGCCGAGATCGTCGAGGCCGGCGAGGACCTGCTCGGCGGCGCGCTCGACGGCATGGAACCGGTCGCAACGACCGCGCAAGATGATGGGCGTGAACAATCCTGGACTCCGCTGGCGGTCGGCCGATGCCGCGCCATAGCGAAGCCGCGTCGGCCCCAGAAGCGGATCATGATCCATTTCGCCGCCAAAGCGGAGGCGTGCAGCCGGAACAAGGACTTGGCCGGCAGGCGCCCGCTCCCGCCCGCTGGCGTTCGCGCGCAACGGACCCTAGAGGCGGGCGCGATGGCGCACCGGACCAGATTGCTCGCCGCCGGCATCGCCGGGATCGCGCTCGTCGCGCTGGCGCCGCACGCGCGCGATCTGTGGGAGCAAAGCGGCGCCGGAGAGCGCCAGGCGCAGCGTCAACTGTTCATCGATCTCAAGAATCGCGAAATCCAATGCCTCGAGCGGCTCGCCTCGGGCGGGTTCGCCAAGGGGGCGGACGTCCAGGCGGAGATCGCGCGCTGCCGCGCGCTCGCCGTCGACCCGGCGACGGGAGAGGTCGTCAGGGATCCGGGCTAGAGCCCTAACGGGGCCTGAGGCCGCCGCTCGGACGCATCGCGCCGGCTCCGAAATGGCGCTTGATCGGAGTCGTCGTGCGGCCCGCGGCGGTGATCGTGTCGAGCGTGGCGGGGTGGAGCGGGCACAGGAATTCGAAGCCCGCGTTGCGGCCGTCGACCCAGACCACGCGGCAGTTCGTCGGCTCGAGCCCCGGAAGCTTGAGCCAGACGATCGCGCCGGGCTCGAGCGTGGCGTCGGTCTCCGCGCCGAAGCCGGTGACGGAAAGGTCGACGACTTCGGCCTCGGCGAGGCTGGCGCCGGGCTCGCGCAGGCTCGCGGCGAGGTTGACGATGCGCCGCTCGGCGCTGCGGCCGTCGGGGGTCGGCAGAATGGCAAGATGCGCTTTTCTCAAGATGCGGCTCCCGCACGGATTGGTCGTGAGCGCTATGCACGGCAATGGATAAACATCGGTTAAGCGCAAGCGGGGAACGCGGCGCTCGCGCGGGACGTTTGCGGCGGCAGACAATAATGCGTTGGGTGGAGCGTTCGTGAAGGCAAGACTGAGGGCCGCGACAGCGGCGGCGATGCTGGCGATTGCCGGCTGCGACATCTCGACGGGCGGCGGCGAAAGCGGCGGCGCGGGCGCCGACGCGGCCGCGCCGCAAGTCTCGGCCGAGGAACTGAGGGCAGCCGTCAGCGACGAGCGCGTGCGGCGCTTCTACGAGGCGCGGCAATGGCGCGCCGCCTGGAACGGCGCGCAGGAGCAGGCTTTGGTCGCTTCGCTCCGCGGCGCCGACCGCCACGGCCTCGATCCGCGTCGATACCTTCGCGAGGTCGAGGGCGCCTCGGGCGCGGCGGCGCGCGAGGCGGCCTTGAGCCTCGCCGCGATCGGCTTTGCCGACGTGCTCGCCCGCGGCCAGACCGATCCGGCGCGCCTGCACGAGGTCTACGAGATTCCGCGCCCGGAGGCGGACGTCGCCGCCGGCCTCGCGCAGGCCGTGGAGCGCGGCAATGTCGGCGAATGGCTCGGCGGCCTCGCTCCGCAGGACGCGGAGTATCGGGCCCTCTCCGAAGCCTATCTGCGCTACAGCGAGGCGGCGTCACGCGAGCAGGCGCCGGCCGTCGCCGCAGGACGCGGCATGCGCGTCGGCGACCGCGACCCGCGCATCCCCGGAATCGTCGCGGCGCTTCGGAGCCACGGCTATCTCGCCGCCCCGGCCGCGCCCGCGCCGGCGCCGGCACAGCCGACCGGGGGGCAGCAGCCTAAGCAGAAGCAGTCCGCCCCGCCGGCGGCCGAGCCGACCCTTTACACCGAGGAGATGGCCGCGGCCGTGCGCCGGGTGCAGGAGGATTATGGGATCAGCCCGGACGGCGTGATCGGCAGCGGCACGCTCGACATCCTCAACGCCACGGCGCGCGACCGCGCCCGCCAGCTCGCGGTCAATCTCGAGCGGCGGCGCTGGCTCGCCCGCACCGCGCCAAAGACCCGGATCGACGTCAACACGGCGGCGGCCTTCCTCGCTTATCATCGCGACGGCCAGCTCGCCGACACCCGCCGGGTGATGGTCGGCCAGCCCGAATGGGAGACGCCGCCGCTGCAGTCGCCGATCGTCCGCCTGGTCGCGAACCCGCCCTGGACGGTGCCGGAATCGATCGAGCAGGAAGAGCTGCTGCCCAAGGGCGCCGCCTATCTCGAACGCAACAATTTCACCCGCAACCGGGGCGGCCGCCTCGTCCAGGAACCGGGGCCGGAATCGGCGCTCGGCCTGGTCAAGCTCGACATGAGCAACCGCCACGCAATCTATCTTCACGACACGCCCGCCAAAGCCGGCTTCGCGCGCGCCGAACGGCATATGAGCCACGGCTGCGTGCGCGTTCAGGACGCGATTGGCTTCGCGGCGATGCTCGCCGAGCACGACGGCGTCAGGCCGCAGTTCGACCGGGCGCTCGCGCGCCGGGACGACGAGGACAAGCCGCAGGAAGGCGCGGTCCAGCTGCGCGACCCGATTCCGGTGCGGCTGCTCTATCACAGCGTCTATCTCGACCGCAGCGGGCGGCTGCTGTTCCGGCCCGACCCCTATGGCTGGGACGAGATGGTCGCGCAGGCGCTCGGCCTGGCGGCGCGGCAGCGTCCGTCGGTGCGGCCCCGGGTCAGCGACGTCGGCCCCTGACCCGTCGCCGG
>DASQKE010000310.1:0-5841 GCA_035630675.1 Allosphingosinicella sp.
TGCAGGTGCAGGTGCAGGTGCAGGTGCAGGTGCAGGTGCAGGTGCAGGTGCAGGTGCAGCAACCTCTTCGCCCTCGCCTGCGATCAGCGCGATGACGGTGCCGACCTTCACTTCGTCCGTGCCCTCGGCGACCAGGATCTTCGCGATAATGCCCTCGTCGACCGCCTCGAACTCCATGGTCGCCTTGTCGGTCTCGATCTCGGCGAGGACGTCGCCGGCCGCGACCGCGTCGCCTTCCTTGACCAGCCATTTGGCGAGCGTGCCCTCCTCCATCGTCGGCGAGAGGGCCGGCATCTTCAATTCTATGGCCATCGGAAATCCTTCGTCGACCTCGCCTACGCCTCAACCCCAAAGCTGTGCCCACGGTCAAGGCTTGTCCTGAGCGGCCGCCCGCGGCCGGCCGAAGGGGCGAGGCTTGCGTGCAAACGCCATCTGGCGCAGCTAGGCCACCGGGGACGGGCCCGCGGAAGGGAATTCATGCGCTCCTATCTGGTCGTGATGGACGAGACCGCAGAGGGTGCGGTCGCGCTGCGCTGGGCAGCGCGGCGGGCGGCGAAGAACGGCCTCGGCGTCGTCATCCTGGCGCTGATCCCGCCACAGGAGTTCGTCCAGTGGGGCGGCGTCCAGGCGGCGATCGAGGAGGAGGCGCGGCTGCGCGCGGAGGCGGCGGTGCTGCAGGCATCGGGCGCGATCATCGAGGAAGCCGGCGTGCGCCCCTCGATCCTGGTCCGGGAGGGCGAGCCGGTGAAGCTGATCGCCGACCTCCTCAGGGAGAATGACGAGATCGCGGCTCTGGTGCTCGGCGCGGCCGCCGAAAGCGGGCCGGGTCCGTTGGTCAGCCACTTCGCCGGGGCAGCCGCGGGAACCTTGCCCTGCCCGCTGATCATCGTGCCGCAGGGCCTCGGCGACGAGACCGGCGGCGGCGAGAGCTGAGCCTCAGCCGCGCTCGCCGCGGACCGGCCGGCGCGGCCGCGGAGCGGGGCGGCAGCAGGCGGGACGGCGGACGCGCTGGCGGACCACCTCCTCCTCGACCACTTCCTCGGAATAGCTGCTGCCGCCGGTCTCGACGATCGTCTCGGTGATCGTCACCGTCGCGCAGCAGACATAGCCGTAAGCCGCACCATAACCGTAGCCGGCACCGTAGCCGCCACCGTAACCGTAGCCGCCCGATGGGCCGGGATGGGGCGCAGGGCCGCCGCACGGGCCGCGGCGCCGCGGCGCGCAGGAGGACGCCGGGCCGGGGCCGTATTCGCTATAGTCCCAGCCGCCGCCGCGGCCGCGATGCTGGTAGCCCTCCTCGGCATATTCGTGGTCGCGCGCGCCCGGCTGCCAGTCGCCGTCGCCGTCGTACATCGGGATGCCGGTTTCGTCGCGGCTCCAGCGGTCGCCGTAACGGTCCCAGTCGAGCCCGTAGCGGCCCTCATGGACGCGGCCGCGGCCGTCGATCATGTAGGCGTCGTCATAATAGCGCACCCAGCGATGGCCCGGCATCGGCTGCGGAAAGCCATACATCTGCCAGCGATTGACCTGGAATTGCGGGCCCCACCAGAATTGCGGGACGAAATGGCCGCGGTCGAAGCGGCGGATGTGGCGGGAATCGCGCCGGTCGCCATGCTGCATGCCGGCGCCCGGCCCGCCGTGGCGGACGATGACGCGCTGGCCCTGCTGGCCTCCCTGGCCCCAGCTGTGGCCGGCGCGGGGCTGGGCCGAAGCGGCGGCGGGAAGAGCCGCGGCGGCGAGCGCTGCGAGCGAGACGAGAGCGAGCTTCCTCATGGATCATGTCCCTCATTGGCGTCGGTTCCCGGGCCGGGCCGGGGCCGCATTGACGATCCATTAACTCCCGAAACTGCCCTTTGCTACGCCGCCCAGACGGTCCGAAAGCCGCCGTGCCAATTCGAGACAGCCCGCGACGTCTTCCTGATCGAAGCGCGCGCGGCTCGGGCTGTCGAGGTCGATCACCGCGATCAGAGCCCCGTCGGCGCCGACGACCGGCACCACCAGCTCGGAGACGGAGGCGGCGTCGCAGGCGATGTGGCCGGGAAAGGCATGGACGTCCTCGATGCATTGCGGCTCGAGGGTCGCCGCCGCCGTGCCGCACACCCCCTTGCCGAACGGGATTCGGATGCACGCCGCCCGCCCTTGGAACGGCCCCAGCACGAGCTCGCCGTCAAGGTTTCGATAGAAGCCCGCCCAGTTGAGATCCGGCAGGCTCTCCCACAGCAAGGCCGCGACGTTCGCCATGTTCGCGACTGCATCCGGCTCGCCCTCGGTCAGCGCGTCGGCGGCCGCGACGAGCTGACGCCAGAGCTCAGGCTTGTCGGGGGCTTCGATTTGGAAGTCGTACATTCGTCCTCTGTGGCAGCGTGAAGCGCCCCGTGTCATTCTGAAATCATGAGCAAAGCCCGCAGCAAGACGGACGCATCCCCTCAGGCGGCTCGCCGACTAGCGTCGCCTAGAGAGCTGCGGGGCTTCTCTCGACAGGAAACCACGCTCTCTCCACACCCTTTTGCGCCAATACCCCGTGGATAAGTCGTTTACCCTCTACCTAGGGGTGATTCGCGCCCGTATAATGGAATGTGGCGCTACCCGAGTGTGACACTCCAAATGTCGTTCGCGGGTGGTGCAAGCGGATAGGTCGGCGACCAATTCGAGACGCGGCCCCTTCCAAAAGGGCAGCGAGGCACCGCCGACCTATCCGCGTTTCAATTTACGCGTTTGTTTGCGCGGCGCAAAGAAAAACCCGGTCTAGACCGGATTTGCCCAGAGCCAGACCGCCACGGGGCAGGATGTCGAACCCGAAGAAGCATCACTTCCTTCCCGAGTTCTATCTGCGCCGGTGGGTTGGTGCCGATGGGAGGCTCACCGAGTTTCGCCGCCCGCACAAGGCCCTCGTCACGCGGCGCAAATTCCCTTCCCAAACTGGCTTCGAGCGCGAACTTTACTCGATCAAAACGCGCGAGGATGAAGAGGCCCGGCAGGAACTCGAAAGTGGGTTCCTCAGCATGATCGATAACGATGCTGCTCGGGCGCTCACGTTCCTTGAAGAGCATCGGACCTCGCCCGCCGACGACCGCCTTCGCGACGGGTGGATTCGCTTCCTGATGTCCCTCCTCCACCGGTCGCCCTACCGCGTCGAGATAATGCGGCGGCAACTCGCCGAGCGCGAGGTCGAGGTGCTCGCCGACATCAAGCTCCGATGGGCGGAGGTGCGTGGGCCGAGCGACCCTGAGACCTACGAAGAATATGCCGCCTCTCCCGAGGGGAAGAGCCGCGTCGATGAGAACCTCGCGGTGCTTCTCAAAGATTTGATGGACTCGGAGTTGATTGGCAATGCCCTCGCCCGAATGCACTGGGGTTTTGGGCGTCTCGACGATCTCCGTTGCGGCCTGATGACGAGCGACTCGCCCGTCATGGTGAGCGACGGCGCCGGGCACAAAGACGGGTTCATCGCGCTGCCAACTTCGCCGACGACTTTCTTCATCGCGGCCAATCGGCCCGAAACCATCAACGCCTTTCGGACTCAGAAGAACAAAGCCCTTGAGCTTGCCTTGAACGACGCAGTGGTGCGCCAAGCTCGACACCTCGTCATTGCCGCCGATGCGAGCCCCTTCACCTTCATCGAAAACCGCTTCCTCAGGGGCGACGTAAACCTCAACGACATGAACCGGCTCACGTGGAAGTCGCCGCTAATCGACGTGCCCACACCGACCCTGCGCCAGTCGGGCACGTCCGTTTTCGCCTATCTTCCGCGATAGTCACCGGACTTTGCCTCCGCCGAAGACGCTACCGACGCTCACGGCAAGCCGAACTCGACTTCGTAGGCCGCTCCGCGTAGCCTCCACCGCGAGGGGGAGCGGCGGGGTGCACAGGCGGAGTTTCCTTGCCGGGTTTGCGGTCGCGGCGGTCCTCGCCAGTGCCGGTGTGTATTGGCTGGAGACCAACCCAGTTCACACTGAAATTCTTTTCCCGCAAAAGCGCTTTCATCATTCGCGGGCCGCACCCGGCCAAGGCTACGTCGCGTTTGCCGGGGCGATAGCGGGCGAGAATATCGGACGGCCCAACAACTACCTTGGCGGGCAATGCGACGAGCAAAGCATGCGCTGCACCCTAGTTGATTTTGGGGAGATAGGGCCCCGCCACATTGGGGAGCCGAACCTAGAAACGTGGCCCGTTGTGAGTTGGACGCCGAGCCTCATCGTCGTGCGCAGCAACCCGCCCGCGCCGGGCTGCACCCACGTGACCCTCAACGTTCTGCCCGCACGTGAAGAGGTCCAATACATCCGCGAAACGCACAACCCTACCGGCCCTAACTGCGAGCACATCGAGAACCGGGTTTTCCGGTGGCACCTCGATGACCCGCCCGGCTGGCGGCGCATAAACGGGCGGCGCGAGTAGCCTACTCAGCCCGCGTCCACGTATCGCGATTGCAGTCGGGCGGGCCAGCTTCACCAGCCGCGCGCGCCGGGCTGCGCAGCCGGGCAGTCGCGCAAGAGAGGGCCGCGCTCATGTAGGCAGCCGCGACCGGTGCCCGCGCGGGCATGGTGCAGCGGTTATCCCGCATGAGTTGAAGGGTCATCGTCGCGATGGTGAGGTCGTTCGCGTTTTCCATTTCCCGCAAGGTTGCGCGAGGTGCCGAGTTGTCGCCCACGCTCGAAGCGAAGCGGTCGGCAAGGTTCATCTCTATGCGCCGCCAATCGGCTCCCAAGACAGCGCACCGGCCAGCGGGTGCGGCTGCGGCGGGTGCCGTCGGTCTCGGCTGAGCGGTTGCCGCCGTTGCGGCTGAGAGGGCCAAGGCCCCGATTAGCAAGGTTCGCATTGTCTCACCCCTGTTAGCCCGGCCAACGCGCCGGGCAGCTCATGCTCGCTCGCTTTGCCTACCGTGGCAACGCCGCAGCGGTAGCGGGCAGCCCAGCGCTCAACTAAGTAGGGCCATGCCCCGCGTTGCCGTCTCCGATGCGCTCAGCCTAGATGAGAGCGAACTCGTAGAGCGCTTCACGCGGGCGAGCGGCCCCGGTGGGCAGCTTGTCAACAAGACATCTAGCGCCGTGGAGCTTCGCTTCGCTCGCAATGACGGTCTTGCTCAATCCTCGCGCACGCGCCCCCGACCCTGCTTGACGGCGCTCCGTCCCTTTTTCTCGTCGACCCGTTTCGCCCTGGCGGCGCGGCTGGGCCTGGTCTTGACCCGCCTTACCGGCTTCACATGGGCGCGGACGATCAGGGCAGTCAGCCGCGCCCGCGCATCGGCGCGGTTTGCGTCCTGGGTGCGGTGGCTGCGCGCCGTGACCAGAATGTCCCCATCCGCCGTCATGCGGCTACCGGCGAGCGCCTTCAGCCGCTCGTAGACTGATGGCGCCAGGCCGAGCTTGAACACGTCGCAGCGCAGCTGCACCGCGGTCGCGACCTTGTTGACGTTCTGCCCACCGGGCCCGGTCGCGGCGAGGAAGCGCTCCTCGAGCGCGTCTTCGGGGAGGACGAAAGGCTCAGTCTCCTGCATCGGGAAAGCCCGCATAAGCGAAGCTCGGCGGCAGCGGCGCGGTCGCCTCGACCGGCGGCTTGCCCTCGCGCTCGACCCGGATCGAGCGGGCGTGGAGCAGCATCGGCCCCTTGCCCGCGCCATAGACCGGGTCGCCCGCGATCGCGAGGCCGAGGCCGGCGGCGGCATGGATGCGAAGCTGGTGGGTCCGTCCGGTCTCGGGCGAGAACAGCAGGAGCGCGCGCCCTTCGTGGACCGCGACGCGGCGCCAGTGGCTGATCGCGGCCTTGCCGTCCGGGTCCGCGACCATCCGCCACCCTTCCTCCGCGCTCGACACCTTGCCGAGCGCCATGTCGATCGTCCCCTCC
>DASQKE010000311.1:0-31602 GCA_035630675.1 Allosphingosinicella sp.
CAGGAACCCGCAGCCCGACCGAATCGCGCCCGCCGGTCACCGTCTCGGGGACGCGGTCCCCGCGCGGCACGATGATCGTCAGTGGTCCTGGCCACGAGAGTCCGGCCAGGCGTCGCGCCTCGGGCGGTACGTCGCGCGACCATCGATCGAGTTCGTCGGCGTCTCCCAGGTGGACGATGAGCGGATGGCTCCTGGGGCGCGCCTTGACGGTGAAGATCCGTGCGACGGCATCGGCGTTGGTGGCATCGGCGGCGAGCCCGTAAACGGTCTCCGTCGGTACGGCGACCGGAAGGCCGGCGAGGATCAGCTCTGCCGCGCGGGCGATCCCGGCGGCGTCGCAGGGCACGATCTCGGTCGCGAAGGGCTGGTTTTGCGGCGCCACGGCGACGCGCTATAGCCGCTCCTCTCGCCGACCTCCAACGGGCCCCTTTTCCGATGAGCTACGCGCCACCGACCGCCGAGCAGGCTTTCGTCCTCGAGCACGTCGTGCGGATCGACGAGCTCGCCGCGCACGAGCGCTTCGCCGAGGCGACGCCAGACCTCGTCGCGGCCATACTCGACGGCGTGGGCGCGTTCGCGGCGGGGACGTTCGCGCCGCTCAATCGCGTCGGCGACGAAACCGGCGCGAAATGGTCTCCGGACGGCGTCACCATGCCGCCCGGCTTCCCCGAAGCCTATCGCGCCTATGTTGAGGGCGGCTGGGGCACCCTCGCCGGCCCGCCGGAGCATGGCGGCCAGGGCCTGCCGCTGGTGCTGGCGACATTGGTGCTCGAGGATCTCGGCTCCGCCAACATGGCCTTCTCGCTCTGCCCGATGCTGAGCGCCGGCGCGATCGAGGCGCTGTCGCACCACGGCTCGGACGCGCTTAGGGCCCGCTACCTCGGCAAGCTCGTCACCGGCGAATGGACCGGCACAATGAACCTCACCGAGCCGCAGGCGGGCTCCGACGTCGGGGCGCTCAAGACTCGGGCGGTGCCGGCGGCGGACGGCAGCTGGTCGATCACCGGTCAGAAGATCTTCATCACCTTCGGCGACCACGACCTCAGCGACAATATCGTCCACCTCGTCCTGGCGCGGACGCCGGACGCGCCGCCCGGGACGAAGGGCATCTCCTTGTTCCTGGTGCCCAAGGTGCTTCCCGACGGCAGCGCCAACGACCTTCGCTGCGTGTCGATCGAGCACAAGCTCGGCATTCACGCCTCGCCGACCTGCATCATGTCCTATGGTGACGAGGGGCGCTGCAGCGGCTGGCTGGTCGGGCCCGAACTCGGCGGGATGCGCGCCATGTTCACGATGATGAACAATGCGCGCCTCAATGTCGGCCTGCAGGGCGTGTCGATCGCCGAGCGGGCGACGCAGGCGGCGGTCGCTTATGCGAAGGAGCGCGTGCAGGGCAGCCGCGAGGGCCGGCCGGCGGCGATCATCGAGCATGCCGACGTCCGCCGCATGCTGCTCCGGATGAAGGCGCTGACCCAGGCGGCGCGGGCGCTCGCTTATTATGCGGCCGGGCAGACCGACCGCGCCAGCCTCGGCGACGCGGCGGCGAAGGCGCGCGCGGATCTGCTGACGCCCCTGGTCAAGACCTACGGCACCGACATCGGCGTCGAGGTGGCGAGCCTCGGCATCCAGGTCCATGGCGGCATGGGCTATGTCGAGGAGACCGGGGCCGCGCAGTCTCTTCGCGACGTCCGCATCGCGCCGATCTACGAGGGCACCAACGGCATCCAGGCAGCCGACCTCGTCCTGCGCAAGATCGGGCTGGAGGGCGGCGCGGTGCTCGCAGCTCTGCTCGACGAGATGCGAAACGGCGCGTCCGGGTGGCTCGAGATCTTGCTCGACGCGATCGAGGAGGTCGTGTCCTTCATGCGCAAAGCGAGTGTCGATGATCGCCTCGCCGGCTCCTATCCGCTGACGACGATGCTCTCGATCGCGGTAGCAGGGTGGCTGATGAAGAGGCAGGAGGACGTCGCCGACCACATGCTTGCGGGCGGAGATGGCGATCCATCCTTCCTCGGTATGAAGCTCGCCGCATGCACCTACTTCCAGGAAATCATCGTCCCTGAAGCGCTCGGCCTCAGACAGGCGGCGGTCGCGGCGGGCGCAGATCTGCTTTACTCGATCGACGCCGACGCATTCGAAGCTTGACGGGAACCGATCCGGGGCCGCAACATTCTTCCCGCGCGGGATCGGCCCGCCTGGAGAGCAACATGCGACTCGGTATCAGCCTCGGCGGTCTCATCCTCCTCATCCTGATCATCTGGCTGCTCTTCTTCCGCGCCTAGACGCGGAAGATACGGGCGGGCCCGAACCGCCGTCCAGGAACGTCATCCCGGCCCTTCGACTGCCTGCAAGGCAGGCGCTCAGGGTAGCTTTCAGCCGAAGGCCGAAGGCCGGGAACTCAGCGGGTGAAAAGCGGGGCGTTCGTGGACCGCGCTGCACTGGCGTTTGCGCCCACTCTCCCCGAGATCCCGGCCTTCGCGGTCCCATCAAAGTACTGCTTTGACGGGGTCCCTCTCGGGATGACGTGCGCTGCGCGGCGCGTTTGCGCACCGACCCGCGCCGTCAGACGCGCTTGGCGAGGCTGTGCTGACGCTGTCCGACCGTGCGGTAGATGCGCGGGCCGAGGTCGAGCCGAAAGGCGCCCATCTTCTGGCTCTCCTCGCCCAGCTCGCGGCCGACGACGTAGGACTTGGACGTCTGCCCGGTCCGGCCTTCGCCCCAGTCGTAGAGCACGTTGACCGCGAGCACCGGGATGAAGAGCAATTGCTCGTTCACCTGGAGCGCGCGCATCTCCTCGCGCGGCATGGCGACGCTGCCCTGGACGAGGCCGCGCTCGCCCGGCGGCAAGTCGCCGATCGGGTGCGTCTTGCGGCCCTCGCCCTTGGTGCGGAAGAAGGCGCCGATCTCCTTGTCCTGCTCGCGGCCCGCGTTGAGCATGCGCGCATTGACGCGAATGTGCCGAGCGACGCTCTTGCCGCTATTGTGGAGAACGAGCTCGAACTCGACCGAGGCCTCGACGTCGGTCGAGGCGGCGCGCTCGGCTTTGAGTTCGATCTCGAGCCAGGGCCGCGGCACCGGCGCCAGGCGCTGCGGGGGCGACGCTGGCTCCGGCTCGACGGCAGCGGCGGCGATCCCGCCCGGGCGGCGGCGCCGGCGGCGCACCAGCAGGGCGCCGAGCGCGAGCAGGCCGGCGGGGATCAGATAATAATAGAAGGGCCAGCCCTCGGCCGGGGGCGGAGCGGGCGCGGCGGTGGGCGCGGGCGCCTCGTCCGGTTGTGCGGCGGGAGCCTGCGGGAGCTGGAAGACGTCCTGCGGCTGTGACGGGAGCGCGGGGTCCGGCGCGGCGCGGGTCCGGGCGGCGGGAGCGGGGCGTTCGCGCGGCTGGTCCTGACGAGGGCGCGCGGCCTGCGGCACCGCGGGAGCGGGCGCGGGCGTGCGCTGCGCCGTGGGCGGAGCCGGCGCAGGCTCGATCTGCTGGGGGCGGGGCGGCGGCGAGCGGCGTTCGCCGGGCAGCTGAAAGTCGCGCAGCTGCGGCGGACCGACCGAATTGCTCTCCTGGGCGAGCGCCGGCCCGCCGGTGGCGGCGAGGCTCAGGACGGCAAGAGCGGCGGCCGGAACGTGCCGGCGTAATTTCAGCATCTTAGGGTTCCCCACGTGCCGGCCCTTTACTGCCCGAGGCGGTCCCAAGTCTAGGTCGACGCCGCGCAACCCCCGATGAACGGCCCCGGTTGCGCGCCGGGCCGCGCGCCGCCGCACGGGGTCCAATCAAGCCAGGGCAGCGGACGATTGGACTTTCATCGGCCGGGCCGCGCCGCTACCGCTCGACCGCGAAAAGGGGTGAGTATTTGCGTAAGCTGGGAATGATCGGCGGCTTGAGCTGGGTCTCGACCGCGCTCTATTACGAGCAGATCAACAAGGGCGTGAACCGGCGCCTCGGCGGCGTCGCATCGGCGCCCCTGGTCGTCGAAAGCCTCGACTTCGGCCGGTTCAGCGCGCTCCAGCACGAGGGCCGCTGGGACGAGGCGGCCGCGATCCTCGCCGAGGCCGCCCGCCGCCTCGAAGCCTCCGGCGCCACCGCGATCGTGCTGTGCAGCAACACCTGCCACAAGATGTACGACCAGGTCGCCGCCGTCGTCGGCGTGCCGCTCCTCCATATCGGCGACATCACCGCCGCCAGGCTCACCGCCGACGGCGTCCGGCGCGCCGGCCTGATCGGCACCAAGTTCACGATGAGCGAGAGCTTCTACCGCGAGCGGATCGAGGCGCACGGCATCGAGGTGACGGTGCCCGACCCGGGCATGGCGCAGGAAATCGACCGGATCATCTTCGAGGAGCTGGTCCGCGGCACCGTCTCGCGAGTGTCGGAGCGGACCCTCAAGACCTGCCTCACCGTGTTCGGCCAGGCGCGCAACCAGGCGGTGATTCTCGGCTGCACCGAGCTGGTGATGCTGGTCGACCCCGGCGCCAACGTGATTCCGGTTTACGATACGACCGCGATCCATGCTTTGGCCGCGGTCGAATGGATCCTCGGCGACGAGGCAGCGGCCGGCGCCGTTTCCGCGTGATCGGTCCGATCCGGACTCCATTTCGGCTTACATCATCGCTTTTGAATCGATTTCCGCGGTATTGAGCGGATTGACGCGAGTCTCCGCCCGGTTCATCTCATAGCTTGGTGCCGGAGGGGGGCAGCATGGCGCCTGAGACATGGGGAAGCATCGACTATCGCAGCGGGCCGCGGCTGTTGCTGTTCGGCGACAGCCCGGCGGCGATCGAGCGCGCGCGACGATCGGCCGAGCAGGCGGGATGCAGCATCGCTGCCGCCGAGCCGATCGAGGGCGCCGCCGAGCGACTCGACGAGCAGGTCCATATCGACGCCGTCGTCATCGAGGCCGAGCGCGAATCGCCTGCGCTCGACCGGCTGCTGGTGCGGATCGAGGAGCGGGCGCGCGGCGGCCGCAACCGCAGCGTGGTGAGCGCGCCCGACGAGCTGATCGACGCGATCTTCGCCCGCACGTCCCACCGCGACGTGTTCCACCTGTGCCGTCCGACCCCGGTCGAACGGGTGGCGGCGGTCGCGTTCGCCGGCATTCGCAGGCAGCCGCGGCTTCGCGACGGCAAGGAGGACATGGGCATCGTCCTCCAGCAGCTCAGCGACGAGGCCGCGCGGATCGCCGGAGTGCTCGCCTCGCTCGCCGGCGAGGAAGCGGCCGAGGGCGGGGTCGCGGGCGAGGAAGGCGCCGAGGGGCAGGACGGCCCCATCGTCGACGCCGCCATGATCCGCTCGATCATCCGCGCGAGGCGGCTGCGCGACAGCTATTTCAAGGGCGACATCTTCGCCGATCCCGCCTGGGACATGCTGCTCGATCTGATGGCGGCGCGCCTGGAGAAGCATCGGGTCGCCGTCTCCAGCCTGTGCATCGCCGCGGCGGTGCCGCCGACGACGGCCCTGCGCTGGATCAAGACGCTGACCGACAAGGGCCTGTTCGTCCGCTGCGCCGATCCGGCCGACGGGCGCCGAGTCTATATCGAGCTGTCGGACGAGGCGGCACGGGCGCTGGCCGGTTACATCCGCGCCGCGCACAGGATCTCGCCCCTCGGGCTTTGAGCGGGCGCTGCCGCCGCGCGGAGCGAACCTTGCCCGCTGCGCTCGGCGCTGGCAGGGAGGCGGCACGGGCGGTTAGCTCAGTTGGTAGAGCATCTCGTTTACACCGAGAGGGTCGGCGGTTCGAGCCCGTCACCGCCCACCAGCGCGCCCGCCAGCTCGGCGCGGCCGAAGCGAAGCTAGAAGGGGCCCATCCCGGTGACCCACAGAAGGAACAGGCTGCCGAGCAAGGTGAGCAGCAGGCTGGTCCCGCAGCCGGCGCGGTTTGAGAAAAAGAAGAACAAGGCCGATGCTCCCTGATTTGCGGCCGACAACGCGCGCTGGCGGCTTATGAGCCGTCCCGGCTTCACCGGCTGCGCGCTCGACCGGGCCGACCATCTGAGGCTCGACCCCGAGCGGGTCGCCGTGCTCGCCGGTGCGGAGGACGCGCGGCTGCTCCGCCTCGCCGGGCTCGATCCGGTGCTGGGCGACGACGGCCGGCTCATGTGGGACGCGCCCGGAGCGGGGCCGGCGGAGCTGATCTTCCTCGGACTTGACGGCGGCGCCGCGGTGTTCGCGCCGCTGGTCAGGCTCGAGGGGCCGCCGTCGAATCCGCGCGCCATGTTCCACATCCTCGAGGCGATGGCGCCCGAGGAGGCGGCCCTGTGGGGTACCGCCCGAAGCCTCAGCGAATGGCATGCCCGCCAGCTTTTCTGCGGTGCGTGCGGCGCCCGGACCGCCGCTTTCCGCGCCGGCTGGGGGCGCAGATGCGGCGGCTGCGGCGCCGAGCATTTTCCGCGCGTCGACCCGGTCGTGATCATGCTCGCCGAGCATGAAGGGCGCGTGCTGCTCGGCCGCCAGCATCACTATCCGCCAGGCCGCTATTCGGCGCTGGCGGGATTCGTCGAGCCCGGCGAGTCGGTCGAGGAGGCGGTCGCGCGCGAGCTCGCCGAGGAAGCGGGGATCGCCGCCTCCGACGTGCGCTATGTCGCGAGCCAGCCCTGGCCCTTTCCCGGCTCGCTGATGATCGCCTGCATCGCATCGGCCGCAGGGGACGCGCTGACCCTCGATACGAACGAGCTCGAGGATGCATTCTGGGCGGACCGCGACGGAGTCGCCGCCGCCCTCGCCGGTGCGGAGGGCGCGCCGTTCACCGCCCCGCCCCGCTTCGCGATCGCCCGCACCCTGCTCGAACGCTGGCTCGCCGGCGCCTGACCGTCTTGCCCCGTCGCGGCCCGCCGCCTAAAGGGGCGCGGATCAATCCCTAGCAGGCGCGGCCCTCGCGCGCCCCGGAGGCTCAAAGCGGCATGGACAATCGCTTCAACACGATTGCGGGCTGGACGCTCGGCGCAGGCATCGTCTTCCTCGGCGCCTGGCTGGTGACCGGCGAGATGTTCCATTCCGCTCGCCCCGACACGATGGGCTATCCGATCAAGGGCGTGAAGCAGGTTGGACCCGAGGAAGCGGTCGAGCAGCCGATCGCGCATTTCCTCCAGACTGCGGACGCCGCGCGCGGGCAGGGGCAATTCAGCAAGTGCGCCGCCTGCCACACCGTCACCCAGGGCGGCGCCAACGGCCTCGGCCCGAACCTGTGGGGCCGGATGGGCTCGCCGATCGCCAGCGTCGCCGGCTATTCCTATTCGTCCGCTTTGCAGGGCAAGGCCGGCGAGACCTGGAGCTGGGACGCGATGAGCGCGTGGCTCCAGAGCCCGCGGCGCTTCGCCGAAGGAACCAAGATGACCTTCGCCGGCCTCTCGGACCCGCAGGACCGCGCCGACCTCCTCCTCTACCTCAACGGCCAGGGCGGCAGCCTCCAGATTCCACCGCCGCCGGCCGCCGCCGCGCCCGATCCGGCTGCCGGCGCGGCCGACGCCCCCGCTCCCGGCGAGAATGCGGCCCGAGCGGCCGATGCCCCGGCCGAGGGCGACCGCGCCAGCCCGCAACCGACTCCCCCCGCCCCGGCCCCCGGCCACTAGCGGCTCTTGCGCCGGAGCCTCGGAGGCGCAATTGTTGCGTCGGCGCAGCGACGAGCGGGAGGCGGGGATGCGGGCGACGCGAAAGCTGGCGAGGCGGTCTTTCCTGGCGGCGGTGGCGGGCGCCGGCACGGCCATGATGTGGAGCGGCGCTGCCCGCGCCCACCCGGTCAGCGACACCGACCCCAAGGACCCGTCCGGAGCGGGCGTTCGCGGCGGCACCTGGCCCGGGGCCGACATGGACAGCGGCCCCGCCGCCGATCCGCCCGGCCGCGCCCGGCGGCTCGGCCATTTCAGCGATGCCGACAGCGGTGCCGAAGCCGACCCGGCCGGTCACGGCCGCCGCGTCCACGACGAGGATCGCGGCTCGACCAGCGACGCTCCCAGCTTCAGCCGGGTGGCGATCACGGACGGCGATTCGGGGCCCGACGCCGACCCACCCAACCGCGGCCGCCGCCCACCGCGTCCCTAAAGGGTCAGTCGCATTCTCCGCAGCGCCCACGCACTTCGATCACGGGACGCGTCGGGTCGAAGCCGGCATTCTTCGCGGCGGCGCGCACCCCGCCGGTGATGCGGTCGTCGTCGAGGTGGGTGGTCTGGCCGCAATTGTCGCAGATCAGGAAGATACAGTCGTGCAGGCAATCGGGATGGTCGTTGGCGATATAGGCGTTGGCGCTCTCGACCCGGCGGGCGAGATTGGCGCCGACGAACAGATCGAGGATCCGGTAGACGCTGTTGGCGGCGATGCGGCGGCCTTCGTTTTGCGACACCTTCTCGGCGATGTCGTAGGCGGAGGCCGGCTTGTCGAAGCCGGCGAGCGCCTTGAACACAGCGGCGCGCATCTGCGTCCACTGCTCGCCGGACTTTTCCATGGTCGATCGGGCGACATCCGCGAGGTCCGCGCCTGAATGGCTGTGGTGGACGTGATCCATGTGATGCAAATAAGCGTTTCAGGGTCCATGGACAAGCTTGGCAGGCCAGCACGCGAGGCGAAGGATTGATCCGGCAGTTCGGAACCATCGCCTGGCGGCACAGCGAAGACGGGCGACCGCTCGTCCTGCTCGTCACGTCGCGCGATACCGGACGCTGGGTGGTGCCGCGCGGCAACGCGATCCCGGGCCTGCCGCCGCACCTCTCGGCGGCCCAGGAAGCCTATGAGGAAGCCGGCGTGCGTGGGCCGGTCACCAGCGAGGCGGTCGGGCAATACGGATACAGAAAGACGCGACGCTCGGGCAGCGGCGAGCGCGCGCGAGTGACGCTCTATCCGCTAAGGGTCGAGGAGGAGCTCGAGGATTGGCCGGAAGCGCGCCAGCGGACGCGGCGCTGGTTCGCCCCCGCGGAGGCCGCCGAGGCGGTGCTCGAGCCGGAGCTCAAGGTGCTGCTCGCCGGCTTCGCAGGGTCAAAGCGAGAATAGATATTTTGCGGGCGCCGGGCGCGGCGGGCGGCTATGGCGCGGGCGATGACGCTGCGCAGCCTCCTCGACGCCCTGCCGGAGCCGGCTTTGATCGTCGGCGAGGGCCGCATCCGCACCGCCAATGCGGCGGCGCGCGGCGTGTTCGGAGCCGAGATCGAGGGCGCCGACGTGCGTACCACGATCCGCCACCCGGCGGCGGTCGAGCGTCTGCTCGGCGCCTCGTCGGACGCGGCGGACGAAGTCGAGCTCGCCGGCGTCGGCGAACCGGGGCGGCGCTGGACGATGAGCGTCGCTCCGCTCGAGGACGGCATATTGTTCGTTCGCCTGGTCGACCGCTCCGAGGCCTATGCCGCCGAGAAGATGCGAGTCGATTTCGTCGCCAATGCCAGCCACGAGCTGAGGACTCCGCTCGCGACCCTGGTCGGCTATGCCGAGACCTTGCGCGAGCAGGGCGCCGAGATCGACGATGCGACTCGCGAGCGCTTCACCGCGATCGTCCACGAGGAAGCGAAGCGCATGCAGCGCCTGGTCGAGGATCTCATCTCGCTGAGCCGGATCGAGGCCGAGCGCTTTTCCACGCCGACGGACCCGTTATGTCTCGCCGAGCTCGTCGCGGAGGCGCGGGAGAGCTGGCGTTCGGCGGCCGCGGAGCGCGGCTCCGAGATCAGGATCGAGGCGGAGGCGGCGCTGCCCGAGGTGACCGGAGACAGGAACGAGGTGCTGCAGCTGGTCGACAATCTGCTCGGCAACGCGCTTCGCTACGGCCGGCCGGGGTCGCCGGTCCGGGTGCGCATGCATCGCGAAGACGCGATGGTGCGCCTGACCGTCTCGGACGAGGGCGAGGGCATCGCACCGGAGCATATCCCGCGCATCACCGAGCGCTTCTACCGGGTGGATCCGAGCCGCAGCCGCGCGCTCGGCGGAACCGGGCTCGGCCTCGCCATCGTCAAGCATATCGTCGAGCGGCATCGCGGCCGCCTCAAGATCGAGAGCATGGTCGGGCGCGGCACCGACGCCCATGTCCTGCTGCCGGTGGCGGGGACGGGCGGATGAAGGGGATCGAGACATGAGCGGCGGCAAGCTGCTGCTGGTCGAGGACGACAAGGCGCTCGCCGAATTGCTCATCTGGCATTTCGAGCGGCAGGGCTTCGCGGTGCGGCGGACGGCGGACGGGGAGGAGGCCCTCTTGCTCGCCGAGGAGGAAGTGCCGGACATCCTCGTTTTGGACTGGATGATCGAGGGCGTCTCGGGGCTGGAGGTTTGCCGGCGGCTGCGTCGGCGGGCCGCGACGGCCAATCTTCCGATCATCATGCTGACCGCGCGCGGCGAGGAGACCGACCGGATCCGCGGCCTGGAGACCGGCGCGGACGATTATGTCACCAAGCCGTTCAGCCCCGCCGAGCTCATCGCGCGAGTGAACGCCGTGCTGCGGCGGGTACGGCCGGCCTTGGCCGGCGAGAAACTGAGCTATGGCGACCTCGAGATGGACGTCGCCGCGCACAAGGTGCGGCGCGACGGCAGGCCGGTCGCGCTCGGGCCGACCGAGTTTCGGCTGCTCCGGCACTTCATGGAGCATCCCGGCCGCGTCTTCAGCCGCGAGCGGCTGATCGAGACGGTCTGGGCGCATGACAGCGAGATCGAGGCGCGCACCGTCGACGTCCACGTCCGCCGCCTGCGCAAGGCGCTCAACGACGGCGGCCTTGCGGACGTGATCCGCACCGTGCGCTCGGCCGGCTACGCGCTCGATACCGAGTGAATGTCACGAAACTGTAACCGTGCCGTCATCCAATCGTCGCCGAACCGTCACTAAAGAGATTGCGAAGCGCATTCGCGGGCGCCACGGGGGGAGCGAACGATGGGGAAGGTGGCCGACCTTGCGATTCGCGGCACGTCTGGCATGAAGCGGCGCCGTACCCGTTCCCTGTCCCCCCGGACATGTTCAGCAACGCCCTGGCCGCTCGCCCGCCGCCAGGGACAGACATCGAGGTAAGCTCAGGATGTTCGCCTGGTTCCAGCGCCTGCTGCCCCGCACCGGAAACTTCTTCGAGCTGTTCGAAGCCCACTCCACGAGCATCGTCGCCGCCGCCGACGCGCTCGCCCGCCTGGTCGAAGGCGGGCCCGGGATGAAGGCCCACATCGACGAGATCCACAAGCGCGAGCATGATGCCGACGAAGTCATCCGCGAAGTCCTGCAGACGGTGCGGCGCACCTTTCTCACGCCGTTCGACCGCGGCGCGATCACCGGACTGATCGCATCGATGGACGACGCCGTGGACGAGATGCACGCCGCGGCCGCCGCGGTCGATCTTTACGACGTCACCGAGTTCGAAGCCGAAATGAAGGAGATGGTGACGCTCATCGTCACCGCCGCGCGACTCACCCAGGAGGCGATGCCGCTGCTGCGCGACGTCGCAAGAAACGCCACCGCCCTCCACAAGCTCACCGAGCGGCTGGTGCAGATCGAGGGCGAGACGGACGGTGTCTACACGCGCGGCCTCAAACGGGCTTTCGAGCGCGACGCCCACACGAACCTGCTCGGCTTCAGCGTCGCGAGGGAGATCTACAAGCATCTCGAGCGCATCGCCGATTCGTTCGAGGACGTCGCGAACGAGATCGACGGCATCGTCATCGATCACGCCTGAGGAGCCGCACGGATGCACGAGCTGGCCCTGCCGCTGCTCATCGGCCTCATCGCGATCGCGCTGGCGTTCGACTTTCTGAACGGTCTTCACGACGCGGCGAACTCGATCGCCACGGTGGTCGCAACCCGGCTGCTCGGCCCGGTGCAGGCCGTCGTCTTCGCCGCCTTCTTCAACTTCGCCGCTTATTTCCTGACCCTGGCATTCCCCAGCCTGCACGCCGTGGCGGACACGATCGGCAAAGGGCTGGTCGCCCGCAGCGACGTTACGCCGGCACTGGTCTTCGCCGCTTTGGTGGGGGCGATGAGCTGGAACATCATCACTTGGGTCAAGGGCATCCCGTCTTCGTCGAGCCACGCGCTCGTCGGCGGGATCGTCGGCGCCGGCCTTGCCGCCGTCGGCCTCGGTACGATTCAGTGGAACGGCGTCACCAAAACCTTGCTCTTCATCCCGCTCGCGCCGCTGCTGGGCATGGCGATGGCGCTGGGAGTGATGCTTTTGAGCAGCTGGCTGGCGGTGAAGGCGACCGCCCGGGGAGCCGACCGCGCCTTCCGCGGCCTGCACCTGGTCTCGGCCGCCGCTTATTCGCTCGGACACGGGCTCAACGACGCCCAGAAGACGATGGGCATCATAACCGTCCTCCTTTTCTCCACCGGCTATCTGAGCGGCGAGTTCCACGTGCCCCATTGGGTAGCGATCAGCTGCTATGTGGCGATCGGCCTCGGGACCCTCTCCGGCGGCTGGAGGATCATCGAGACGATGGGAACCCGGATCACCAAATTGTCGCAGCACCAGGGCTTCGCCGCGTCGACCGGCGGATCGGCGCTGCTGTTCGGCGCCAGCTATATGGGCATTCCTGTTTCGACCACCCACACCATCACCGGCGCCGTGATCGGGGCAGGCGTCGCCCGCCGCGCCTCGGCGGTGCGCTGGGGAGTCGCGCAGAACGTCGTCTTGGCCTGGGTCATCACCATTCCCGCTTCGGGAACGGTCGCGGCCCTCTGCTACCTGCTCATCACCCTATTCTGACCCGCTCGACCGGGCCGGCGCCGCCCGTTAAGCTCGCTTCGATGTTCGACCTGCCGCCGCCCGATCCGGGCTTCGAAATCACAATCGCCAGCCGGGGCATCTCCAAGGGCCTGGCGCAGACCGAAGGCCCTCAACTCCTCGTCCGCCCCGAATTGGCCTTCGGGCGCGCCTATGTCGGCGCCTATGCCAAGAACGTGACGTCGACCAGCTCGGACGGCGAGGCGGGGCCGGTGATCGGGATTCGCCCGCAGTCGAGCGGCTTCGATCTCTCGTTGAGCGCCACGCTGAAGCTCGCCCTATCGCCGGTCGGAGACACGGACGACGAGGCGCTGGAGCTGGCCGCTTCCGTTTCGCGAAGCATCGGCGCGCTGACGCCGCGGCTCGGGATCACATGGAGTCCGGACGATCTCGGCTCAACCGGCCGCTCGACCTTCGTGGAGGGAGGCGCGACGCTGCGGCTCGCGGCAAACACCAATGCCGGCGCCGCCTTCGCCCGCCGCGAGCGCGACGGCGGGCCGGATTACGGCGCGTTCAACGCCGGAGTCTCGCACAAGCTGGGCGGCCGCTTGACGCTGGACCTGCGCTATTACGACACCGACCGCAGCGGTCTCGGCGAACCGTTCCGCGCCCGTGTCATCGGGTCGGTGCGGGCGCGGTTCTGAAGGCGCGGCCGGATACTGATGGCTAAGCCTCAGCCGCTAGCCCTGAGCCTGTCGAAGCCTGTCCCGAGCGACGCCGCAGGCGGCGTCGAGGGGGGCGGGTTGCAGCGCTCGGAGCTGATGAACCGGGCTTCGACAGGCTCAGCCCTAGCGGGAGTCTCAATGGTAATCCCAGCAACGCCCCGCGCTGTCACAAATCTGAAACCGGCCCGTCACCGAACCGTCCGCGTGGCGCACTAGGTTCCTCCACGAATCCCGAGGAGGACCGGAATGAAGAAGCAGATTCTCGGCGCGATCGCCGCCGTCGCGGCGCTTGCCGGTTGCGGCGGCGGCGGCGAAGGCGGCCAGAACGCGGCGCGCCAGCAGATCCGGATCGTCGGCTCGTCGACCGTCTACCCGTTCACGCGCGCGGTGGCCGAGCGCTTCGGGCGGGCCAATGCGAATTACGGCGCGCCGATCGTCGAATCGACCGGCACCGGCGCCGGCATCGAGCAATTCTGCGCGGGCGTCGGCGCCGACCGGCCCGACATCGTCAATGCCTCGCGCCGGATCAAGGCGAGCGAGCTCGCCGCCTGCAACCGCAACGGCGTCCAGCAGGTGATCGAGGTCCCGGTCGGCATCGACGGCCTCACTTTGATCGAATCGGCCGGACGGCCGACCAATTTCCGGCTGACCGCGCGCGACGTCTATGCGGCGCTCGCCGCCAATCCGTTCGGCCGGCCGCAGCAGGCGCGGACCTGGCGCGACGTCAATCCGGCGCTGCCCGCGGTCGCGATCCGCGTCTACGGCCCGCCGCCGACGTCCGGAACGCGCGACAGCTTCGCCGAGCTGATCCTCGAGAAAGGCTGCAACACCGAGGCGGCGATGGAGCAATTGAAGGCGCAGGATTCGGACCGCCACAAGCAGGTCTGCACCCAGATCCGCGAGGACGGCGCCTGGATCGACGCCGGCGAGGACGACAATCTCCTCGTCCAGCGCGTTTCGGACAATGAGGGGACGCTCGGCGTCCTCGGCTACTCGTTCCTGCAGGCGAACCAGGAGCGCGTCCGCGGCATCCCTCTGGCCGGCGTCATGCCGAGCGCGGCGACGATCACCGACCTCACCTATCCGGGCGCCCGCCAGCTCTACATCTACGTCAAGGGCGAGCATATGAACGTGATCCCCGGGCTGCGCGAATTCCTCGCCGAATATCAAAGAGGTTGGGCGCAGGGCGGCTATCTCTCGCAGGCCGGGATGATCCCGTCGGCGCCCGACGCCCAGGCCCGCGCCGCGCAGCAGATCCGACAGGCGAGGCCGATGACCGCGGCGGACCTCAACTGATCGTCGGGCCGGCACCGGCCTCGACCCGCGCAAGGATGCGACGTGCCGCTTTGGGCGATCCTGTTCCTGATCCTCGGCCTCGGCGCCGCCGCCTGGACGGCGGCGCGGGCGCGGGCGCGGACGTTCGCGGGAGGGCCGGCGCGGCCGCATTCGCTGCCCGGCCACCACGGCTGGTACGTGGCCTTGTGGGCCACCATACCGGCGCTCGCCTTCCTCGCGGTCTGGAGCAATGTCTCGGCCGGCCTCGTCTACGAGCAGGTGATGGCGAGCCCGGAGGCGGCGTCGCTGCCGGCCTTCGACATGCAGCGCCACGCCATCCTCGCCGAGGCGCGGGGGCTGGCGACCGGGCAGGTCACCACCGCGTTCAACCCGCAGGCGCACGGCATCGCGCCCGTTTACGCCTCGGCGATGCATTTCTGGTCGCTGATCGGTCTGGCGGCGGCCTTGCTCATCGCCTTCGCCGGCGGCGGCTGGGCGTGGACGCGGATGTCGCCCCATTTCCGCGCCCGCACCCGGGTGGAGCGGCTGGTCACGGCCTTGCTGCTGCTCGCCAGCCTGATCGCGGTGCTGACCACGGCCGGCATCGTGCTTTCGCTGCTGTTCGAAAGCCTGCGCTTCTTCGCGCGCGTCTCGCCGTTCGAATTCCTGTTCGGCGCGAGCTGGAGCCCGCAAATGGCGATCCGCGCCGATCAGGCGGGCTCGTCCGGCGCGTTCGGCGCGGTACCCTTGTTCTGGGGGACGATCTTCATCGGCGCGATCATCGCGATGGCGGTCGCCATCCCGCTCGGGCTGATGTCGGCCATCTACCTCACCCAATATGCGCGGCCGGCGACACGGCGCTGGATGAAGCCGATCCTCGAGATCCTCGCCGGCGTTCCGACCGTGGTCTACGGCTATTTCGCGGCTTTGACGGTGGCACCGGCAATCCGCGACGCCGGGCTGACGTTCGGCATCCCGGCCTCCTCGGAATCGGCGCTGGCGGCGGGGCTGGTGATGGGGATCATGATCATCCCCTTCGTCTCGTCCATGGCCGACGATTCGATCGCCGCGGTGCCGCAGGCGATGCGCGACGGCTCGCTGGCGATGGGCGCGACGACCTCGGAGACGATCCGCAAGGTGCTCGTTCCCGCCGCGCTGCCCGGCGTGGTCGGCGGCGTGCTGCTGGCGGTGAGCCGGGCAATTGGCGAGACGATGATCGTGGTCATGGCCGCCGGCCTCGCCGCCAACCTCACTGCCAATCCGTTCGAGAGCGTCACCACGGTGACGACCCAGATCGTGATGCTGCTGACCGGCGACCAGGAGTTCGACAGCCCCAAGACGCTCGCCGCCTTCGCTTTGGGGCTGGTGTTGTTCCTGGTGACGCTCGCGCTCAACGTGATCGCGCTGCGCGTCGTCAAGAAATATCGCGAAGCCTATGAGTAAGCGCGCGCCCACGGACTGGAACGGCCCCGTCATGCAGCGCCACATCCGCCGGCGCTATGCCGCCGAGCGCCGCTTCCGGCTGCTCGGCCTCGGCGCCGTCCTGCTCTCGGCCGGCTTCCTCGCCTTCCTGCTGGTGACCATCGGCGCCAAGGGGATCGGCGGCTTCAGCACCGCCTTCCTCACCGGCTCCGACGCGACCGATCCGGTGCGCGCCGGCATCTGGGGCGCGCTCAAGGGCTCGCTGCTGACGCTCATGGTGACGATTGCCCTGGCCTTTCCGGTCGGCGTGCTGAGCGCGGTCTATCTCGAGGAATATGCGCCGCGGAACCGCTGGACCGACATGATCGAGGTCTCGATCAACAATCTCGCGGCGGTGCCCTCGATCATCTTCGGGCTGCTCGGCCTCGCCGTGTTTCTCAATTTCATGCACCTGCCGCGCTCCGCGCCTCTCGTCGGCGGCATCACGCTCGCTTTGATGACCATGCCGGTGATCGTCATCGCCGGGCGCAATGCGGTCAAATCGGTGCCCCCCTCGATCCGCGACGCGGCTTTGGGCATCGGCGCCTCGAAGATCCAGGTCGTGTTCCACCACGTCCTGCCGCTGGCTTTGCCGGGCATCCTGACGGGCACGATCATCGGCATGGCGCGCGCCTTGGGCGAGACCGCGCCCTTGCTGATGATCGGCATGCGCGCCTTCATCGCCACGCCGCCGGGCGGGATCGGCGATCCGGCGACGGTGCTCCCGGTCCAGATCTTCCTCTGGTCGGACGAGGTCAGCCACGGCTTCGTCGAGAAGACCTCGGCGGCGATCATCGTCCTGCTCGTCTTCCTGCTGGCGATGAACGGCCTCGCCATCTTCCTGCGCAACAAATTCGAGAGACGCTGGTAATGCATTCCTCCACGCAAACGGCCGCGGCGGCGACCAAGATGACCGCGCGCAACGTCAGCGTCTGGTACGGCGCCAAGCAGGCGGTGCGCGACGTCTCGATCGACGTTTCGACCGAGCATGTCACCGCCTTCATCGGCCCATCGGGCTGCGGCAAGTCGACCTTCCTGCGCGCGTTCAACCGGATGAACGACACCATCCCCAACGCCCGCGTCGAAGGCCGGATCGCGCTCGACGGCGAGGACGTCTACGCCTCGGGCATGGACGTGGTGCAGCTGCGCGCCCGGGTCGGAATGGTGTTCCAGAAGCCGAACCCCTTTCCCAAGTCGATCTACGAGAACGTCGCCTACGGGCCGCGCATCCACGGGCTCGCCGCGGCCAAGGCGGACATGGACGCGATCGTCGAGCGCTCGCTGAAGCGCGCGGGGCTATGGGAAGAGGTCAAGGACCGGCTCGCCGAGAGCGGCACCGCTCTCTCGGGCGGCCAGCAGCAGCGGCTCTGCATCGCCCGCGCGATCGCGGTCGATCCCGAGGTCATCCTGATGGACGAGCCGGCCTCGGCGCTCGATCCGATCGCGACCGCAAAGATCGAGGGGCTGATCCACGAGCTGCGCGGCCGCTACGCGATCGTCATCGTCACCCACAATATGCAGCAGGCCGCGCGGGTTTCCCAGCGCACCGCCTTTTTCCACCTCGGCGAGCTCGTCGAATATGGCGAGACCGAAGTGATTTTCACCAACCCCAAGGTGCCGCGCACCAAGGATTACATCACCGGCCGCTACGGCTGAGGAGAGCGACATGCAGGAAAGCGGCGGCCACACCGTAAAGGCCTTCGATGAGGATCTCGACGAGCTGCGCGCGCAGATCAGCGAGATGGGCGGAATCGCCGAACATGCGATCCGCGAGGCGATGCGGGCTTTGGTCCAGCGCGACCTCGAGGCCGCCCGAGCGGTGATCGAGGCCGACACGCGGCTCGACTCGCTCGAGGCGGAAGCGGAGCGCGGCGTCATCCGGCTGATCGCGCTCAGGGCGCCGATGGCCGACGATCTGCGCGACGCGGTCGCCGCGCTCAAGATCGCCGCCGTCGTCGAGCGCATCGGCGACTATGCCAAGAACATCGCCAAGCGCGTGCTCTCGCTGGAGGGCCGCAGCCGCATCGAGCCTTTGTCGATGCTTCCCGAAATGGCGCGAGTCGCCGGCGAGATGGTTCACAACGTTCTCGATGCCTTTCTGGAGCGCGACGCAGCCAAGGCGCGCGAAGTCTGCGAGCGGGACCAGGCGCTCGACGATTTCTACAATTCGATCTTTCGCGCCTTGCTCACCTTTATGATGGAAAATCCCCAGAACATCACCGAGGCGACCCATTTGCTGTTCGTCGCGAGGAACCTCGAGCGGATCGGCGATCATGCCACCAACATCGCCGAGATGGTCTTCTACGCCGCCACCGGCGAGCGCATGGCCGACCGCACCAAGGGGCTCGACCCGGCGGTCGGAAAATGACCCGTCCGCAAATGCTTCTCGTCGAGGACGACCCCTCGCTCGCCGATCTTCTGGTATGGCATTTCGAGCGGCAGGGCTTCGAGATCAGGCGGACGGCCGACGGCGAGGAGGCTTGGATCCTGGCGGACGAACAGGTGCCGGATGTGATCGTTCTCGACTGGATGATCGACGGCATATCGGGCCTCGAGCTGTGCCGGAGGCTGCGCCGCAACAAGGCGACGGCGGCGATTCCGATCGTGATGCTGACCGCGCGCGGCGACGAGGCGGACCGCGTCCGCGGCCTCGAGACCGGCGCCGACGATTATGTGACCAAGCCGTTCAGCCCGCGCGAGCTGGTCGCCCGGGTCAACGCCTTGCTGCGCCGCACCCGGCCCGCGCTCGCCGGCGCCCAGCTCAGCTATGGCGGCATCGAGATGGACCTCGTCCGCCACCGGGTGATGCGCGAGGGCCGCCGGATCGCGCTCGGCCCGACCGAGTCCAAGCTGTTGCGGCACCTGCTCGAAAGCCCCGAGCGCGTCTTCTCGCGCGAGCGGCTGCTCGACCAGGTCTGGTCCCGCGACACGGCGATCGATCTCAGGACGGTCGACGTCCACGTCCGCCGCCTGCGCCGCGCCCTCAACGAAGGCGGCCTGCGCGACCTGATCCGGACGGTGCGCTCCGAAGGCTATTCGCTCGACGCCGAAGGCGCCTGAGAGCGCCGCTTGACATAAAGTCTACATAGGTAGACTTACGGCGGGATGGCTCGATCTCGCGAACTTTCCAGTCAGGCTCGGACGCTGCTCGCGGATCTCGCGCGCTCGGGACAGGACTGGCGGCACGGCTACGAGCTCGCACGATCGACGGGGCTGCGGTCGGGAACGCTCTATCCGCTGCTGATCCGGCTCGAGGCGCAGGGATATCTGCAGGCCGAGTGGCAGGCGCCGGCCGGCTCCGGGCGCCCGCCAAGGCATGCCTATCGGCTCACCGCCGCCGGGCTGGCGCTCGCCCGCGCGGAGCAGGACCTGCACCGCGGCCAAATCGTCGCGAAACGTGGCGAGGCGCTTTCGTGAGCGCGAGCTTCAGCCGCCGACTGGCGCGCGGCATCGGGCGATTGCTTCTGCTCGCCTATCCCGCGCGCGATTTCAGTTGGGCGCGCGCCATGCAGCACGAAATCGATCAGCTCGACAACGACGGCGCGGCCCTCGTCTTCGCTTTGGGGTGCCTGTGGGGCGGCTGCCGCCAGACGGCATCCACGGGGCTCAATTGGTTTGCGGAAGGAATGAAGATGAAGAACGGCCTGTGGAGCTGGCTGCTCGTGCCCCGGAATGCCGGGCTTGCGGGCGCCCTGGCGGCGACCTGCCTCGGCATCTCCTACCTCCTCGCCGCGGGAGCGCCGCCCCGCTACGTCGTCGTCAACGCGGCCGCCTTTCTGCTGGGCGCGGTGGCGCTCTCCGGGCTTCGCGGAATCGCAGTGCGGGCCGAGCGGCATGCGGGCCCGATCGTGCTGGCGCTCGGATCGTGCCTCCTCCTCACCAGTCTCGCGGGCGCGTCCGTCGCCGGTGCGTCGCGGTGGATCTGGATCGGGCCGCTCAGTGTGCAGGTGAGCCTTGTCCTTCTGCCCGCCATGATCGTTGCTTATGCCCGCCATGGCGACGCCCTCGGCCACGCGGGGATCGTGGCCGCGGCAGCCGCGCTCGCGCTGCAGCCGGACCGTGCGATGGCGGGCGTCCTGGCGATGAGCATGGCGGCGCTCGCCTTTGCGAGGCCCGGCCGCTCGGCCGCGGCCGCGGTCGTCGTGACGCTCGCCGCCTTCGCGATAACCCTGGTGCGGCCCGACACGCTTCCCGCGGTGCCCTATGTCGATCGCATCCTGTTCAGCGCGTTCGAAGTGCATGTCTTCGCCGGCCTCGCGGTCCTGCTCGGCTCGGCGCTCCTGCTTGCGCCGGCCGCCATCGGCTGGGGCCTCGACCCGGCGCGGCGTCAGGTCTATCTCGCATTCGCCGCGACCTGGCTCGGTTGCGTCCTCGCCGCCGCGCTCGGAAACTACCCTACGCCCGTCGTCGGCTATGGCGGCAGCGCGATCCTCGGATACCTGCTCAGCATCTCGATCTTCCCGGCCGATGCAGGCGCGATGGCCGGCTCCGGGGACCGCGCCGCGACCGCAGATTCCGATTCAGTGGGAATCTCGCCCCGCACCCGTCTCGTGACGCACCCCGCCGGGTGAGCCGACTGTCCGCTCCGGCGCTCAAAAGGCCAGGCGCGCCTCGAGGCCGTAGGTGCGGGGCGCGTTGAAGTTTGCATAGTCGCCGATCACCGTGCCGAAATTGCCGTCGATCGGGAAACGATTGGCGTTCGACCGCCGGTAGATATGCTCCTCGTTGAGCAGGTTGCGCGCCCAGGCCGACAAGGTGAGCGTCTGGCCGCCGGCGCCCATGGAGATGTCGGCGAGCGAGAGGCGGGCATTGACGATGAAGCTTGGCTCGGCGCGCACGTCCTCATTGTCGAACGAATAAGCGCTGCTCGCATAATTGCCGTCGAGATGGAGCCGGACCTCGGTGTCGCCGCTGACCGGGATCCGATAATCGACTGAGCCGGACGCCGCGTGGCGAGGCGTGTAGACAATGAACAAGGGCTGGAGCGGGTTGCCGGCGACCAGGGGGTTCGGCGTCGGCGGCACCCGCCAATGCGTGAAGGCGTAGGAGGCGCCCAGCGTCAGCCGTCCCGTGGCCCGCAGCGCCAGATCCGCCTCGAGGCCGCGGATGCGGGTGGTGCCGGCGGAATTCACCGTCTCGAGCGTGTGGCGGATCGTCCCGTTCGTTTGGATGAAGTAGAAGTCGAAATCGAACTGGCTGTCGCTGCGGTCCATCATGTAGGCGGCGACGTTGAGCCGGCCGCGGCGCCCCAGGAAGTCGATCTTGGCGCCCACTTCATAGGCGGCGACCGATTCCGGCCCGAAGGTGCGGAAGGTCAGCGAGCGCGAGCTGGCGCCGCCCGAGCGGTACCCCGTCGCGTAGCGGGCGTAGAGATTGATGTCCGGCGTCGCGTCCCAGGCGATGGTGAGCAGGGGATCGAACCGGTCCGTCGAGATCGCGAACGGAAAGCCGGTCGGTGCATTGTTGACCATGACGAGATCGCCGCTCTTGCTGTCATGGGTGAAGCGACCGCCGGCGGTCAGATGGAGCGTGTCGAGGCCGGCGGGCGTCCAGGTGAACTGGCCGAAGGCGGCATAGCTCTCGGAACGGGCGAAGCTCGACCGCGAGACCGACCAGTTTTCGGGGCTCCAGGTCCTGGCGTCGTTCACCGCGAACGACGTGCCGGTCGCGTTCCAGCGGTTGGTGTTGGGAGTCGCCGCGCGCTCGGCGGCGCGCTCGTTGAAATAATAGAGGCCGGCGACATAATCGACCTGCGGGAAGCTGCCGATGGCCTGCAATTCCTGGCTGAACTGGCGCTGGGTCAGATGCGACAGGCTGTAGCGGCTGAAATTGCCGTTCGGCAGGAAGGAGGGCGTGCGGTGCGCGCCGCCCGAATTGTCCCATTGCTCGGCGTCGACCGTGCGCCGCGCCGTGATCGACCGCAGCTCGAGATTCTCGGCGACGTTCCAGGTGAGCCGGCCCATCACGCCCTGGGTGCGGTCGATGCTCGACTGCTGCGGGACGCCGATGTCGGCGACCGGCATGCGCCGGTCTGTGACCGTCACGATCGGCGGCAGCGGGGCGATCGTGCCGGCCGGCAACCGGTTGCCGTTGGCGACGATCTGCGCGAGCGTTGCGGCCGGATAATTCTCCGGATTGAGATTGATCAGCTGGCTGTAGAAGGGCGTGTTCTCATCCCGCGCGATGTCATAGGCGAGGTCGACGCTGAGCGCGGCGGTCGGCCGCCAGCGCGCCGCGATGCGCCCGCCGTAGCGGTGGTATGAGTTCCAGCCGAGCTCGCCGGAAAGCGGGTTGTCGGTGGTTGCGCCCTGGTGCTGGACGACGCCGTCCGCCTTGATCGAGACATTGGCGAATGCGGGCAGATCGAGATGGAGCGCGCTGTTATAGCCGCCATGATTGCCGATGCCGGCGACCGCGCGGCCGCGAAACTCGCCGGAGGGCGCGCGGGTGACGATGTTGACCGCGCCGCCTTCCGTGTTGCGGCCGAACAGGGTGCCCTGCGGGCCTTTGAGCACCTCGATCCGCTCGACGTCGAACAAGGCGGCGTTGAGGCCGTGCTGGCGGCCGAGATAGACGCCGTCGATATAGACGCCGACGCCCTGCTCGCGCGCCGGCTGGTTGGCGTCGCCCGGGACGATGCCGCGGATGCCGACGGTGAGCGCCGACTGGCGCGACTCGTAGGTGGCGATGCGCAGGCCCGGAATGGCACCGTCGCCGAGATCGAGCAGGCTCTGGACGTGGCGGTCGGCGAGGTCTTCCGCGTCGACCACCGAGATCGAGATCGGCGTGCTCTGGAGGTTGGTCTCGCGGCGCAGCGCCGTCACGACGATCGCTTCGAGGCCCTGGTCGCCGTCTGCCGCCTCGCCCGCTTCGGGCCCGTCCGGCATCGCAGCAGCCGCCGCCTCTCCGCCGGCCGAGGCCGCATCGCCGGTCGAGAGGCCCTGCGCGAAAGCGGGCGAAGCGGCTGCGGCGAACGCGCCCCCAAGGAGGAGACGGAATTTGAGCATGTTGGGACCCCCTGTTGAACGTTCGGCGGCGAATCGTGACGTTTCGCCTTCGGGGTCCGGTTAGGGATCGACTGTGATTCTTCTGTGACAGCACTGACGAAGCTGTGGATTTATCAAATTAAAACTTAAGCATGGTCGACACATTTCATGGCCTTATTCGACCTCTGCTGGACGCATGACTGTAAACCGGCCGTCACAAATGCGTCAAAAGTCGATCTGGGCGCGGGCGGCGACGACGTTCACGCCGTAGCTGCGGTCGCCGCCGGCAGCGGGGACTGCCGCATTGCCGTAGCGCAGGTGGCCGGCATTGAGCATGAAGCGGACATAATCCTGCGGGATCCAGATCAGGGAGGCGAGATAGCCGTCCTGCGACCCGCCCACGATTCCGTGCGAATTGAGATCGAGGCGGTCGTAGCGAAAATTGATCTGGAAGGCGCCGGCGCCTCCATTGTCGCCGCCGCCGACCGGCCGGCGCACCGACGTGCGGTCGAAGCGGCCGCCGCGATAGCCGCGGGTCTCGCCGGTCAGGTAATAGCCGATCTCGGCATAGAATCCGAAAAAGGTCGGGCTCGCGCCCGGCGTGTCGGCGCGCAGCCAGTGCGCCTCGGCGGCGGCGTGGAACGGACCGCTTATCATCGCGGCCTCGATCCCGTAGCGCGTCTCGTCCTCGACGCGGAGCGCCGGCGTCGAGAGGAAGCGGGTGTCGGTGAAGTGGGCCAAAGGCCGCTGGCGGTAGCGGATCGTCTCGCCCGCATCGAACAGGTCGCCGTTGCCGCGATAATGGCCGGACGCGCCGAAATGGAGCTGGGTCCCGCCCGATCGGGGCGCGTAGACGATGCGCCCGTCGATGCCGCGGCTGTCATTCTCGTCGCTGCCGAGATCGGCGATATTGTCGGTGAAGATGCCGCCCTGGACGAGCAGCGGGCCGTCCGACCACACCGCCGACAGGCCGACGCGGCGCTCGAACCCGAAGGCGTCGGTGAAAGCGGCGCGTTCGATGAAGGTCGTGAAGCGCGAGCTGGTGAGCTCGTCCAGCGACTGGAAATTGTTGTGCTGGCCGATCGTGATCGCCGCATGTTCGGAGGCGCGGTAGCCCAAGGTCGCGTCGACGATCTCGACGGCATTGTCGGCGAAGTCCACCTCGAAGACGTAGCTGAAGCCGCCCGGAATCGCGCCCTCGACGCCGAGGCGCGCGCGGCGCAGCTCGTTGCCGAAGCCGAGGCCGCGATCCGCGATCCCGTCCGGGCTCCCGACCGTGCCGAAATCATATTGGAGGCGCCCGCGCGGCTTGAACGAGAAGCCGCCCGAGCTGAACTGCGGCGCGCCGCGGAAGACCGTGCCCGAACTCTCGCGCGGCGGCGGTGCCGGTGCGGGAGCGGGTGCCGGAGCAGGTGGCGCCTCGGCCGCGGCGAGCCGCGCCTCGAGCTGCTCCACGCGGGCGCGCAGGGCAGCGAGCTCGGCGGCGACGTCCTGGGCCCAAGCGGCCGAACCCGGGATGAGAGCGGCGCCGGCCAGCAGGGCGACGATCAGGGGCCTCGAAGTCATCGGAGTCTCCGCCGAGAAGCGATTGCGTCCGCTGATCTTGTGGGGCGGAATGGTGACAGGCGCGCGAAGCAAGCGTGACACTTTCGTGACGGGCCGGTGCTGCTCTCCGGCGCTGATCAGCGTCCTGCGAGAAAGCTCCTGATCGCCGCGTGCAGCCGCGCGGGCTGGTCGTACATGATCATGTGGCCGCTGCCGTCGATCCGGACCAGCTCGGCGTTGCGGGCGGAGGCGTAGGCGGCGGTGTAGGCGGCCTCGTCGCGCGCGCGGCTGCGTTCGCTCGGGCTGGCATAGACGATTGTCAGCGGCGTCGCGATGCGCGGCAAATCGGGCGTCAGATCGAGGCTGGCGAGCTCGTGCATCGCGCGGGCGACGACGTTCGCGTCGCTGGTGCCGCCCGAGCCGTTGGTGCCGAACGAGCCGATCAAGGATTCGAGCAGCCGGCGCCCGCCCGGGGTGGCGGCGACGTCGCGCATCTGGTCCGCAAAGGCGCGGGCGCGCGCCGGCGACGAGCCGACCAGTCCGCTCGGCCGCGGCAGCATGTCGATCACCATCACCCGCCCGGCCAGCGCCGGCCGCCGCGCCGCGACCATCATCGCCAGCGTCCCGCCCATCGAATGGCCGATCAGGGCCGGCCGCAAATTGCGCGAGGCGACGTAACGCGCGAGCTCGTCGGCGAGCGGAGCGACCACCGGGCCCGAGGCGTTGCCGCGAGCCGGCGCGCCGGCCATGCCGCCGACATGGACGAGGTGGTAGCGATAGCCCGGCACCGACGTCACCGTCCCCGCCCAGATCTCCGGCCCGGCGGTCAGCCCCGGGATCAGGATCACGTCCGGCCCTGTGCCGCGGACCTCGACGGTGAAGCGGGTCGGCTCGAACGGGGGCTCGGCGGGCGCCGCGGACGGTACGCAGCCGATCAATGCGGCGGCGGCGGCGAGGCCGGCGAGGACATCTCTGCGTAACATCGCGCCCTTCTAGCGCGCTTGCTTTAACGGCGCCTGACCCGGCTGCGCCATTGTGTCGCGGGGAGATTGGGCTAAATCCTCCCGATGCCTCATCTCTACCTCGTCGACGGCTCCAGCTACATCTTCCGCGCCTATCACCGGCTGCCGCCGCTGACCAACCGCCACGGCCTCAATGTCGGCGCGGTCTACGGTTACACGACGATGCTGTGGAAGCTCGCCGAGAGCCTGCACAAGGAGGAGGGACCGACCCACCTCGCCGTCATCTTCGACGCCGGCGAGAAGACGTTCCGGAACGACATGTACCACCTCTACAAGGCGCAGCGCCCACCGCCGCCGCCCGACCTCGTCCCGCAATTCCCCTTGATCCGCGACGCCACCCGCGCCTTCTCCCTGCCCTGCATCGAGGAGGACGGACTCGAGGCGGACGACATCATCGCCTGCTACGCCAAGGCGGCGCTGGCGCAGGACTGGAAGGTCACCATCGTCTCGTCGGACAAGGATCTGATGCAACTCGTCGAGGAAGGCAGGCTCGACCTCTACGACACGATGAACGACCGCCGTATCGGCCGCGACTATGTGCTCGAAAAGTTCGGCGTGCCGCCCGAAAAGCTCGGCGACGTTCTGGCGCTGATGGGCGACAGCGTCGACAACGTCCCCGGCGTCCCGGGCGTCGGCCCCAAGACGGCGGCCCAGCTCATCCAGGACTATGGCGATCTCGAAAGCGTCCTCGCCCGTGCCGAGGAGATCAAGAAGCCCAAGCTCAAGCAGAATCTGATCGAGCATGCCGACATGGCCCGGCTGTCGCGCGAGCTGGTCCGGCTGGTCTGCGACTCGCCGCTGCCCGAGCCGCTCGACGCCCTTGAGATGAAGGGCATCCCGAAGGAACCGCTGCGCGAGTTCCTCGAGGACCAGGGCTTCCGCTCGCTTCTGGCGCGGCTCGACGGCAATTCGCAGGTGCAGGCGCCGTCCACCTCGCCGTCGGCGCGGCCGGTCCAGTCCGAGGTCCGCCCCGAGCCGAAGATCGACCGCTCGGCCTATGAGACCATCGTCGACGAAGCCGCGCTCGACCGCTGGATCGCCGAGGCGCGCCGGAACGGCCTGGTCGCGCTCGACACCGAGACCGACGGCTATGATTGCGTCACCGCCACGTTGGTCGGCATCAGCCTCGCCACCGAATGTGGCAAGGCCTGTTACGTCCCGCTCGAGCATGGCGGCCACGATCTGCTCTCGGAGCGGCCGCCCCAGCTCTCCGCTGCGCTCGTGCTCGCGAAGCTCAAGCCGCTGCTCGAAGATCCGGCGATCCTCAAGATCGGCCACAATTTCAAGTTCGACTGGATCGTGTTCGACCGTCGGGGGATCAAGGTCGCCCCGGTCGACGACAGCCTGGTAATGAGCTTCGACCTCGACGCCGGCGGGCTCAACAGCCATTCGATGGACGACCTCGCCAGGAAGCATCTCGACCACGATTGCATCGCCTTCAAGGATGTCTGCGGATCGGGGCAGAAGCAGATCAAGTTCAACCAGGTGCCGCTCGACCGCGCGACCGAATATGCGGCCGAGGACGCGGACGTGACCTTGCGCCTGTGGCGGCGGTTCAAGACTCGGCTCCCGCACGAGCGCGTCGTTCGCGTCTACGAGACGGTCGACCGGCCGCTGGTCCCGGTGGTGGCGCGGATGGAGCGCGAGGGCGTCAAGGTCGACCGCGAGGAGCTGGGCCGGCTCTCGGCCGAATTCTCGACGCAGATCATCGGGCTCGAGGAGCGGATCTGCGGCGAGGCCGGCTGTAAGTTCACGATCGGCAGCCCGCAGCAGCTCGGCGAGGTTTTGTTCACCCAGATGGGGCTGAAGGGCGGCCGCAAGGGCAAGAGCGGCACCTGGTCGACCGATGTCAACGAGCTCGAGCGGCTGTCGCGCGAGGGTGTGCCGATCGCCAGCCTGGTCCTCGAATGGCGCCAGCTCTCGAAGCTCAAATCGACCTATACCGACGCGCTCCAGCAGCAGATCAACAAGGAGACCGGGCGGGTCCATACCAGCTATTCGCTGTCGGGCGCGCAGACCGGCCGCCTCTCGTCGACCGACCCCAATCTCCAGAACATCCCGATCCGCACCGAGATCGGCCGCCGCATCCGCGACGCCTTCGTCGCCGAGCCCGGCTTCGTCATGCTCTCGGCCGATTATTCGCAGATCGAGCTCAGGCTCGCCGCGCACATGGCCGACGTGCCGCAGCTCAAGGACGCCTTCACGCGCGGCGAGGACATCCATGCGATGACCGCGCAGGAGCTGTTCGGCTCGGTCGACCGCGACACCCGCGCCGCGGCCAAGACGATCAACTTCGCGATCCTCTACGGCATCTCGCGCTGGGGCCTCGCCGGCCGCCTGTCGATCACCGCCGACGAGGCGCAGGCGATGATCGACCGCTATTTCGACCGCTTCCCTGGCATCCGCGACTACATCCACGCCCAGCTGACCCAGGTGCGCGAAACCGGCTTCACCACCACCCTGTTCGGCCGCAAGACGCACTTCCCGAGCATCAAGTCGCGGGTCCAGCACGAGCGCCAGGGCGCCGAGCGCGCCGCGATCAACGCGCCGATCCAGGGCACCAGCGCCGACATCATCAAGCGGGCCATGGTCCGCATGTGCCCGGCGCTCGAGGCGGAAGGGCTGGGCAGCACGCGCATGCTCCTCCAGGTCCATGACGAGCTCGTCTTCGAAGTGCCCGAGGCGGACGTGGAGCGCGCGAGCGCGGTCATCGGCAAAGTCATGGCCGGCGCCGCCGAGCCCGCCGTCAGGCTCTCCGTCCCGCTCGGAATCGACATCGGCACCGGCCGAAACTGGGGCGCGGCGCATTGACCAGCGCGCCCGCGCAGCCGGCCGGCGACGACATCGCCGCGCTTGCCAGGGGCGGGCGGACCAATTTTTTCGGGTTCGTGATCCGGCTGGTCGCGCGGCTGCCGTTCCTGTTCATCGCGGGACATTGGTACGGCGCCGAGATCCTCGGCCGCTTCGCTTATGCCGTGATCGTGATGGAGCTCGCCGCGCAACTCGCGACGATGGGGCTGAAGCGCGGCCTCGCCCAGCAGCTCTCGACCACCGACAAGCCGCATGTCTGCATCGTCTGGGACGGCCTCCTCGCCGCCTTCATCGCCTCGGCGGCGGCGAGCGCCATCCTGATGATGTTCCCGCAGGCGATGTTCCCGCGCGGCGACGTCTATGGTGCCGACTGGCTGCTGCCTTTGGTGATCTTCGGCATCGCCGGCGCCGACGTGGCGCTGGCGGCTTTGGCCTACCGCCACGACGTCGCCGCGACCGTGCAGGTGCGCGCCATCGTCGAGCCCTGGACGATCAGCATCGCGGCGGGCCTGCTCTGGTATTTCAGCGCGCGCGACGGCCTGATCATCGCCTATGTCGTCTCGGTCGTCGCCGGCCTCGCCGCGGCGATGTGGCGGCTCTTGTGGAGCTACGGCCGTCCGCACGGCTGGAAGCCAAACCCCGCAGAAATCCTCTGGACCGCGCGGCGCAACATCCCGCTCGCCGCCGCCGACGCGATCGAATGGGGCTCGCGCCGTCTCGACATCGCGATCCTGGGCCTGTTCGTCTCCCCCGCCGTGGTCGGCATCTATTATATCGCGCAGAACATCGCCTCGCTGCCGCAGAAATTGAAGACCAGCTTCGATCCGATCCTCGCGCCAGTCATCACCCAGAAGCTCGCCGAGGGCGACCGCCCCGCCGTCGCCCGCCAGGTGCGCCAGGTCGGCTTCTGGATCATCGCCGCCCAGGCCGGGATCGCGCTCGCTCTGGGCATACCGGGCGAGGCGATCATGGGCCTGTTCGGCGAAGGAGGCGCGTTCGTCAGCGGCACGGCGGCGCTCACCTTCCTGCTCGCCGCCGAAGTAGTCGCGGCGACCGCGGTCGTCTCCGAAGCGGCCCTGGTCTACGTCGCCCGGCACCGCAATCTGCTCATCTCGCTGCTGATGCTCGGCGTGCAGGCCGCGCTGACGCTCACCGTCATCCTGCTGCTCGAGAATGTGGCGCTGCCGCTGACCCCGACCCAAATCGAGGCCTGGCAGGGGGCGGGGGCGGCGCTGGCGCTGATGCTCGCTCTCGGGCTCGCCTCGATCCTCAAGGCGCGATTGCTCTGCCGGCTGCTCGACGCGCCGGTCCAGGGCTGGCGCTGGCCTTTGATCTGGGCGGCGGCGGCGGCCGTCGTCGTCGGCTTCGCGGCGGTGCAGCTCCCGACATGGGCGCAGCTCGCGCTCGGGATCCCGGCGATCATGACCGCGTTCGGAATCACCGTCTGGTACCGCGGCTTCACCGACGAGGACCGCGTGCTGTTCAAGATGCGAAAGCGCGAGGAGCCGACTTTGCCGCCGCCGGGGACGGGGCCGACCATCCCCTGACCCTCAGTGTCGGAAGTGGCGCATCCCGGTGAAGACCATGGCGAGGCCCGCTTCGTCGGCGGCGGCGATCACCTCTTCGTCGCGGATCGAGCCGCCCGGCTGGATCACCGCCGTCGCGCCCGCCTCGACCGCGGCGAGGAGGCCGTCCGCGAACGGGAAGAAGGCATCGGAGGCGACGGCCGAGCCGATCGTGCGGGGCTCGGCCCAGCCCGCCTTGGCGGCCGCGTCGCGCGCCTTCCAGGCGGCGATCCGCGCCGATTCGAGCCGGTTCATCTGGCCCGCGCCGATGCCGGCCGTGGCGCCGTCCCTGGCATAGACGATCGCGTTCGACTTGACGTGCTTGGCGACGGTCCAGGCGAACAGGCAGTCGGCGCGCTCGCGCTCCGTCGGCGCGCGCTTGGTGACGACCTTCAGATCGTCCGGGACGACGCGACCATTGTCGCGCGACTGGACGAGATAGCCGCCGGCGATCGACTTCAGCGACAAGCCAGGCCGAGCCGGATCGGCGAGCGGCCCGCAGAGCAAGAGCCGCAGATTCTTCTTCCTGGCGAAGATCGCGCGTGCTTCCTCGTCCGCATCGGGGGCGATCACGACTTCGGTGAAGACGGCGCCGATCGCTTCGGCAGCGGCGGCGTCGAGCGGCGCGTTGACCGCGACGATGCCGCCGAACGCCGAGACCGGGTCGCAGGCGAGCGCTTGCGAATAGGCGGCGAGCAGGTCGGCGCCCAGTGCGACGCCGCAGGGATTGGCGTGCTTGACGATGACGCAGGCCGGCCCGGCGTCGCGGAACTCTGCCACCAGCTCGAGCGCGGCGTCGGCGTCATTGTAATTGTTGTAGCTCAGTTCCTTGCCCTGGACCTGCTCGGCCTGGGCGATGCCGCGGCTCGCAGGCCCGGCCGGAAGATACAAAGCCGCGCGCTGGTGCGGGTTCTCGCCGTAGCGCAGGACGGCGCCGCGCTTCATCGTCAGCGGCAGCGTCTCGGGGAACATCTGGCCTTGGTCCGCGAAGGCGAACCACTGGGCGATCGCCGAATCGTAAGCCGCGGTCGCCGCAAACGCCTTGGCCGCGAGGCGGCGGCGCAGATCGAGCGAAATCGCGCCGTCGCCCGCATCGAGCCCGGCGACGAGCTCGGCATAATCGGCGGGGTCGGTGACGCACCCGACGAAGGCGTGGTTCTTCGCCGCCGAGCGCACCATCGACGGGCCGCCGATGTCGATATTCTCGATCGTCTCGTCGCGCCCTGCGCCGCGCGCCACGGTCTCGGCGAACGGATAGAGATTGACGACGACGAGGTCGATCGCGCCGATGCCGTGCGCCGCCATCGCCGCGGCGTGGCCGGGATCGTCGCGGACGGCGAGGAGGCCGCCATGGACCTTGGGGTGGAGCGTCTTGACCCGCCCGTCCATCATCTCGGGGAAGCCGGTCAGCTCCGAGACGTCGCGAACCTCGAGCCCGGCGTCGCGCAGCGCCCTCGCGGTTCCGCCGGTCGAGACCAGCTCGACCCCGTGGCGGTCGAGCGCGCGGCCGAGCTCGGCCAGCCCGGTCTTGTCCGACACGGACAGCAAGGCGCGGGCGATCTTGACGTCGGTCATCTCTGCTTTCCGCCGGTCAGGAGGCGCGTTTGAGTTGCCAGGA
>DASQKE010000312.1:0-4174 GCA_035630675.1 Allosphingosinicella sp.
GCCACCTGCTATCCACGGTCCTCCTCCACTTTTCCGGAATTCGATAGTGGCGAGCGCGGCGGCAGACAGAGGCGGGGAGCGGCGCGGGGCCGGCCGGTCGCTGCTGTTGCTGCTCGTCGTCGCTCTCGCGGCAGCGTCCGCCGGCCTCTTGTTCTGGGCGGTCGGCGACCCGGTCTTCGCCGCCGCCTTTCTCGCCGGCGTCGGCGGCGCGGGGGCGCTGCTCCTCGCTCTGCCGCGCCGCGCCGCCGATACGGTCGACGAAGGGGCGATCCCGGGGACCGACGTCGCCTTGCTTCGCGCCGCGCTTGATGCGTCGGGCGCCGCGGTCGCGCTCACCGGTCCCGATGGCGAGCTGGTCTGCGCCAGCCGCTCCTATTGCAATTGGTTCGGCGGCGCCGTCCCGCCCCAGCGCTTCCGCGACTTCACCGAAGAGGTCCGCGCTGCGCGCCGCGACGGCAGCTCCGAGATCGAGGAATTTCCGCTCCAGGGCGAGCTCTACCGCGCTCGCCTGCGCACGGCCTCGGACCATATCGTCTGGAGGTTCGAGCGCTCCGACGAGGCCGATCTGCCGCGCGAGGCGGAGCGCCTGCTCGGCGGCGAGGCCGGCCGCCGGCTCGGCGAGGCTGGGGTGATGGCGGTGCTCGCCGACGAGGCCGGGACCATCCTCGCCGCCAGCGCCGCCTTCGCGGCGCGCGCGCTCGGCGAGGCCGGCGGCGGCGTCGAGGGCTCGTCGCTCGTCTCCTTCCTCGCCTCGAGCGACGGCGGCCAGTTCCTCTTCGCGAGCGAAGGCGAGGACGCTTCGCCGCTCCGGATCATCCAGATTCCGGTCGCCGAATCGCCCCAGCCGCTCGCTCTGTTCCTGCTGATCGACGATGCCGGCGCGCCGCGGCTCGGCGAGGACGAGACCGCGAACATCCACGCCTTGCTCGACAGCCTCCCGCTCGGCCTCGCTCTGGCCGACCGGGACGGCCGCTTCTCCTACCTCAACCGCGCCTTCCGCCGCGCCGCGGCGCTGACCTCCGACGCCCATCCGGACTGGCCAGGCGACCTGCTGGTCGACGAGGACAAGGCCGCGGTGTCCGACGCGGTTCGCCGTTTCTCCCGCGGCCGCGCCATGTCGGGCGACATCGCGGTGCGGCTCAAGTCGAACCCGGAGGAGCCGGTCGCGCTCACCATCGCCGGCGCCCGCGGCCTGGGCGACGCGGCGGTCCTGCTGTCGCTCAAGGACAATAGCGAGGAAGCGAGGCTGAAGCGCGAGGTCGCGCAGGCGACTAAGATGCAGGCGATCGGCCAATTGGCCGGTGGCGTCGCCCACGATTTCAACAACATCCTGACCGCCATCCTCGGCCATTGCGACCTCATGCTGATGCGCCACACGCCCGGGGACAGCGACTATGACGACATCCAGCAGATCCGCTCCAACTCGAACCGCGCCGCAAACCTCACCCGCCAGCTGCTCGCTTTCTCGCGCCAGCAGACGCTTAGGCCGCAGGTGCTCCAGCTCCCCGACGTGGTCTCCGAGGTGTCCAATCTGCTCAAGCGCCTGCTCGGCGAGACGGTGAAGCTCACCGTCAAGCACGGGCGCAACCTGGGCTCGGTGCGGGCCGATCCGGGGCAGCTCGAACAGGTGATCGTCAACCTCTCGGTCAACGCGCGCGACGCGATGCTGGCGAGCGGCGGCGGCACGCTCACCATCCACACCTACGCCGTCTCCTCCGACGAGGTTCGGCGGATGGGCTCCGACATATTGCCGATCGGCGACTATACCGCGCTCAAGGTCTCCGATACCGGCACCGGCATCCCGCCGCACCTGCTCGCCAAGATTTTCGAGCCCTTCTTCACCACCAAGGAGGTCGGCAAGGGCACCGGCCTCGGCCTCTCGACCGTCTACGGCATCGTCAAGCAGTCGAACGGCTTCATCTTCGCAGAATCGAAGGACGGCAAAGGGGCGAGCTTCACGCTCTACCTCCCAGTCCACCGCGCCGAGGAGGAGAAGCCCGTCGCGCGCCGCCGCAAGGCGAAGGAAGCGCCCGGCGAGCTCTGGGGCACCGGCACCATCCTGCTGGTCGAGGACGAGGCGACGGTGCGCGCCGTCGCCGAGCGAGCGCTCACCCGTCACGGTTACACGGTGCTGACCGCCGAGAATGGCGAGGCGGCGCTCGAGATCCTCCATCGCGAAGGCCATGTCGACCTGATGATCTCCGACGTGGTGATGCCGATGATGGACGGCCCGACCACCGTCCGCGAGGCCCGCAAGACCCATCCGGACCTGCCGATCCTGTTCATCTCCGGCTATGCCGAGGAGCAACTGCGGAAGACGATCGACCTCGACCGCGTCGCTTTCCTCGCCAAGCCCTTCTCGGTCCAGAGTCTCGCCGAGGCCGCCCGCGACGCGATCTCGGGAAAATAGGGACAGTCGCTGTCACGCCCTGAAGCGCCGATTTCAGGATGCGTCTAGGGCACGTGCTCGCCGACGACGTTTCCGGCGGGCGAATATCTGCAGATGAGAAAATCGGCGGCGCGGCCGCGGTAAAGCGCGCAGCCGACCCGGTTCGTCGTCCGCCAGATCATCTGCGCATAATGGCCGACGTCGCCGAAATGGCCGCTGCGGCTGACGTTCGGAACCGTCCCGGGCACGAACACGGATTTTTCCGCCGCCCAGCCGCCGACCATCTCCTCGACGGGAAAGGCGCCGGCGGTTCCCATCCACAGATTCTCCCCCTGCCCCGCACGACTCTCGACCGGCGAATGGGCGAGGCGACCGCGGGCGGCCAGCGCCGGGCCGTAAGCCGCGGCCGCGGCAGCGAGGCCTGGGTCCCAGGCTAGAGGCGGCGCGCCAACCTGGGCGCGCTCGCGATTGTGAAGCGCGACGATGCGGCCGGCAAGGTTCGAGAGGTCCTGCTGGCGCGCCGCGGGACCCTTGGTGACGACATCGCGCCCGTCCGCCCAAGGCGGCCGGCGCTCGTCTTCGCCACCGGAGCAGGCGCTGAGGAAAGCAAGCATTGCGAAGGTGAGTGGGTGTCGCGTCATCGTTCCTAAGTAGGCCTCCGGACCCCCCACCGCCAGCGCCGCAATCTCGCGGCTTTGCCATGCGGCGGCGGGGCGCGTACAGCCGCCGCCATGCCCGAAACCCGCACTGCCCAGACCGGCAACATCGCCCTCCTGATCGACGCCGACAATGCGTCGCCGGAGAATCTCGACGCGGTCCTGACCGTCCTCGCCGAGCTCGGCACCGTCAACATCCGCCGCGCCTACGGCAATTGGAGCAAGGCGGGCCTCAAGGGCTGGGCCGAGATGACCCACCGCCACGCGATCGAGCCTCACCAGCAGTTCGACCTCACCAAGGGCAAGAACGCGACCGACATGAAGATGACGATCGACGCGATGGACCTTTTGTTCGGCGGCCGCGTCGACGGCTTCGGCATCATGTCGAGCGATTCGGACTTCATGCCGCTTGCGATGCGCATCCGCCAGGACGGCATCCCGGTCTACGGCTTCGGCACGTCGCGGGCGCCGGTGTCGTTCCAGCAGGCCTGCAGCCGCTTCATCGACGTCGCGGCCCTCACCAAGGCGCAGGCGGAAGAGGTGGAGGAAGCGCGCGGTGGCGGTAAGGCGCCGGCCGCGGCGGCGGCCGCGGGGAAGACTCGCTCTTCCGGCAAGCAGCCGATCGACGAGGAGCTGGTGAAGGTCCTGGGCGCCGCCTTCCGGGCCTCGAAGCGCGACGAGCGCGGCTATGCGAGCCTCTCCGAAGTCGGCCAGCGCGCCGGCAACCGCTCCTCCTTCGACGCACGCAGCTACGGCTATCCCGGCCTCGCCGACCTCATCGACGACATCCCCAACTTCGCCACCGAGCGAAGGGAGGATGGGCGGGTCTACGTGAAAAGGGTGCGGTAGAGCGCCTCCGTAGCGATACGGTTGCTTCAGCGCTAATCTCGGCCGTATGGAAGAGGACCTGCAACGTCTTAGGCGCATCTGGAACCAGCAGAGTGTGCCGGTGATCATGCGTAACGGCAAGGATCGGCCGCGCATGCGACTGCCTTACGATGTGAACAATCGAGGCTGGATCGAAAACGGCCGTCGCACGAGCGTCACATGGCATCGCGACAAAAAGCATTGGGAGGTGCCAAAAACTTGGTTCAATGACCTCGTTCAGCGGACCTTGGCCAAGTTCGGG
>DASQKE010000313.1:0-8951 GCA_035630675.1 Allosphingosinicella sp.
TCGCCGGATGCAAAACGTTAGAAGGGTTTGAAAGATCACAGCCAACGTCCGGAGCTCAAAGAGGGATGCTAGCGCGCGGCGACGTCGATGGATACTGGCGATCACGGAGGGACAGCGGCGATCCACTGGGTGAAATCGGAGTGGACTTTGGGCGCCTTTCGCCAAATTCGCGAGGCGTCAGGGAGAGCAGGGATCAACTCCTCTCACAGCTCCGGAGGAAGCACGGAGAGCGGTCGTACAACGAGCATGGTTTGCGCATAGTCACGCGCCCCGCAGACCATATTGCTGTCACCCGAGAATATAACCAGATCAGGCTTGAGTTAGCGAGAGCGCATATGAGAGCCACCGACAATGACTCTACCGGCGTTCGTCACAGCTTGTCAGCCAGCCAGATTGCAGCCTATCACTGGACTGTGTTTGCCGGACATGGATTGCCAGCGAGAACCTTCGGTGGATCGCCTATACTTGGGACTCGCATTGAGGTCATAATGTCCAGACCATGGTGGTGTGGAGGTTGTGACTAGTGGTCTTCTTGAAGATCTCTAAGTACGTTGCAGTGCTAAGCGTCGTTCTTGCTGTATACATGGCAACAAGTATTGTGCTTTCGGCACTGTATATGCCTAGTACGTCACGATCTTCAGTCATAGTGATCGCGGGCTTCCTGTTCATTGCCCTGTCGCCAGTCCTTCAGCTATGGCTTTTCGGTAATGCTATTAAAGCTGAACTAAAGAAACAACTCGGTCAGTCGGGTCGTTTGTTCTTGTATGTAGTTTCGTTGCTGCTTGCAGACATAGCGATTATCATTTCGATTAACTCGCTGTAGCTTTTCCCTGCAAAGTGTTCTTGGGCTGAGGCGGGAAAGCACGGAGGATTATGCGGCCTATTCCTACGATGCGGGCGATCGGCGCGCCAGCGTCACCGACGCCAACGGCAACCTCACCTCGGACGGCTCCACGAGCTTCGTCTACGACGCCGAGAACCGCCTGGTTTCCGCCTCCGGTGCGAGCAGCGGCACCATGTCCTACGATCCCTTGGGGCGCCTCTGGCAAGTGGTGGGGCCGCTTCGGACTACGCGCCTTACCTATGACGGCGACGCCCTGATCGGCGAATATGACGCCGCCGACGCCATGCTCCGCCGCTACGTCCACGGCACCGCCGAGGGCGCGGACGATCCCCTGATCTGGTACGATCACCCGACCGCCGGCTGGCGGCGCGCCCTCCTGACCGACCAACAGGGCTCGGTGATCGCGGTCGCCGACCTGATCGGCCGCCCGGTCGCGATCAACGCCTATGACAGCTGGGGGATTCCCAACGCCACGAACCAGGGCCGGTTCGGCTGGCAATCAGGCGTTCGGGGAACCGGCGCGCCTGAAGGATGTTGCCGCGCGATGGCAGGCTTCCGTCTCGAACGACTGCGCTGGAGCGACACGCTGCTCGGCACGATCACTTTTCCCAACGGCAAGGTCATGCGCCTGCGCAGCGGGTTCGGCTCCGGCCTTTCGAGCGGCGCCGGCGATCCGCCGGGGACGGTCTGGGCGGTCTCGGACCGCGGGCCGAACGTCAAGGTGAAGGACGCCGTCGAGAAGTGGGGGATGGAGGCGCTCGCGCCTCATGCCGGCCTCGCCTCGGCGCGGCTGATGCCGCGGCCCGAGATCGGCCCCGAGATCGCCGAGCTGAGGGTTGCGGGCGACGCCGTCGAGCTGGTGCGGACGCTGCCGGTGGCGACGGCGGACGGGCGGCCGGTCTCGGGCCTGCCGCTGCCCGCGGGGCCGGACCTCGCCTCGGAGCCCGCCTTCGGGATGGACGGAGCGGCGCTGCCGCCGGACCCGCGCGGCTTCGACGCCGAAGGCATAGCAAAGCTGCCGGGCGGCGGCTTCTGGCTCTCCGACGAGTTCGGCCCCTCGCTGGTCCGGCTCGACGGGGACGGGCGGATCGTGACGCGGCTGGTACCGGAATGCGTCGGCCTCGACGCGCCCTACCCCGTCGAGCGGCGGCTGCCGGCGATCGCGGCGCGGCGCCAGCTCAACCGCGGCTTCGAGGCGCTGGCTTTGCCGCCCGACGGCCTGTCGCTGTTCGTCGCCTTCCAGAGCCCGTTGGCCCTTCCCGACACGGCCGCGCACGAGGCCGGGCGGCACGTGCGCCTGTGGCGGCTCGACACCGGGAGCGGCCGCATCGCCGCCCAATATCTCTACCCGCTCGACCCGCCGGAGAGCTTCCGCCGCGACATGGCCGCCAAGGGCAGGTTCGGGCGTTCCGACATCAAGCTCAGCGAGCTCGTGGCGCTCGGCAGCGGCGCTCTACTGGTGCTGGAGCGGGGCACCCTCACCACCAAGCTCTACCGGATCGAGCCGGGCGAAGCGGCGGCGCTGCCGGCCGAGCATCTCGATCCCGCGACGCGGCCGACGGTCGAGGAACTCAGCGGAGGCGAAGCGCCCTTCCCGCTCCCAGTCCTCGCCAAGACCCTGGTCTTCACCAGCGACGACGCGCCCGAGCTCCCCCAGGACATGGAGGGCATGGCGCTGCTGTCGGAGCGGGAGCTGCTGCTCGTCAACGACAACGACTTCGGGGTCGAGGGCGCCGCGACCAGCTTCTGGAAGCTGAGCTTCGACGAGCCTTTGCTGGCCTGATCGCGGGCCATTGGCGGCCATAGGCGAGCAGGCTAGAGTTTCACGGATGAGGTATTCGAGCGGGATTGCGGCGGCTGCGGTGCTTGCCGCCTGTGGCGGGAGCTTAGCCCGCGCGGGTGGGGATTCGGGCGGCGGCGGGCAGTCCGCGGTATCGCTGCAGCCGGGCGAATGGGAGATGACGACCACCATAATCCGGATGAGCGTACCCGAACCGACGACCAATTTGCCGGTCCCGCCCCCGCACACGGCGCGCGTCTGCGTCACCCCGGAACAGGCGGCTTCACCGGCCCGGGATCTCACCGAGAGCCTCGATGGCTGCACCGGTCAAAACCATTGGGGGCCGGACGGCCGCATCGAGGTCTCGCTCCTGTGCGAAACGCCGCAGGGCGCCGTTCAGCTGAGGATCGACGGCCATCATAGGGCGACCGCGGTCGATCTGAACCAGCAGGTCAGCACCCGGTGGGAGGGCTCCACCCTCGTGATGGACGCCCGCATCACCGGACGCCGGATCGGCGAATGCACGGCGCGCAGGCCGGCGAGCCGCTGAACGCCGACCCGAGGATCGGAACGGCGGCCCCACGCCCGCAGACTGGCGGGATCGATCAAGGCACGTTAAGCTCGGGCCGACGCGTCGCTGCGTCCATGGCAACAAGGGGGTTCGAATGAGGCTTTTGATCGGGGTCGCCGCTTTAGTGGCGCTGAGTGCCTGCGGAGGCGGGAATGAGGGCGACGGCAACAAGGCGGCCGACGGCAAAGCGGGCGGCGGCGGCGGATCGGCCGCGACCATGCAGCCCGGCGAGTGGGAGATGACGACGACGGTGACGCGCATGAACGTGCCCGGCATGCCCGCCGGCGCGAACGCTCCGATGCCGGGGCCGCAGACGGCGCGCACCTGTCTCACCGCCGCGGACGTCGCGGAGAACGCCAATTTCGTGAACGAGACCGCGGGCGCGGGCTGCACCTCGCAGGGCGGCTCGATGAGCGGCGGCCGCATCCAGGCCAATGTCCAGTGCACCCGGCCCGAGGGTCAGATGCGCATGACGATGAACGGCCAATATACGGCGACCACGCTCGAAATGACCCAGCAGGTCCAGACCAGCATGCCGGGCGGGCAGAATGTCGAGATGGAAGCGCGCATCGCCGGCCGGCGCGTCGGCGACTGCCCGGCAGGCGCCGCCGAGCAGACCAACCAGACCAAGTAGCGGCCCGCCCCGCGCGGCGGATGCAAGGAAGGCCCGGCGTTGCGGCCAGGCCTTCCGGTCGACCCCCAGGGATGAAGAAGGGGCGACGCCTCGTCTCCTACAGCGGAGGCCCGGCGTCGTCCCTGACGGCTCTTGCTTATTCGTTGACCGGTCTCGCGGATTTGCGGCCGGCGCTCAGCCGGCGGCGGGCTCGATCTCCTCGCCATCCTCGTGAAACGCCATCGAGGCCGAGTTGAGGCAATAGCGCAGGCCGGTCGGCGGTGGCCCGTCCGGGAAGACGTGGCCGAGATGACCGTCGCAGCGCGCGCAGCGTATCTCGGTCCGGACCATGCCCCAGGCCTTGTCCTCGATGCTGCGAATGTGGTCGGGATCGAAGGCGCGGGTGAAGCTCGGCCAGCCGGTACCGCTCTCGAACTTCTCGTCCGATCGGAACAGCGGTAGCCCGCACAGCCGGCAGGCATAGACCCCAGCGGCCTTGTTGTTGAGCAAAGTCCCGCAGAACGGCCGCTCGGTGCCGTGATCGAGGATGACCTGCCGCTCCTCGGCGCTGAGCGAGCCGGCGAGCTCCTCGCGGCGCTCGGCGCTCAGCGGCGCGATGTCGTAGCCGGAGCGGGACTGGGTCATGGTGAATCTCCTTGTCACTCAAGTCGTCGCTCAGGGCCGGGAATCAAGTCCGACCGGCCCCGCCTGGTCTTGCAGCGGCGTGCGTGCGATCATCGGCGGAGGGACGGAGACCGGGATGCTGAATAGCCTGCCGATCGCACTGACGCTGGCGGCCGCGCAGGCGGAGGCGCCGCCGATGGCGACCCGGATCGCGCGGATCACGACCGACGAGTGCGTCAGCGTCCATCTCCACGAGGAGCCCTGGTCCGAATGCGGCGTCCAGGCGGTGGCGACGAATGCCGACTTGAGCCGCATCCTCACCGTCGGCAGCGCCGGCGTCATCCAGCTGTGGGACGGCTCCGGCCGGGAAATCCGCCGGATCGACTGGCCCGACCAGCCGGGCGGCGCCCACGGCTTCCCGGACGGGCGCGCACTGATCGTCGGCACGACGGGCATCGCGGTCAATCATTCCAACCAGCTGCTGCTGATCGACATCGCCGACGGCAGGACCCTGGTGCAGCGAACCGTGGCGGAGGCGATGACGCTCGACGAGTTCCGCGTCGCCGGGGATCGCGTCTTCGTGCAGATGTCCGACCGTGGGTGGCAGCGGCGGACGCGCGAGCTGGGCCTCGCCGACGGCAGCCTCGCCGATGCGCCCGGCGTCGATTTCATGCGCTTCGGCCAGGGCTATTGGGTCGCCGGCGGGGCGGCGCCCTTCACCGTCCACCGCGCCGACGGCACCAGCTTCGCGTCGCCGCGCCCCTGCCAGCCGCACGACGCGCGCTTCTGCACGTCGCGCCTGCCCGACGAGCGCAGCCTCCACGTCCTCGACGTCAGGAGCGGCGCCTGGCGGAGCTTCGACCTCGGCCGCGACACGGATGGTGCCACCATCGTCCACCCCGCGGCGGCCGGCGAGCGGATGTTCGCATTGGTCTGCAGCCGCGCCATTGCGGGGGGACAGCCCTGCGCGGTTCGCGACCTCGAGGCCGGGCGCGACGTTCACGCGTTCGTCGCCTTCGTCCTGCGCGCGAGCGGCGCGCTCGACGAACAGGGACGCCCGGAGGTGCGGGTGGAAATGAGGCCCCCTTCGGGCGGGCCGGCGGAGCTCCGCAGCATTGCCGCGGACGGCAGCTTCCGGACCGTCACGCTCCAGGAGCGGCGGTCGCTCGAAGTGCCCGGCGGCCGGCGGCTGGTCGCCGCGGGCGAGCGGGAGAGCCTGCTCCGCGACCGCGACGGCGCGCCCGTCGCCCGCTTTCCCTTCTCCTACGCAGCCTGCGGCATCCACTGGCTGACGGAGTTGGCGAGTTGCCGAGTAACGCCCGACGGCTCGCGCTGGCTGGTGCCGCTCAGCGAGCCGCTCGAAGGGGAAGAGGAAGGCGGGCGCTCCGTCCTCCTCGTCTATGCGGTGCCGCCGCTGCGCTGACGGCGACGCTCACCGCGGCGGCGCCTCCGGTGCGGGCGGCGGATCGTCGGGGAGCGAATAATGGACGCGCTGGGTGCGCGTCTCGGACGTGGCATTGCCCGCATCGTCCTGTGCGGGATAGAAGCGGAACCGGCGCTGGGCGATCGAGCAGGTCGTCGCATCGAGCACGGCACTGGCGCTCGATTCGACGATCTCGCAGCTCGTCACCCGGCCGGCCGGGCCGACCAGGTAGCGGACGCCGACAATTCCCTGCTCGCCGGCGCGGATCGCGGCGGCGGGATAGTCCTCGAACCCGATCGCGCCGTAGCGGAAGCGGGCCGGACGGGCGCCGCGCGTCTCGAGATAGGCGCGCAGCTCCTCGTCGACCGCAGGCGGCGGCACATTCGCCTCCGGCGCCGGCAGTGCGCGCATGCGCACCAGCGGCGGCGGCATCGGCACCTCCGGCGCATCGTCCGGAGTCGCGGCCGCCATGCTCGCGCCGAGCAGCAAGAAATTGATCACCAAGCCTCCCCCAAATACAGCCAAGTGATTGATAGCGGGAGATTTCCGGCACGCAAGCCGCAACGGTGCGGGACGCTTCATGCGCGCCGCCGGAACCTCCCCCTCGCCGATGATTTGAATCGGCTGCGAACCGAACCGGAGCGAAGACATGGCCGCGCGCGCATATTGGAAGGGGCAGATCAGGCTCGCTCTGGTCTCGATCCCGGTCGAGATCTTTTCCGCCACCAAATCGGGCGCGACGATCGCCTTCAACCAGATCCACGAGCCGACCGGCAAGCGCGTCAAATATGAGAAGACCGTGCCCGGCGTCGGGCCGGTCGATCCGGAGGAGATCGTCAAGGGCTTCCAATATGAGAAGGGCAGCTACGTCCTCCTCAACGACGAGGAGCTCGAAGGCGTGAAGCTCGAATCGAAGAAGATTCTCGAGCTCACCCAGTTCGTCGATTATGACGAGATCGACGTCCTTTATTACGAAAAGCCTTATTATGTCGTGCCGGCCGACGACCTCGCCGAGGAGGCTTTCATCGTCCTGCGCGAGGCGCTCAAGCGCACCCGCAAGGTCGGAGTCGGCCAACTCGCGCTGAGGGGCCGGGAATATCTGGTCAGCGTCAAGCCGTGCGGACGCGGCCTCGTGCTCGAGACGCTGCGCTATGCCGACGAGGTCAACAAGGCGCAGAATTACTTCCGCGACATCGGCGACCACAAGCCGGACGAGGACCTGCTCGATCTCGCCGAGACCCTGATCGGGAAGAAGACCTCCAGCTTCGACGCGTCCAAATATCACGACCGCTATATCGAGGCGGTCGAGGAGCTGATCGAGCGCAAGCGCAAGGGCAAGACCATCCACACCGAAGAGGAGGCCGCGCCCGCCCGGGGCACCAACGTCATCGATCTGATGGCGGCGCTCAAGCGCTCGATCGACCGGCCAAGCAAGGCGGGCGCGGCGAAGAAGGGAGCGGCTAAGCCGGCCGCGGCGAAGAAGGCGCCGGCCAAGAAGGCCCCCGCCAAGGCCGCTCCCGCGCGGAAGCGGGCCTAGCATTGATGCCGAGTAGCCAACTCGTTCGTCCCGAGCGAAGTCGAGGGGCGCGGGTGATAAGTCCGTGCCAGCGCCCCTCGACTTCGCTCGGGACGAACGAATTCTTCCGCCTCTGATCAACCCATGGCTCGCAGCAAACCTGATCCGCTCGCCACCTACAATGCCAAGCGGGATTTCTCGAAGACCGCGGAGCCGAAGGGGAGCCTCGACCGCCTCTCCTGGGGCCAGGGCGACGGCTTCATGGTCCAGAAGCATGACGCGACGCGGCTGCACTGGGACCTCCGGCTCGAGCTCGACGGGACGCTGAAGAGCTGGGCGGTGCCGAACGGGCCGAGCCTCAACCCGGACGACAAGCGCCTTGCGGTGCGGACCGAGGACCATCCGCTCTCCTACGCGACGTTCGAGGGGACGATCCCGAAGGGCCAATATGGCGGCGGCACGGTGATGATGTGGGACCGCGGCACCTGGACTCCGGCGCCGGGCAAGGACCCGCGCAGGACGATCGGCGAAGGCCATCTCCACTTCACCCTGCACGGCGAGCGCATGCAGGGCGAGTGGGTGATGTTCCGCCTGAAGCCCAAGGGACGCGAGCGGGCCGAGAACTGGATGCTGAAGAAGGTGCGGGACGATCATGTCGGCGGATCGATGGGGCTGACGGAGACCTATCTCACGTCGATCAAGACCGGCCGCACCATGCAGGAAATCGCTGCGGCGAAGAAGGCGAAGGAGCTTGCCAGCTGGACGCGCGGGCTCAAGGCTCCTCCCCGGAACGGGGAGGGGGACCCCGGCGCGAAGCGACGTGGTGGAGGGGCCGAGCGAAGCGAGGAAGACGGCTCCGGCTTCGCCTCCGCCGCCCCTCCACCGCGCTCCGCGCGGTCTCCCTCCCCGTCCCGGGGAGGAATACGACCGCCAGACTTCCGCGAGCCGCAGAAGGCGACGCTCGTGGACCACGTGCCGGAGGGGACGGGCTGGATCCACGAGATCAAATATGACGGCTATCGCTGCCTCCTCGCGATCGGCGGGGGCGCGGCGAAGGTCTATACGCGCTCGGGGCTCGACTGGTCGGGCAAATTCCCCGAGATCGTCGAGGCGGCGCGCGGGATCGAATGCGACACTGCCTTGCTCGACGGAGAGATCGTCAAGCTCGACGATGCGGGCAATACCGGCTTCTCGGCGCTCCAGCAGGCGATCTCGGAGGGCGGGCGCGGCCTCGCTTTGTTCCTGTTCGACGCGCTCGAGATCGACGGCGAGGATCTGGCGCCGCTCCCCAATCTCGAGCGCAAGGCCCGGCTCGCGACCCTGCTCGGGCCGGGCCGGCCGCCCGCGATCCTCTATGCCGACCATATCGTCGGCCATGGCGAGAAACTGTTCGAGGCGATGTGCGGGGCGGGCCAGGAAGGGATCATCTCCAAGCGCGCCGACGCACCTTATCGCGGCCGGCGGACGAAATCCTGGCTCAAGGTCAAATGCACCTTGCGCCAGGAGTTCGTGATCGTCGGCTGGTCGGAGAGCGACAAGAAGGGGCGCGGCTTCCGGGCGCTGCTGCTGGGAACGCGCGA
>DASQKE010000314.1:0-8775 GCA_035630675.1 Allosphingosinicella sp.
CTCCCGGGATCGGTTGCAGCTTCGCCGCCGGCGGGCTCGCTTCGGCCTTGGCGAGCAGGTTGAGCTCCGCCGCCAGCGAAGCCGCGCGCGACCGAAGCGGCGGCGCCAGCCGGTAGCCGGTAAAGCCCTGTTCCTCGAGCAGATCGAGGTGGGCGATCCGGTTGCGCGGATAGATGAACGTGCCCCCGGCCGGCCGCGGCCGGAGCGAAAGCTCGTAGCGCGCCTGCTCCTTGTCCATGTCGCTCCACGGCATGTGGGTGACGCCATGGCAGGCGCGTTCGTGGCGATCGTCGATCAGGTCATCGAGCCAGGGAGCCGCCCAGCCCTCGCCGCTCCCCCGCGCCAGATCGTCGAACGCCGGGGCCGCATAAGGCAGCCGCGCCCCGATTTCGTGGTGCGGGAGCGCCATCAGCTCGTCCTTCGAGCAGAGGAACAGCTCGGTGAAGGCGAAGGTCGCGGGCACGCCGAATTCGTCGAGCAGGCGCACGATCGCCCGATAGGCGTCGCGGAGCCTCGCGTCCGACAAAGTCGCGTGGTGCGCCGCCGTCAGATGGTCGGCCACGCCCCATTTGCCCTCGCAATCGAGCGACAGGATGAAGGTGCCCGGCATCAGACGGTGTCCGAATCGAGATAGCTGACATACCAGCCGCGCGGATCGGTGATCGCGTCCATCCCGGCTTCGGAGCGAAGCGGACGCGCGCCGAAATTGATGACGACCGGCCGGAGCTTGGGCGGCAGCGGATAGAAGCCGGCCTTGCGATGGGCGGCGTAGTTGGGCGAGCCGGGAAGGCACCAGGCGAGGGCCGCATCGGCTCCGGACGCGGCCATGTCCCGGAGCGAAGCCGAGATCAAAGGCGCCAGCGTCGCCCCCGTCCCGATCGCCTCCATCAGATAGCCGATCCGTCCGCCATGCTTGTCGGAGACGGAGTGGACGGTGAACGACCCGTCGGGCGCGCGAAGGATGTCGTATTCTTCGGCCGGATGATCGGCGAGACGCCAGTTGAGGAAATCGGCGTCGCGGTCGAGAGCGCAGGCGATGCCGGTGGAGAAGCTGCGCCACGCCGCGGTCGCCGTTTCGTCGAAGCGCGCGATCCGCTCGAAATCGCGCAGCGGCCGCGACAGGATCGGCACCCGGACATCGGGCATCAGCCGCCCGAAGCGCTTCAGGAAATAGCCCGTCCTGAGCGGACGGAACAGCATCGGAACCGGGCCGAACCGGCTCCACCCGAGCTTGCCGAAAAAGCCCGGCGAGGAACTGGCGTTGGGGAAGCCGTAGATCAAAGCGCCGTCCGTTCGCTCGTAAAAGCATTTCAGCAGAGCGGGGAAGACCCCCTTGCCGCGGGCCGCGGGAGCCACGATCGTGTCCATCGACTGATAGGCGCGCGCTTCCCGCTCGCCGAGCATGAAGCGGCTCGGCATGAACCCGTTGACGCCGATGATCTCACCATCGGCCCTGGCGATGGCGACCATTCCCGTTCCCGCCGGATTGTCGCGGAACTTCCACTCGAGCTTGCCCGCGGCGATCGCCTGACCCTGATCGGGCAGGAGCTCGAGATAGGCGTCCCGGATCGCGTCCGTGAACGGCACCAGGTCGTAGGCGATCTCCACTGGCTGCGAATCCTCCATCCGGCGGTCGTCGCGCCGCTTGCAGCTAGACATTCGCACCTCGCCACGAATCGGCAACCCCGTTGAGCAGAGCCAGCAGCCGCGGCTGCTGGACTTCGAGCGAATAATGCGCCTCCACCAGTCGCCGCCCTTCCGCGCCGAGCCTTTGCCTTAGCGCGGCGTCCGCGAGAAGCCGGTCGATCCGCCGTCGCCATTCGGAGGGGTCCCGGGCGAGGAAGCCGTTGCGCCCGTCGTCGACGATCGCCGCATTGACGCCGACCGGCGACGCGACCACGGGCACGCCGCACGCCATGTACTGGATGAGCTTGTACCCGCACTTGCCGCGCTGGAACGGCCGGTCGAGCAGCGGCATGATGCCGACGTCCATGCCCTGCAGCTCGGCGAGCTCCGTCGCCTCCGACCAGTCCGCCGAATCCACCAGCGGGAACCGCGCCGCCTGCGGCCCGGCGCCGATCACGCGCAGGCGGGCGCCGCGCTCCGCCAGCACCGGAAGGATCTCGGGCACGAGCGGCTCGACGTTCTGCCAGGTCGTCGGCGAGCCGAGCCAGCCGACGACGAGCCCGTCCCGCGGCCCCGCCTCCGCCGGACGCGGAACATAAGCTTCGGTATCGACGACGGTCGGGAGCACGATGGTGTTCGGGCAGTAAGGCGCGGCCCAGTCCCTGAGATATTCGTTGCCGCAGGTCACCGCCGCGGCGGCGCGGAGCAGCGGCGTCAGCTTTGAGCCGAGCAGGCGCCGCACGACCGGCCGCCGATGCTCGTCATAGCTGTGGAAGATGGCGTCGTCATAATCGCACACGATCGGCCGGCGCAGCGTGCCCGCGATCCGCTCAGCCAGCGGCAGATAGGGAAACAGCTCGTACTGCACCCACAAGAGATCGTAGTCGCGGCGCGTCAGCAGCGTCCTGAGCCGCGCCAGATAGGCGAGCGGCGTTCGGCCGAAGCCCGCGCGCGCGCCCCCGTTCAGCGACGAGAGATAGGAATTGTCGAGCAAAGGCGAGATTTCCAGGCTGTGGCCATGCGCGCGCAGATAGGGCGCATATTGCGCGAAGCGCTGCCTCGTGCTCGCGGCAAGCACATCATATTTGGTGAGCGCCAGGATTCGCATCGTCGCCGTCTATTCGCCTCCGGCCGCCTCCGATGCGGCGGCCGCCGCCGACGTCGCTGGCGCCGCGAACCGCGAGGCTGGGCGCGAGCGGCTCCGGCATCGTGCCGGACAGGCACGGTTTCACCGGCCGCCCTACAGCCCCGGCCGCGCCGGAGCAAGGAACAGCGCCGCCCCCGCGCACCGCCGCCCGTCCGTCCGAAAGCGTTTGACAGGCCGGGCGGGGGCGGCGAATGCCTTGCCGCGCCCGCAGCGTGCGGCGCCGCAGCGTCGTCGCACCCGCCACCGGCTCCCGAACCCATGTCCGTCCGCCGCTCTCTCGCCTGGTACCTTTCCGCGCAGGTCGTGACCGCCGCGTTCATTTTCGGCGGCGCCGTCGCGATGGCGCGCCTGCTCACGCCGATCGAAATGGGAATCTATGCGGTCGCCTTCGCCATTTCCGGCGTGGTCGGCATCATCACCGCGGGCGGGACCGCCGCCTACGTCATCCGCGAGCGCGAGCTCGGCCCGGGGCAGATCGAGACCGCCTTCATGGTCAATGCGGCGCTCTGCGTCGCGCTCGCGGCGGCCTTGGTCGCGCTCAGCTATCCCGCCGCCGCCTTTCTCGGCAATGGCGGAGTCGGCGACGTGATGCGCGTGCTCGCCTTGCGGCCGCTGCTGATGATCCTCGAGTTCAGGCCGAGCGCGATGCTGCAGCGGGACATGCAGTTCAAGCGCGTGTCGCTGATCGCGACGACGCAGGCCGGCGTCAACGTCGCCGGCATGATCGCGCTCGCGCTCGCGGGATTCAGCTATATGAGCATGGCCTATGCCACGGTAGCGGCGAGCGCGGTCAGTGCGCTCCTCTACAATGCGTTCGGGCGCGAGCATTGCAGCCTGCGGATGTCGGTCGCGCACTGGCGCACCATCGCCACGTTCGGCGCCCGGATGCTGTCGATCAGCGGCGTCGCGATGCTGGCGACCCGGGTGTCGGAGGTGGTGATGGGCCGGCTGCTCGGCCTCGCCTCGCTCGGCATCTTCACCCGCGCGAGCCAGATCTCCGATCTGTTGTACGTCAACGTCTATGGCGCCTGCGCGCGCATCGCGTTCGTCAAGATGGCGCAGGACGATCGCGAGGCCGGCTCGGTGCACGACACCTACCGGCGCAGCCTCGAGATGATCACCGCCTTGCTCTGGCCCGCCCTCGCCGGGATCGCCGTCTTGTCCTACCCGGTGATCCAGATCGTCTATGGCGAGCGCTGGCTCGGCGCGGCGCTGCCGCTGTCGCTGCTGATGGTCGCGCAGATGATCCACCTCGCCTTCAGCATGAGCCTCGAGCTGTTCGTCCTCAAGGACGAGACTGCGAAGCAGACCAAGCTCGAATTCGCGCGGGCGGCCGTGAGCCTCTTTTTCTTCACCATCGGTTCCCTGGTCTCGATCGGCGCCGCGGCGGCCGCGAAGATCACCGAAGCCGCCTTCGGCTGGGCCCTCTACAAGCCGCATATCCAGCGCCTGACCGAGGTCGCCTCGGCCGAGCTTTGGGGCGTCTATTCGCGCAGCGCCGCCGCGACCGCGGCCGCGATCGCGCCGGCTTTGCTGCTGATGGCCTGGACCGGCTGGTCGCCCCACACGCCGGTGCCGATGATCGCCGCCGCGGTGACGGCGGGAGTGGCGCTCTGGCTCGCCGCGCTCCACTGGCTGCGCCACCCGTTGAGGGACGAAATCGTCGGGTTCGCCACGTCGCGGATGGCCCGGGACAGAAGCGGCTGAAGGCGCTTTTGGATTGCCCTGTCCGTTCGCTTGCGCCATCCACTGCGCCTTTGCAGCAGGATGGTCATGGCCACGTCTCCGAGCGCCTATCTTGAGGACTCCTACGCGACCAAGGTGGAGCATTATTACAATAGCGCGCGCCTCGATTATCTGGCCGAGCTTCCCGCCGATCCGGCGGCGGCAATTCTCGAGCTCGGCTGCGGCAATGGCGCCACCGGCGCCCTGGCGCTGCAGCAGGGCAAGTGCGGCACCTATGTCGGCATCGAGATGTTCGAGCCGGTCGCGCGCGAGGCCGAGCAGGTGCTCAGCGCGGTTCACATCGGCGACGTCGCCACCCTCCCCCTCCCCTACGGGCGGAATCATTTCGACGTCCTGATCTGCAGCGAGGTGCTGGAGCATCTCGTCGACCCCGCCGCCGTCCTCGGGCGTCTCGCCGAGCTGGTGAAGCCGGGCGGACTCGTGCTCGCGAGCTCGCCGAACATCGCCCACTGGAGCATCGTCGCCGAGCTGATCCGCGGCCGCTTTCGCTACGCCGATTTCGGCGCGATGGACCGGACGCATCTGCGCTGGTTCACTCCGGAGAGCTTCGCCGAGCTGTTCGAAGGCGCCGGCTTCGAGGTCACCGCTCTCAATCGGCTCGGGACGCTTCCCGGGTGGAAGCGCCGCCTGTATGCCCTGCTGGGGCGGCGCTTCGGGCACCTCACCTGGTACCAGATCGACGTCCGCGGCCGTAAAAAGGGCTGATCGTCCGGCGAGACGCGGGCGATCAGAGCGGGTGTCCGGCCGCCTTGAGAATGGCCTCCAGGCGATCGCGGTCCTGAAACCCGGCATAGCGGCCGAGCAGCGACCTCTTCAGGAACGGAAGCCCGGACGCGACCAGATCCGTCGCGCTTTGCAGAGAGGGATCGTGCACGTTTCGGCCATCCGAATACCAAAGCGCACCCACGCTCATCGAACGCGCGGCGACGCGCGCAAGCCTGGTCTCCTGCCAGTTCACCACGTTCTGATAATAATTGAAGGCGTAGCGGGTCGAAACCACCGTCCGCAGCGCGCGTACCATCGCTGGGTTCACGTTGCGGATCAGGAAAGCGTAGGACTGGACGTGGTTTTCGAACGCTGCCGAGGCGGTGAAGCCGGTCAAGTCCCACGAGGACCGCTCGAGCAGCGCCTCGACGTCGCCGAACGGCCCCAGGACCGAATCGTTGAGCAGGAACAGGTCCGCGCCGGGCGCGCGCTCCGCGACCGCGGCGAGGGCCAGCGCATAGGCGGAAAAGTCGTAGCCGGAGAGACCCTTCCAGCAGACCGCGTCGGCGCGGCGGAACAGGTCCTCCGGCACCTGCTCCACCCCCGGCGTCGCGCAGATCGCGAGCAGCCCGCCGGGGAGGGCCCGCAGCCGATCGAGCGTGTAAAGGTGGGACGCGGTGAGCACGCCGTCCGGCAGATAGAGGAAATAGCCGTTCCAGCGGCGCCGCGGCGCGATCGGCTTCGGCCAGGCCGACGGAGGCGGAGGCCTGAGGCCGGTGAGAAGGGACTTGGCGCGCACGACGTGGAGCATCGGCGGCCGCCAAGAGGGCGCGAAATCCCAGTCGCGGACAAAGGCGTCGGCCGGGGGTCGGTCGGCCCGATCCGCGGTCATCGGACACCGGGCGGCGGCGAAAGCACTGGTGTGGCACTCCTCCGGTTCGGCGCGCCGGCCGCTCGCCGTGCGATACGCGTGGGCCGAGGCGCTTGTCCAGAGACCGACCCCTTGCCCGCCGCGCTGGCGGCCAATAACGACTGGCTGCGACCACGCGGATTGGGATGCGCCCGACTCGCGTTCCGTCCCTATGGGAGCCCGAGTGACCCCTGCCCCGCGCATCCCGTCCGCTGCGGCGGCCCACATCGTCATCGTCAACTGGAACGCCGGCGCGCTGCTCCGCAAATGCCTCGATTCGCTCGCCCGTTTCGGTGGGGATGCGCTCGCCGAGACGGTGCTGGTCGACAACGGCTCGACCGACGGTTCGGCCGACGTGGAGATACCGGGCCTGCCGCTTGCGATCGACCGCACGGGCGAGAATCTCGGCTTTGCCCGGGGATCGAATCGCGGCGCGACCGGAGCGCGCGCGGCCTATCTCCTCTTCCTCAATCCGGACACGGAGCTGCGCGCGGGCACGCTCGCCGCCGTCGTCGACTTCATGGAGCGAGAGGAATCGGCGCAGATCGGCATTTGCGGGATCCGCCTTGTCGGCGAGGACGGCACGGTGCAGCGCCACTGCGCCCGCTTTCCCACCTGGCGCAGCTTCGTCGGCCACAGCCTCGCGCTCACCGCCCGCCTGCCGCGCCTGTTCCCGCCGGTCACGCTCGACGACTTCGACCATCTTTCAAATCGCGACGTCGACCATGTCATCGGCGCCTTCTACCTGATCCGGCGCGACCTGTTCGAAGCACTCGGCGGCTTCGACGAGCGTTTCTTCGTCTATCTCGAGGACCTCGATCTGTCGCGCCGCGCGGCCGCGTCGGGCTGGCGGTGCCACTATCTCGCGGACGCGGTCGCCTTTCACAAGGGCGGCGGCACGTCCGACCAGGTGAAGGCGCACCGCCTCTTCTACTCGCTTCGCAGCCGGCTGCTCTACGCCTTGAAACACTTCTCGCGGCCGGCGGCGTGGGCCGTGATCGCAGCGACGCTCCTGATCGAGCCCTTCAGCCGCCTCGCGCTCGCCGCCGCCAGGAGATCAAGCGAGGAGGCCCGGGCAACGCTCGCCGCCTATCGGATGCTGTCGGCCGATCTAGGAGCAGTGCTGAGGACGAACCGGAGACTCAGGCGCTGAGCGGGCGTTTCGCGTAATTGCGATCGATCCACTGCCGATAGCTGCCGTCGATCACCGACCGCCACCAGGGCTCGTTCGACAAATACCATTCAAGCGTCCCGGCGAAGCCGGTGCTGAAGTCGCGCGCCGGCGCATATCCGAGCTCGCCGCGGATCTTGCTCTCGTCGATCGCGTAGCGGCGGTCGTGCCCTGGCCGGTCGGTGACGTAGGTCTTGAGCGAGGCGGAAGACTCGCCGCGCGCGGCCGGCGCATCCGGAAAGCGGCGGCCGAGCTCGGGATCCCGCGCGAAAGCCGCATCGACCGCCGCGCAGATCGCCTCGATCACGCGGATGTTGGGCAGCTCCTCGCCGCCGCCGACATTGTAGGTCTCGCCGATCCGGCCGCCGTCGAGCACCAGCTCGATGCCGCGGACATGGTCCTCGACGTGGAGCCAGTCGCGCACGTTCATGCCGTCGCCGTAGATCGGCAGGCTCTTGCCGGTCAGGCAGTTGATCAGGAACAAAGGGATCAGCTTCTCGGGGAATTGGTAGGGGCCGTAATTGTTCGAGCAATTGGTGGTGGTGACCTCGAGCCCGAACGTGTGGTGATAGGCGCGGACGAGATGGTCGCTCGCGGCCTTGGAAGCCGAATAAGGCGAGTTGGGCGCGTAGGGGGTCGTCTCCGCGAAAGCGGGATCGTCGGGGCCGAGGCTGCCATAGACCTCGTCGGTCGAGATATGGTGGAAGCGGTGGGGACGGCCGCTCCCCTGGTCCAGCCAGGCCGCCTTGGCCGCCTTGAGCAGGCTGTGGGTGCCGACGACATTGGTGTCGATGAAGGCGTCGGGGCCGTCGATCGAGCGGTCGACATGGCTCTCAGCGGCGAAGTGGACGATCGTATCGAGCCCGCGTTCGGCGAGGAGGCCGCGAACGAGATCGGTGTCGCGAATGTCGCCCTCGATGAAGTCGACGCCCTCGATGCCCTCGAGATTGGCCGGATTGCCGGCATAGGTGAGCGCATCGAGGACCACGACCTGGTCGCCGCCGCGGCGCGCGCGCCAGTAACGCACGAAATTGGCGCCGATGAAGCCGGCGCCGCCGGTGACGAGCATGTCAGCCATTGAGAAATTCCTGCAGGTTCGCGCGCAGATTGACGCGCCAGTGCGGCGCCGGACGTCCGAGCAGCGCCCAGGTCGCGCTCTTGTCCAGCACCGAAAAAGCCGGCCGCCTGGCCGGCGTCGGATAGTCCGCTGTCGCGATCGGCACTATGCGGGCCGGCGCCTCGACCAGCCCCATCGCCCGCGCCTCCTCGGCGATCGCGACTGCGAAATCGTACCAGCTGGCGATGCCGGCATCGGTGAAATGGTGGATTCCGCTCGCCCGCAGCTCGGCGAGGCGCCAGAGCGCGGCGGCGAGCGAAGGCGCCCAGGTCGGCGTGCCGATCTGGTCGGCGACCACCCTGACCTCGTCCCGCTCCGCCATCAGCCGGAGCATGGTGTTGACGAAATTCGTG
>DASQKE010000315.1:0-6029 GCA_035630675.1 Allosphingosinicella sp.
GCCGAGCTCGAGCACCTGGGCGAGCATGTGCGCGATGATCGGCGAGTTCAGCAGCTGGGCCGCCTGGACCGCGAAGAACAGGATGATCGCGATCATCACCGCCGTGCCGATGGTGCGCGACGGGCTGACGGTGCCGGAGGAGAAGCCGAGCGCGGAGACGCTGCGGTCGAAGCCCATCGACGGCAGTAATTGCTCGATCGCGGCCTTGGCGAGCTTGCCGACCACGAAGCCGATGGCGAGCAGGATCAGTGCGCCGAGCACGTTCGGAATCGCGTTCGCGATGGTCTGCAGCATCTGCGTCGCGGGGCCGGAGATGGCGTCGATCCGGAGCGGGTCGAGCGCGGCGATCGCGACCGGGATCATGATCAAATAGAAGACCAACGTCGCCACCGACCGGCTGATCGACGCGCGCGGCGCCGGCGTCGTGACTTCGGCCGGCGCGCCGGCGACCGTCGCGGGTGGGGCGGACGGGCCGTCGGCCAGCCCGGTGCGGCGCATCCAGCCGTCGGCGTTCGCGGCGAGCAGCGCCCCTTCGACCAGCCGGCGCACGATCTTCGCCACGACCAGACCGACGATGAAAATGAAGGCGGCACCGATGATGTTGGGGATGAAGGCGAAGGCGTTGTTGGTCAGCCGTTGCACCGGCTCCAGCACCTGCGTCAGGCGCAGCGGCTGGAGAGCGAGCATGATGCCGATCAGCAGGATCAGCCAGAAGACGACGTCGCCGATCATGCTGCCGAGCGTCTTGCCGGGCTCGGTCTCGTAATGGCGGCGCAATGCGGGCACCCGGTCGACCAGCTTGGCGATCGCCCATTTCGCGGCCCGTGCCAGGATCCAGGCGACGATCAGGATCGCGATCGCGCCGAGGATCCGGGGCAGCCATTCCATCAGCTCGCCCTCGAATCGCGGGCCGGCAGCATTGCGCTCGTACATCTCGTTTCCCCGTGCAGGCGTCTTGGCACGGACAATCGATCACGGCTCCTGCGGTTCCGGCGGGGTAGGGAGGATCAGCGCGGCGCCGTCACGGTTCCCTGCGCCCGACGCAAAAAGGGCCGCCTCGCAGGCGGCCCTTCGTAACTGGAAAGTCGGGTCGGCTCAGCTGCTGCCGCCGCCCCGCCCGCAGCGCTTGCGGCCACGGCTGTGGCTGCCGCCTTTGCTGCGGCTGCCGCCGCGGCTGCCGCTGCCGCGTCCGCAACGCGGAGCCTTGGGAGGGCTCGGCGCCTTGCCGCGTCCGCCGCCGCCGTAGACGTAGGGCATTTCTTCCATGATCAGATCGCGCATTTGCTTGACTCCTTCCACCATCAGCGGTGCATTTCGCACCCGTCACGAATACATCGCCGGTTCGCGCCGTTGAACCGGAGAAGTGCCGGCGCGAGTCCCGATCCGGGACGGGCGTCCGGTGGGGGGACAGTCACTTTCACCCGCGGCCGTGCCTGGTCTTTCGCCGCTGCGGGTAAAAGTGACTGTCCCCCTTCGCCCCCCTCTCGTCTCAATCGATCGCGGCGAGGACGTCCCGGGTGAAGGCGTCGAAATCGAACCCCATGCCGGTGCCGTCGAAGCCGCGTCGGACGATCACAAGCCGCCGCGACGGGATCGTTGCGACATATTGTCCGCGATTGCCCTGCGCGACGATCGCGTCCTGCGGCAGGCCGCTGTCCGCGGCGAAGGTCCACCAGGTCGCGCCATAGCCTTCGCCCGCCGCCGGCTGGGCGGGCCCGCGCCGTCCGACATAATCGCGCCAGCCGGCCGGGAGGATGCGCTCGCCGTTCCAGACGCCGTCGTTCAGATGCAGCAGGCCGAGCCGGGCGACGTCGCGGGCCGTCGTCCAGACCTGGCTCGACAGGATGAAATGGCCGCGCCAGTCGGTCTCCGGCACGGTCCGAGTCATCCCGATCCGCCAGAAGAGGGCGCGGAACGGGAAGAGGCGGCTTTCGTCGCCGTCGCCGAGCGTGTGCTGGAGCGCCCGCACCGCGGCGAGCGTGTCGTTATTGGCGTAGCGGAAGCGCGTCCCCGGCGGCGCCACCAAAGGCCAGGAAGCGATCTGGTCGGTCACCGCGACGCCGCCGAAATAGAGATCGTCGGTGCGGTTGCCGGGAAAGTCGCTGTGGAGGCCGCTCGTCATGCGCATCAATTGGTCGAGCGTGATCGCGCGGCGCGGATCGCCCGGGCTCTGCCACTCGGGCACCGGCGCCGGCGCGTCGGTGCGCAGATGGCCGAGCTGGACGGCGGCGCCGATCACGCTGCCGGCGATGCTCTTGGCGACCGACCAGGTGCGCTGGGAGGTGTGCATGTCGAAGTCGGGGCGGTAGCGCTCGGCGACGATACGGCCGTCCTGGACGACGAGCACGGCCGTGGTCTCGCTGCCCTGGCCGTAGCTTCGTCGATCGAACGCCCTGGCGAAGGCGCGCGCGAGCGCCCGCGCATCGCCGCGCGGTCGCGCCGTCGCATCGCGGTCGCCCATCGGCCAGGCGCGGGCATCGAACGCGCCGAAATCGGGCGGGTCCTGCGTCAGCGCCGGCAGATGGCGCGCGTCGTCGGCCGAGGCGCCGATGGGCAGCAGGCTGCACCCGAGATAGACCCGCCAGGCCGCGATCCGCGGCGGCATGTCGGGGCTGTAGCTTACGCTGACCCGGCGCTCGATCCGGTCGATCTCGGCCGGGAGCTGGGCGAACAAGGGGTTGAGCTCGGGATAGGTGCCGCGAAGGTCGTCGGCGGCGGTGCGCTCGGCGTCGACGCCCGCATTGAAATGGTTCGAGCAGACGAAGGCGGCTTTGTAGCCCGCGGCGATCGCGCGCTGATGCTCTGGCCGGCCGACCTGCGCCGAAGCCGGCGCAACGGCGAGGATCAGGGCAAGAGCTGCGACGGTCCTCATGCTCAGTCTCCTCACGTCCGCTTCCGCGCCCGCAGCGGCGGCTTCGCGGCCGTCCAGGCGTGCGACCGTTCGATCATGGCGCGAACCCGTTCGGGATCGCGGCTGTCGAAGCGGATCAGCACGGCGGGCCAGCCTTCATAATGTTGCGACTGCCAGAAGGTCTCCGGGTCGGTGTCCTTGAGCATTTCGACCGTGTCGAGGTCGATGGCGATCCCGAACGAGTTCTCCGCCTCGTGGCCGGTGTAGAGGAAGGCCCGGCCCTTCACCTTGACCGCGGGCTTGCCGTAGCTGGTCGAAAGCTCGGTTCCCGGAAGCGTGAGCGCGAAGGCGACCGCTTCCTCCCAGGATCGGATCGGCTCATCCATCGCGCTTCGCCTTTCTCTGCTCGTCCCACCAGGCCATGCGCTCGGCGACGCGCTTCTCGAAGCCGCGGTCGGTCGGCTCGTAGAAGAGCTGCGGCTCCATCTCCTCGGGCCAGTAATCGTCGCCGGAGAAACCGCCCTCGGCCTCATGGTCGTAGCTGTAGCCCTTGCCGTAGCCGATCTCCTTCATCAGCTTCGTCGGGGCGTTGAGGATGTTCTTCGGCGGCATCAGCGAGCCGGTGTCCCTGGCCGAGCGCCAGGCCGCCTTCTGCGCGACATAGACGGCGTTCGATTTGGGAGCGGTGGCCAGATAGAGGCAGGCCTGGACGATGGCGAGCTCGCCCTCGGGCGACCCCAGGAAGTCGTAGGCGTCCTTGGCGGCGATGCACTGGACGAGCGCGTTCGGATCGGCGAGGCCGATATCCTCGGTCGCCGCCCGGATCAGCCGCCGCAGCAGGAAGAGCGGCTGCTCTCCGGCGGTCAGCATCCGCGCCAGATAATAAAGCGAGGCCTGCGGGTCGGAGCCGCGGATCGCTTTGTGAAGCGCGGAGATGAGGTTGTAATGCCCCTCGCGATCCTTGTCGTAGACCGCCACCCGGCGGTGGAGCAGAGCCGAGAGCGCGCGCGGGTCGAGCGGCTCGTCGAACTGTGCGGAGAAGAGGGTCTCGGCCTGGTTGAGCAGGAAGCGGCCGTCGCCGTCGGCAGTGGCGACCAGGGCTTCGCGCGCGTCGGCGGTGAGCGGGAGCGAGCGCCCGACATCCGCCTCGGCGCGGTCGAGCAGTTGCGTCAGCGCCGCTGCGTCGAGCCGGTTGAGGATCAGCACCTGCGCCCGGGACAGCAACGCCGCGTTGAGCTCGAAGCTTGGATTCTCGGTCGTCGCGCCGACCAGCACCACCGTCCCGTCCTCGACATAAGGAAGGAAACCGTCCTGCTGGGCGCGATTGAAGCGATGGATCTCGTCGACGAAGAGCAGGGTCTGCCGGTCGGCCCTGGCGAATTCGCGCGCTTCGGCGAACACCTTCTTCAAATCCGCGACGCCCGAGAACACTGCCGAGATCGCGACGAAGCGCAGGCCGACGGCGTCGGCGAGGAGGCGCGCGATCGTCGTCTTGCCGGTGCCGGGCGGACCCCACAGGATCATCGAGGCGAGCTTGCCCGCCGCGACCATCCGCCCGATCGCGCCTTCGGCCCCCGTCAGATGATCCTGCCCCACCACTTCGCCCAGCGCGCGCGGCCGCAGCCGGTCGGCGAGCGGCGCGCCCGGCGGCGCCGCGGCCGGCGCCGGCGGGGAATGGGGGTCGTCGCTCGCGAACAGGTCGGCCACGAGGGCGCCCTACCTTATGCGGCAGGGCCGCGCACCCGTCATTGCGCGGGTGGGTACGCCTCCAACTTTCGCAACCGAAGACGAAGCACGCGCGCGGATGTCGGGAGCGCCTGAACGGGTTCGGGATATCGACCTGCGCTTTCGACCCATTGCGGACATTCTTGCGTGCTGACATGCACGGGTGCCTAACGTCTCAAGACGCGCCATTCGGACGTCCAACCGGGAATTTCGCCATGCCGCCAGCAGAAACGACAACTGGGCCCGACGCACCCAGCAAGAGCGCCCGCAGTGAAAACCCGGCAGCTTCGTCGGGTGACAAGCCCGAAAGACAGGACCCGGCGCGCGCAGCGCTTGTTGCCGCCGCCGACACGGTCATGAAGCAGGATGCGAAGGGGGTCGCCAACCGGATCGTGGGCACTCTCGAGGCGCAGCTCAAAGCGCTGGTCAAGGGCGACGATCCCAAATCGGCGGACGATCCCTGCCAGACTCCGAAGGACAAGCAGGACCCGAGCCCGCAATTAGCGGCCTTGTGCGTCACGCGGAGGCAGGCTGAGGCCCAGGCGGAGTACAACTTTGACGGCAGCGTTGAAGATGCGTCGGCCGCGCTCGACGCCGCCAAGCGAACCTGGACGCGGGCCCGCGACCAGTACGATTTTTCGATCGAGACCGCGCAGATCGCGCTCGACCAGGCCGTGACTGCGGCAATTGCGGCCTACGACCAAAAATTCAACGAGGGTTCGGGCAGTCGGATGAACTATCTGTACTTCACGGAGAAGCAGGCGGTTGCCGCGGCGCTGCTCGCCTTCGAATGCAGCGCGCAGTCCACGGGTACGACCTTCGCCTCGGCGACCGGGACGCTTATTGCTTCCTACCAAACCTATTTGACGACCATCCCGGCTGCCGCGGCGCAACAGCTCGATGACCAGGCGGCCGCGCAGCAGGCGTTCTGGCAGAGCGTCGAGGGCGTGCTCGACACCAGGTGACGGCTGCCGCCGCGGGGATCGTCACGTCGGGGCCGCCGGAACGAACGGCAGATAAATCTGCTCGCGCGGGACATGTCGACAAGAGAAAGGGGACAGTTACGTAACTGTCCCCGTCCGGCCTGTGCTTAGGCAGCGAGCTGATTTCCGAACGCGACCTGGAAGCAAGCGCCCCTCCCCGTCGGGTTTTCGCTTACGGCTAGTTTTCCGCCAAGTTGCCTGGCCAGAAGGCCGACAACCTTCATGCCGAGGCCGCTCGACGCGGCGGGATCAAAGTTCGCGGGCACCCCTTCGCCCTGATCGCAGACTGAAAGCTCCCGAGCGGTGCCGTCAGCCTTGTAGATCACCGCCACTTTGCCGGCGCCATGCTTCGCCGCATTCGTGACCAGCTCGTTGGTCAGGAGCCCGATGGGCTGGATCCACGTCGTGGGGACGTTGCCCTCATCGCCCGTCACTTCCACTTCGACACCGCAAATTTCCGACAGATCGGC
>DASQKE010000316.1:0-18656 GCA_035630675.1 Allosphingosinicella sp.
CTCTTGCCCGAAAGGCTGATCCCCTCCATCGCCTCTTCGAATGCATCGAAATAAGGCCAGCCGTAGCGAATGTCCGGTGCGAACAGTGCACAGACATGGCGATAGGCGCCCCGATCCGGCAGCCTGGCGATGACCAGGGTCAGCTCGCGCCCATTCACCGTGCGCCGCCACTGCCGAACCGACTCCGGGCGGCGCAAGGCAGAGGTCATCAGTCTGCTCGGCACCTGCTCAAGACCGCGCAGATTGACCGTCGGCGCGGCGACTTCCGTCCAGTCGGTCGAGCCGGTCACGCCCGCGAGAATCGCGTCGGCATTGACCCCGCCTCGCGTGCAGGTCTCGGCGAAGAGCGGGACGAGCGTCGCATCCTCCATCTGCGGCTCCGCGGCGCCAGCGGGAGAAAGAGCTCCGAGAGCCAAGGCGGCGGCGATCCCACGGCAGGCTGAGCGGGCCCGGGTCAATTCCGGTTCCCCCGGCGGCGGCGGAGGTCCCTCGGCCTGACCATATTGGCCGGGATCATGATGCCCATGTTGCGAACGATCACCCAATTGTCCTGCGTCTCGTAGACGGTGACGGCGTGGCGATCGCCGATCAGCATGTGCATCGAGACGTCGCCCATCGCTACCGGCGCAGCGCCCGGCCTGGCGCCGGTGCGCTCGGCGAGGTGGGAGAGGATGCGGGACACATCGACGCCGCGGGCAGCAACGCCGCAGCGGGTCTCGAGGCCCGGGGCCATGTGCCCGCTGCCCTCGGTGCGGGCGATATAGGTCGGGCTCGGCATCTCGCTCCTGAGGAAGGTGCCGCCATGGCCGTAGGTGTTCATCAGCCGCAGCGGCGCCGGAAAGTCGCTCCACTGCGCGGCGGCGAAGCCGGCGGGCGCGTCGCCGTTCGTCAGGCACACGCGCTCGAACAGGTCGATCAAGGCCGCGGTGTCGGCCGACGAAGCGACGGCGGCCTCTGCGGGGTCCGGCTGGACCGCGGCCAGGGCAATAGCGACGAGATATGAGGAAGCGGCCATGAGAATCTCCCGGGATGGTCAGGAAAGACTCTCGTCTATGGCCTTGCAGGCGACAAGCAGTTCCTTGACCGCCTCGACCGAGACGTCGAAATTGGCGCGCGCCGTCTCGTCGAGCTCGATCTCGACGATCTTCTCGACGCCGCCCGCGCCGATCACGACCGGAACGCCGACATAGAGGTCCTCCACGCCGTACTGGCCGGTGAGATAGGCCGCGGCGGGGAGGACGCGCTTTTTGTCCTTCAAAAAGCTCTCGGCCATGGCCAGCGCCGCCGTCGCCGGCGCGTAATAGGCAGAGCCGCTCTTCAGCAAGGCGACGATCTCGCCGCCGCCGGAGCGGGTGCGCTGGACGATCGAGTCGATCTTCTCCCGGCTTGACCAGCCCATCTTGAGAAGATCCGGGATCGGGATTCCGGCGACGGTCGAATATTGGACGATCGGCACCATCGTGTCGCCATGGCCGCCAAGCACGAAGGCGGTAACGTCCTCGACCGAGACGCCGAACTCCTCGGCGAGGAAATGGCGGAAGCGGGCACTGTCGAGCACGCCGGCCATGCCGACCACCTGGCGGTGGGGCAGGCCGGAAAATTCGCGCAGCGCCCAGACCATCGCGTCGAGCGGGTTGGTGACGCAGATCACGAAGCTGTCCGGAGCGTGCGTCTTGATGCCCTCGCCGACCGCCTTCATCACGCCGAGATTGATGCTCAGCAAATCGTCGCGGCTCATGCCCGGCTTGCGGGCGATGCCGGCGGTGACGATGCAGACGTCGGCGCCGGCAATGTCGGCATAGTCCTGGGTGCCGAGAAGCGCCGCGTCATAGCCCTCGACCGGGCCGGCCTGGGCGAGGTCCAGCGCCTTGCCCTGCGGGATGCCCTCGGCGACGTCGAGCATGACGACGTCGCCAAGCTCGCGGATCGCAGCCAAATGGGCGAGCGTGCCGCCGATCATGCCGGCGCCGATGAGCGCGATTTTCTTGCGAGCCATGAGACTCCCGGCCTTTCCAGGTTCGTAGCGGGACCGGCTGGGTGAACAGCCGCTTATAGTGGCGCCCGCTTAGTCCCGCGCCGGGGGCGGAGCAACCGTCTGGGCGCCTTTTTTAGACGCTCAGCGCCTCCCGCGCGCGACCAGCCGGCCGGAGAGCCTGCGGATCATGGTGGTCCAGTGATCAACCTCCTCGTAGAAGGCGCGGACCGGCAAGCGCTCGTCGCGGCCATGGGCGCGCTCGTCGATCGGCGTGACGATCCACGCCCCGGCGACGCCGTAGACGGGGACGCCGCGGGTCCGGAAATAGAGGCCGTCGGTCGCACCGGTGCTCATGTCCGGCACGATCGCCGCGCCGGGGTGGCGGGCGTGGACGGCCGCGGTGTAGGCGGAGACTACGTCCGGGCGCAGCGGCGAGGCGTCGCTCGGCCGTGCCACGTCGACCGGCTCGACCGCGACATTGTCCGGCTGGCCGAGCGTGCGCAGGGTTGCGAGTACGGTCGCGGGGTCGACCCCTGGAAATATCCGGCAATTGACGGTTGCCCGCGCCAGCTGCGGCAGCGCATTTTCGGCATGGCCGCCTTCGAGACGGGTGGCGACGCAGCGTGTGCGCGTGAGGCCTACCTCGGTCGGCGAAGCCTCGATCGCATCTGCCGCTCCGCCGTCCGCGGGATCGGCGAGCCAGCGGCGGATGGCGCCAGCCAGCGCCGGATCGGCCGTCCCGGCACGGTGGGCGAAGTAGGCGCGGGTGGTTTCGTTCAGCATCGGTTCGAAGCGATGCTGCTCGACTCGCCCGAGCGTGCGGGCGAGAGAATAGATCGCATTGTCCGGCCGCGGGCGCGAGCTGTGCCCGCCTGGATTGGTCGCCGTCAGGACGTAGCTTTGATAGGTTTTCTCGGCGGTCTGAATGCCGAAGCCGAGCAAGGTGCCGTCTTCGAGGAAGGCGCCGCCGCCGGCATCGCTGTTGAGCGCGAATTCGATCCGCGAAAGGTCGAGCCATTGCGTTGAGGCGAGCTCGGCTCCGCGCCCGCCGGTCTCCTCGTCGCCGGTGAACAATACGTAGATGTCACGGTCGGGTTGGAAGCCTTCGGCGCGCAGCCTCAGCAATGCGGTTGTGACCGCGGCGACCCCGGCCTTGTTGTCGGCGGTTCCCCGCCCGTAGAAATAGCCCCCATCCTCGCCGAGTGTGAACGGGTCGCGCGACCAGTCCTCGCGGCGCGCCTCGACCACGTCCATATGCGCCATCAGCAGGATCGCCTTGCGGCCGGACGGCCGCGCCGCCGGCCAGCGGACGACCATCGACTGGGTATTGTCATGATCGAATACCCGGACGTCGCTTATGCCCCCCGCTTCATATTGGCCGCGCAGATAAGCCACGAGTTCGCCCACCCGCCCGCGCCCGGCCACCGTCGGGATTTCGACCGCCCGCTCGTAAATCTCCCGGCCTTTGGCGTGCCACGGATCGGCCGGCGCCTGGGCCGACGCGGCCGCGGCGAGCGAGAGAGCGGTGGCGAACAGCAGACGGCGCATGAAGGCTAGCGGCGCGCCGCCGCCGCCTCGACGAACTGGAAGCGCCGGGCGCCGGTATCGACCGAGAGGGTGTAGCGATCCTCGCCCCGCCACTGGCCCGGCACGCCGCGAATGGAGAAGGTCACGCGTTGCGCCTGACCCGGGCGCAACGTCAGGTCCCGGCACCCGCTGGTAAAGGTGGAACGCGGGCCCAGCGTCATGGCGTGCGCTTGGTAGCGGTTCACGCTCCTCAGCCGATCGCCGGCGAGGCGGGCCGTGCCGACCGAAGCCTGTCCGGGGCAAAGCCGAAAGACTTGCTCCTCGGTACTGGCAAACTCGACCTCGACCCTGTTGTACCAGCCGCCATGCTCGCCCGGAATCCTCTGCAGCTCGACACCGACGACCTGCGCCTCCAACGGCGCGGCCAGGGCACTCATCAAGAGAAAATTCGCTATCAGCATCGTCACCCTCCATGACCCTGCGCAAGATAGTCCGCGCTCTGCATCTCCATCAGCCGCGACGCGGTCCGCTGGAACTCGAACGCGCCGTCGCCCTCGACATACAGGTTTTCAGGCTCCGCGTCAGCCGCCGCGAGCAGCTTCACCTTATGCTCGTAGAGCGCGTCGATCAAAGTGACGAAGCGTGCCGCCTCGTTGCGCTTCTCGGGGCCGAGGCGGGGGATGCCGACGAGGATGACGCTGTGGTAGCGCCGGGCGATGGCGAGATAGTCGGGCGCGCCGCGCGCCTCCGCGCAGAGGCGCCTGAACGAGAAGACGGCGACGCCCTTGAGGCTCTTGGGCACGTGCAGCGTGCGGCCGCCCTGGACCGGGATGTCCTCGGCGGGGACGTGATCGCGGTCTTCCGGCGGGTAATCGGTCAGGCGGAAAAAGGCGGCGCTCAGGGCGGCGGTCGCTTCGGGCCCGTTCGGGACGTACCAGGTCGGGAAGCCGCCGAGACGCTCGAGCCGGTAGTCCGTGGGGCCGTTCAGCGGCACGATTTCGAGATCGCGCTCGACCAGGTCGATGAAGGGCAGGAACAATTCGCGGTTGAGGCCGCCCGCATAGAGGTCGCGCGGCGGGCGGTTCGACGTGATGAGCACCGTCACTCCCTCGTCGAGCAGCCGCGCGAACAGGCGCGACAGGATCATCGCGTCGGCGCTGTTGTTGATCACCATCTCGTCGAAGGCGAGCAGGCGCGCCTCCGCCGCGATCGCCTTCGCCAGCGCCGGGATCGGGTCGCCCTCCTCCTTCGCGCGCTCGTCTCGGAGGCGCTCGTGCACTTCGAGCATGAACTCGTGAAAGTGAACGCGGCGCTTCGGCTCGGCCTCGATCGAACGGAAGGCGAGGTCCATCAGCATCGATTTTCCGCGCCCGACGCCGCCCCACAGATAGGCGCCGCGCGGCTCCGGTCCGTCCTCGCCGAACAGGCGCGCGAGGAAGCGGCCGCGGGGCCTGGGCCTCAGCTCGGCGGCGAGCCGGTCGAGGATGGCGACGGCATGGCGCTGGTCCTCGTCCGGCCGGAGCTCTCCGGCCGCGAGCAACGCCTCGTAGTGCTCCGCGAGAGCCGTCACGCCGGTTTCAGGCCTTTGCGCAGCGTTCCCGACCAGGAAGCGACCGTCTCGTCCCCCTGGACGACCAGGCCCCGCATGAAGGCGAGCCGCTTCGTCTCGCGCAGCAGCTCGACAATGCAGTCGAGGGGCTGGCCGAGGCGGCCGGGCGAGAGGAATTGCGCCGAAAGATCGAGCGTCACCGAATAAGCGATGGCGGCGCCCGCCGCATGGCCGCCCGCGAACATCGCCATGTCGATAAACGTGAGGATCGCACCGCCATGAGCGACGTCGCCGAGATTGCTGTGCGCCTCATCCGGAAACATCCGGCACCGCGCCCGGCCCGCACCCTCGCTCCGGACGAGCAGCTTGCCGAGGGTGGCGTTGAACCTCTCCACCCCCGCCGGCCGCTCGGCGATGTCCCAGGTCCACCAGCCGGGATGGTCGGGATCGGGCTCGTGGCTGATCAGCGGGTGGAGGGCCATTCGAGGGTGAGTGGCGGGAAAAGGCGAAGCGGGCAAGTGAGCTTGACCTTCCCTCTGGACACTTGCCGCGCCGCGAGTCACTCTGTTCGTGCAGGCAGTACCGGGGGGTCGAGTCGCTTTCGCGAAGAAGTCGGGGACGGGCACGCATAGTCCAGCTTTTTCGGGTTCAGTCGGTTCTGCAGAACAGGTTTAGATCGGGAGCGGCCGCGCCAGCATCATTGTTGTTTTGTTTTGCTCTGTTTTCGCGGGAAATACGGGTGTTTGCCGCCTCTGTTCATCGAAAAGCGGGGAGGAATTCGGCATGACGACGCATATCGGCACCAACGGCAACGACGTCATCAACGGCGGCAACGGCACGGACACGATCTTCGGCCTCGGCGGCGACGATATCATTTTCGGCGGCAACGGCGGCGATACGATCGACGGCGGCGAAGGCAATGACGAGCTCTACGGCGAGAACGGCAGCGAGCACCTCTTCGGCGGCGCCGGCGACGATCTGGTCGACGGCAATAGCGGCTTCGACACCGCTTATTATTCCGGACAGATCGACGAATATACCTTCCTCGCCAGCGCCGGCTACCTCCACATCCTGCATCAAGGCGGCGCCGGGGCCGACGGCCACGACCGGGTGATCCGCGTCGAGCGGCTGATCTTCGCCGACCGGATCATCAACATCGGCAGCGGCAACAACGTGCCGGTCGCGGGCGACGACCATGCCTTCGTCAACGAAGACACAGGCACTCACAGCAGCGGCGCGGCGAGCGTGCTGGACAACGACTTCGATTTCGACGGCGACGCGATGACCGTTACGAGCGGTGTTTTCGCCGGCGCCTTCGGCACGCTGACGCTCAATTCGAACGGCACGTACAGCTACACGCTGTCCGGCTCGGCGCAGGCGCTGGCGCAGGGCCAGACCGTCCAGGACAGCTTCAACTACACCGTCTCCGACAATGACGGCAGCGACACCGGCACCTTGGTGATCCACATTGCAGGCGTCAACGACGCCCCGACCGCGAACCCCGACGCGGCAACGGGCCACGAGCACCAGGTCCTTACCATCGACGTGCTCGCCAACGACACCGATGTCGACAATGGCGCGGTGCTGACCGTCACGGGCGCCTCGGCGCCGGCCGGCAAGGGCACCGCCACGGTGGTCGGCAACCAGGTCCAGTTCAACCCGGGCACCGTCTTCGACCATCTAGCCCAAGGCGCGAGCGAAGTTGTCGTGATCAGCTACTCGATCACCGACGAACATGGCGCGACGTCAAGCTCGACGGCGAGCGTGACCGTCACCGGCACCAATGACGGCCCGGTCGCCAATCCCGACACCGCCGCCGGCACCGAGAACCAGACGCTCACCATCAACGCCCTCGCCAACGACACCGACGTCGACGACGGCGCGGTGAAAACGCTCGTCTCGGCGTCCGCCCCGGCCGGCAAGGGCAGCGCCTCGATCGTCGGCAACCAGGTCCAGTTCAACCCGGGCACCAGCTTCGACCAGCTCGCGGTCGGCGAGAGCGAAACGGTGGTGGTCGGCTACACCATGCAGGACGAGCACGGCGCGACCGCTTCCTCGACGATCACCATCACGGTCACCGGCACCAACGACGGCCCGGTCGCCAATCCCGACTCGAGGACGACCAGCGAGAATTCGGCCGTCGTGGTCAACGTCCTGGCAAATGACGTCGACGTCGACCACAACGCCGTCGTCAACGTCATCGCCGCCTCGGGACCGGCCGGCCAGGGCACGGTCACGATCGTCGAAAACCAGGTCCGGTTCGATCCGGGCGACGATTTCGACCATCTCGCCACCGGCCAGAGCGCCGTCGTCGTCATCAACTACACGATCGAGGACGAATTCGGAGCCCAGTCGTCCTCCACCGTCACCATCACCGTCCAGGGGCGCGACGAGGGATCCACCAACACCGGCACCGAAGGCGACGATACGCTGACCGGCACGCCCGGCGACGACGAAATCAACGCGCTCGGCGGCGACGATATTGTCTTCGGCCTGGCCGGCGAAGATCTCATCGATGGCGGCACCGGTAACGACAGTCTGATCGGCGACGACGGCAACGACGTCATCCTGGGCGGCGACGGATTCGACCAGTTGTTCGGCGATGCCGACAACGACATCCTCGACGGCGGCAATGACAGCGACTCCCTGTCCGGCGGCGACGGCGACGACGAGCTGTCCGGCCAGGCCGGGAATGATTTCCTCTCTGGCGACAGCGGCAACGATCAGCTGTCGGGCGGGGACGGCCAAGACAGTCTCGACGGCGGCGAGGGCGAGGACACGCTCGACGGCGGTGCCGGCAATGACAGCCTCGCCGGCGGCGAGGGCGACGACTCGGTCAGCGGCGGCGACGGCGATGATTTCCTGTTCGGCGGCCTTGGCACCGACGTGCTGATCGGGGGTGGCGGCAACGACACGATCCGTCTCAATAACCGGTCCTTTGCGAGCACGATCACCACCGGCACCGGCAGCGACACGATCGAGGTCGCTCATGCGGACCAGGGGACCGCGGCGATCATTGTCACCGACTTCACGGCCGGCGCCGGCGGCGACAAGTTCCGGCTCTCGGGCGACGATGGGTCGCTGCTCAGCCTGCTCTCGGGCTGGGACGGAAGCTCCAACCCGTTCGGCTCATCCGGCTTCCTGCGGCTGGAGCAGAGCGGCGCCGACACCTTGCTCCAATGGGACCAGGACGGCGGCGGCGATAATTGGGAGACGCTGGTCGTCTTCGAGAACACCAATGCCGGCAATTTCACCGACGCCAACTTCGTGCCCGGCTACCATCCCGACGGATCCGCGCCGGCGGGCCAGACGATCACCGGCACCCCAGGAGACGACACTCTGACCGGCACCATCGGGGCCGACACGATCAATGCTCTCGGCGGCGGCGACTTCGTCAGCGGCGGCGGCGGCGGCGACCAGATCAACGGCGGCGACGGCGTCGATTTTCTGAATGGCGAGGGCGGTGACGACGTCATCGATGGGGGCAATGACGAGGACTTCCTGTTTGGCGGAAACGGCGCCGACCAGCTGTCCGGCCAGGCCGGCAATGACGGCCTCTTCGGCGACAGTGGCGACGACCAGCTGTCGGGCGGGGCCGACAATGACAGCCTCGACGGCGGCGAGGGCGACGACGATCTCGACGGCGGCGACGGCGACGATTTCCTGTCCGACACCGTCGGGACCAACAGCTTCGTCGGCGGTCTCGGCCACGACCAGATCACTGCCAGCTCCACCGACGGAGCCCAGACGATCGACGGCGGCGGCGGCAACGACACCATCCGCCTTTATTATCGGTCCTCCGCGAGCACGATCACCACCGGCAGCGGCAGCGACACGATCGAGCTTTCCTATGCCGATGTCGGGACGGCGGCGATCGTCGTCACCGACTTCACGCCCGGCGCCGGCGGCGACATATTCAAGCTCTCCGGCAATGACGGTTCGCTGCTCAGCCTGCTCTCGGGCTGGGACGGAACCTCCAACCCGTTCGGCTCATCAGGCTTCCTGCGGCTCGAGCAGAGCGGAGCCGACACCCTGCTCCAATGGGACCCGGACGGCGGCGGCGATAATTGGGAGACGCTCGCCGTCTTCGAGAACAGCGATGCCGGCGACTTCACCGACGCCAACTTCGTGCCCGGCTATCATCCCGACGGGTCCGCACCGGCCGGCGAGACGATCACAGGCACCGAGGGCAGCGACACGCTGACCGGCACGATCGGGGACGACACGATCAATGCACTCGGCGGCGACGATGCCGTTTTCGGCGAGGCCGGCGCCGATCTCATCAATGGCGGCGACGGCTTCGACCAATTGAACGGCGGAGCCGACAATGACGTCATCGAGGGCGGCAATGACGACGACGTCCTTTCGGGCGGCGACGGCGACGACGAGCTGCTCGGCCAGTCCGGCAACGATATAATTTTGGGCGAGCAGGGCGATGATCAGCTGACCGGCGGAATCGGCAATGACAGCCTCGACGGCGGCGAAGGCGAGGACACGCTCGACGGCGGCGACGACGACGATTTCCTGATCGACTTTTCCGGGGTCAACAGCTTTGCCGGCGGCCTGGGGAACGACCAGATCGTAGCCGGCTCCTCGGACGGGCCCCAGACGATCGACGGCGGCGACGGCAACGACACGATCCGCCATTATTATCGGTCTTCTGCGAGCACGATCACCACGGGCGGCGGCAGCGACACGATCGATCTCGCTTACGCCAATGTCGGGACGGCGGCGATAATCGTCACCGACTTCACGCCCGGCGCCGGCGGCGACATGGTCCGGCTCTCGGGCGACGACGGGGCGCTGCTCAGCCTGCTCTCGGGCTGGGACGGCACCTCCAACCCGTTCGCGTCGGGCTACCTGCGGCTCGAGCAGAGCGGCGCCGACACCTTGCTTCAATGGGACCAGGACGGCACGGGCGAGGACTCGGACTGGGAGACGCTCATCGTCTTCGAGAACGCCGATGCCGTCGACTTCACCGAAGCCAACTTCGCGCCCGGTTACGATCCCGACGGATCCGCGCCGGTCGGCGAGACGATCACCGGCACCGAGGAAAGCGAGACGCTGACAGGCACGATCGGGGATGACACGATCGATGCGCTCGGCGGCGCGGACGTGGTCTACGGCCAGGCCGGCGCCGACTCGATCGACGGCGGCGAGGGCAACGACCAGCTCCACGGCGATGCCGACGACGACGTCCTCGAGGGCGGCAATGGCGACGACGCGATATGGGGCGGTGACGGCCATGACGATTTGTTCGGCGAGGGCGGCAACGATATCCTCTTCGGCGAGCAAGGCGACGACGAGCTGTCGGGCGGGGAGAGCGACGACAGCCTCGACGGCGGCGACGGCGCCGACACGATCGACGGCGGCGGCGGCGTGGACTTCCTGACCGGCGGTTTGGGCTCCGACGTCCTGACCGGCGGCGCCGATGCCGACACGTTCGACTTCCAATTCCCCTCGCAGGGACCGGACGAGATCACCGACTTCACCGGCGGGTCGGACAAGATCCGCGTGTCGGCGAGCGGCTTCGGCGGCGGATTGTTCAACGGGGGTCCGGTGTCGCTGGTCTCGGGGACCGATCCGACCGCAACCGAGGCGAGTGGCCAGTTCCTCTACGATACCGACGACGGAGGGCTGTTCTGGGACGCCGACGGAACAGGAAGCGACGATCCGGTGCTCTTGGCGACGCTCGGCAATCTCCCGTCGCTCGAGGCTTCGGACTTCATCGTGGCGTTCTAGGCCTTCGGCCGAGCGGGTCAGACCGCCCGCTCGACCAGCAGCTTTTTGGTCTCGGCGATCGCCTTGGCGGGGTTGAGGCCCTTGGGGCAGACGTTGGCGCAGTTCATGATCGTGTGGCAGCGGTAGAGGCGGAACGGGTCCTCGAGCTCGTCGAGGCGCTCGCCGGTCGCCGCATCGCGGCTGTCGGCCAGGAAGCGATAGGCCTGGAGCAGGATCGCCGGCCCGAGGAAGCGGTCCGAGTTCCACCAATAGCTCGGGCAGGACGAGGAGCAGCAGGCGCACAATATGCACTCGTAGAGACCGTCGAGCTTCGCGCGGTCCTCGGGCGATTGCAGCCGCTCCTTGCCGTCGGGCGGCGGTGGCCCGCCCTCCAGCCACGGCCGGACCGAGGCATATTGGGCGAAGAAATGGGTGAAGTCCGGGACGAGATCCTTGATGACGTCCATGTGCGGGAGCGGCGTGATCCGGATCTCGCTCCTGTAGTCCTCGATCGCGGTCGTGCAGGCGAGGCCGTTCTTGCCGGCGATGTTCATCGAGCAGGAGCCGCAAATCCCCTCGCGGCACGAGCGGCGGAAGGTCAGCGTCGGGTCGATCTCGTTCTTGATCTTGATCAAGGCGTCGAGGACCATCGGGCCGGTGTCGTCGAGGTCGATCTCGAAGCGGTCGTAGCGCGGATTCTCGCCGCTGTCGGGATCGTAGCGGTAGATCCGGAAGCTCTTGACCCGCGCCGCGCCGGGCGGGGCCTTATGCTCCCTGCCCTGCTTCCTGATCCTGCTGTTCTTCGGGAGCGCGAACTCCGCCATGATCGGTCCTTCTCTTGGGGCCGAGCGATAATGGCAAGCGCGCGCCGGCTCAATGGCCTTGCGCGCGGCGGCGGCGCTCGAGCAGCAGCTCGGCGACATCATAGGTGCGCTGATTGTCGACGTCGATCGCCTGCGTGCCGTCGTGCACGATCAAGGCTTCGGCGCGGACCCCGAACCGCTTCGACAGGCGCCTCATGACGCCGTGGACCGAGATCATCCCGAACCGGGCGAGCAGGAGATTGAGGATCCCGAACGTCTCGGCGAGCCGCTTCGGATTCTTGGCGAACTGGCCGCCGCTGCGGAAGGTCTCGGCCATCCTCAGCGCACGCGGGCCGTTGATTCCGTAGAGATTGCAGTTCGAATAGCTGCCGCCCCTCAGCTTGTAGAAGCGGCGCTGCCCCTCCGGATGCGCTCCGAGCACCGCCTCGCGGGTCGCGACGGCGACCACGCCCTCCGCGCCCGCGTGCATCATGCCCACCGCCTCCGCAGCGACAGCGGGCGAAAGCAGGACGTTATCGGCGGTGGTGATCAGGATCGGCTCGTCGACACGGTGGGCGGCGGCGTAGACACTATCGGTGAGGCTCGGCGCCGAAGGCACGAAATCGACCGGCACGCCGAACTCGCCCTGCGCGCCGCGAACCTTGCCGACCGCCTCCATCGCCTCGGTCTCGACGCTGATGTGGATGCGGCTGAGGCCGGGAACCTCGCTGAGCGCCCGCAAGACATGTTCGAGCAAAGGCTTGCCGCCGATCGGCACCAGGCATTTGTGGGTGACGCCGATCCGGTCGGCGAGCGGATCGAGCCGGCCGCCGCGCTGGGCGGCGAGGACGATGGCGGTGAAACCGCGCTCAGAGGAGGCCATGCCGCTCCAGGCTCTCGCACAGGATGGTTTCGATGAGCTGCGACTGCGACAGGCCCGCCAGCGCCGCGGAGCGCCCATAGACCTTTTGCGACCACAGATTCGCCTGTAGATTGACCTCGAGGAAGTTGATCTCGCCTTTGTCGAGATCGACCCTGAACTCGAAGCGGCCATAATCGAACGGTCGGAACTCGTCCGCGATCCTCCTCGTATAATCGGCGATCGCCGGCATCAGGTCGGCGCCGTCGAACGGCACCAGCCGGTATTTCTGCGCCCGGTCGACGAGGTCTCTCTTCTCGTAATAGGTTCGAAGGTGCGTGGGATCCGCCTGCTCGAACAGCATCATCGGCATCACCACCGGCTCGCCATGGATGGTGATCACCGGCACCTCGACGTCGCTGCCGTTGAGGAACGGCTCGACGATGGCGTCATGCCCCTCCGCGTGAATGCCGGCGACCGCCGCTTCCACGCCGGCCCAATCGTGCGCATCCTGGACGCCCCAGCTCGCCGAGCTGGCATTGGGCTTGATCACCAGCCGCTCGCCCGCGGGGCATTTCTCCTCAGTCACAGGCGCGCCGCGGCGGTAGATCGCCCAGGGCGCGGTCGGGATGCCACGGGCGTGCACGGCCATCTTGGTGAGATGCTTGTCGTCCGCCACGCCGCGCAGGATCGGCGAGGCGCCGAGGAACGGGATGCCGTGGCGGGTGCAGAGCAAGGGCGCCATCATCTCGCTGTTGAGGAAGCCGCCGCGATTGAGCAGCGGGAAGATGAAGTCCACGTCCGGCCTGTCGAACAGCAGGTCGTAGCGATCGGCGAAGCTCAGGTGGCGAAAGCCCAGCCCCTTCAATATCTCGCGCACCTCGACATGGTAGAGCGCGTGATTGCCGTCCTCGGGATGCAGGCCCGCGTCCCACAAGGCGTGCTTGGCGATGAACAGGATGCGCAGCCGCTCCTTCGCCTCTTGCGGGATGACGAGCGGACGGATGTTTGACACGCGGAGCTTCGCCTTTCAGGGGAGGGGCCCGGCGCACATAAGGCGGTGCGCCAGGAGAGCCAAGAGCGAGGGCCGGTGAGCGCGCACGAAAAGCCCGGGGACAGCGCCGCGACCCTCGTCATGACGAGCGGCGGCGATGCCCGCATCCTGCTCGACCCCGCCACCGGGCTCAACCGTTATCACAGCGCGCCGCGGCCGAGCGACGTACTCGCTTACGCCTCCTCGACCGCCAACGACATCTCGGCGGCTGCGTTCGAGCATGTCGAGGCGGTGCTCGGCGAAATCGGCGGCAAGCTCGACGGCGCCGGCTACGCCGCTCGGCTCGACGCTATCCGCGGCCGAATCCGTCGCGCCTACGCGCTGAGCGACGATGTCGCGATCGTCTTCGCGCCGTCGGGCACAGACCTCGAATATGTTGGCTTGGCATGCGTCGAGGGCCGCGGCGCGGCGGGGACGCACAACGTCCTGCTCGGCGCCGACGAGGTCGGCACCGGCTGCATCCACTCTGCCCATGGGCGGTATTTCGCCGAGAGCACCGCGCTGGGCGTTGCGACCCGAGCCGGCGATCCGGTGCCGGGCTTCGGCGACACCCGCGTCGAGATGATCGACATCCCGGTACGCGACGCGGAGGGGCGCCCCCGCGCCTCGGGCGAGATCGTTTGCCGGATGGAGGAGGCGATCGCCGGTCCGGCCGCTGCCGGCCGGCACGTGCTGGTCCACGTCGTTCACGGCTCAAAGACCGGCCTCATCCTGCCCTCCCTCGCCGACATCGACGCCTTGCGCGAGCGGCACGGCGAAGCCGTCACGTTCCTCGTCGACGCCTGCCAGGCGCGGATCACGTCCGCTGCGATCGCCGACTATCTGGAGCGGGACGCCATCGTCTTCGTCACCGGCTCGAAGTTCATGGGCGGGCCGCCGTTCAGCGGCTTCGCATTGGTGCCGCCGCGCCTCGCCGCCGCCGCGCCGGCGCTGCCCGAGGGGCTGGCGACCATCTTCCGGCGTGCCGAATGGCCCACAAGCTGGCCGGGCGCCGCTCGCCTGCCGAACGGCGCCAATCCCGGCCTGCTGCTCCGGCTCGAGGCGGCGATCTTCGAGCTCGAGCGCTTCCAGAGGCTGGCGCCGGAGCAGGTCGAGCAGGTCATTCTCGCCTTCCACGCGGCCGTGCGCAGGGAGATCATCGACCCGACGCCCGCGCGCCGCGTCGCGCCTTACCCGCCCGGCGAGCGCGAGGAGGCAGACACCCATCCGATCGAGATGCGCACGCTCTCGACGCTCGATCTCTCCGGCCTCGGCCCTTCGACGGGCACAGGACAGGCGGGCGGCACCGCGACGTTCGACGACGCGACACGCTGGCACAAGTCGCTCCTCGCCCAGGGCGTCCGCCTCGGTCAGCCGGTCAAGTGCGTGACACTTCCCGGCGGAGGCTGGGGCGCGACGCTGAGGATCGGCCTCGCCATGCCGCAAGTCGTCGAGCGCGCCCGGCTCGACCCGGGAGCGCTCGACGCCTCGTTCCGCAGCGACATGGCCCGCATCCGCGACGCCCTGCTCGCCGTTTCCGCTTAGGCCGCCGGTGCCGGCGTCGCCGGCGCCACGGGCGGGTTCGCTCCCCATTCGATGTTGCGGGTGAGGTACATGACCGCCGCCAGCGCAGCGAACAGCATGAGCGAGCCGATCAGCAGCGAATAGGCCTCGAGACTCAGCAGAACGTAGAGGATCGCATAGAGCGAAGCGAGCAGCACGCCGATGAAGGCGGCGCGGCGCCAGCTCCTCAGCACCGCCGCCGAATAGAAGGTGTTGAGGCCGGTGATCGCTGCCGCGGCCACGAAATAGGCAAGAGTGAAGCCGATCACCTCGGCGAAAGCCAGCAGCAGCACGAAGAACAGGATGAGGCTCGCGCCGACCAGCAGATATTCGACCGCCGACACCCGGACGCCGCCGATCACGTCGAACAGCCAGAAAGCGAGGAAGGTGAAGCCGATGAACAGGAAGCCGTATTTGGTCGCGCGGTCGACCTGCGAATAGAGGTCCACCGGCTGGACGAGGCTGACCTGGGCACCGCCGGGCGCGGGCGCTTGAGCCCCATCATAGGAAGCGTGATCTCGTGGACCGACGGGCGCCGGCGGTGCCGGCGGCCCGCTCGCGCCTGGACGGGTGCTCACCAGAGACTGGCCGAGTGCGAGATTGCCCAGGCGGTAGATCGCTTCGAACCCGTCGCTGCCGACGCGGCGCTGGGCGGGAAGGAAGCCGCCCTGGAAGCTCGGATGCGGCCAGGGCGAACGCAACCGCCAGCGCGTCTCTCCGGCCTGCGGCGCCAGCGCCAGCGCGCGGTTGCCCCGGAAACCGAAGGCGAACTCGACCTCCAGCGGCTGCGCGCGCAGGCTCGCCGCATCGATCCAGCCGAAAAAGCCCGAGCCTCCAGAGGCGCCGCCGCCCGGCTGGAGGCGCAGGGGCTGGCCCGCCGCGACGACACGGGGGTTGGCGCCGAGGCCGCGCGGGTCGGAGAGGCCGAAGCGAAGCTCGGCGCGTGCAAGGTCGAGCGCGTCGGGGGCGACGCCGAGCCGCTCGAGGTCCTGCGGGATCGCGAAACGGGCGCGGCCGCGCACGCTCGCCTCGTAGACCACGGCCTCGTAGATCGAGCGCGTGCGCCGCTCGGGGCGGATGTCGGTGGATATGTCCGCAAGCTCCGGGGCGAGCGTCAGCTCGCGCGTGGCGACGGTGGAGCGCGTGACCTGGCGGTTATTCTCGGTCACGGTCTCGGTCGTGGTGACGCGGTAGGGGACGACGAGCAGCGGCCCGGCGATCGTCTGCGGTCCCGCCCAGCCTTCCGCGATGCTCTGTTGCGCGAACTCCGACTGCGACTGCCGGTCGTAGACGATCAGCCATACGGCGAAGAGCGGGAAGGACAGCAGAAAGCCGACGACGATGACCAGTCCCAGCTTCAGGCCCGGTGTGCGCTCTTCGGACAACACACTCATCTCGACGCCTCCGTGCGAATCAACTCATCGTAGATTCAGCACGGTTCGTCGTCAAGCTGACTATCAAGCCCTGAGGTTCGAATCCGCGGATGACCGATCTCCGGGACAGTAGCCGATCATGGGGCTCTCGCGAGCGTAAGCTACACCGCTAGGGGGACTGTTCCGTTTCGCTCAAAGTAAAAGCGCCACCCACCGAGCGGTGCATAAATTTGATCGAAGGACCCTCGGCCAGGCCAGTGATTGTGATCGTGAGACCGACGCAAATCTTTGTTGATTTTCAGGGCTCTGTCGACGTCTTGATGGGTGAGACGTTGACCCGCGCGGAGCCTGTGCCGCTGTTCATTCGTGATTAGTGCTATCGCATCGAGTGACGCCGCGTCTTCTCCATTGAAGAGCATATACATCCGCAGCTCACTGTCCGTGGCGGCTGCCCAATTCTGGTAAACGAGCTTCCAATGTTCCCTATCAAGCCGGCGACGTAGCCAGCCGAACATTTAGTACACCCGCGCCTTGGGCTGGATATATTCGACCTCGTCGGTGAGAGTGTAGCCGTGGACCGGTCGGTAATCGATGCGGACTCCGCCGCCCTTGCCGCCCCAGCCTTCGAACCAGGCGATGGTGTGCTTCATCCAATTCTCGTCGTCGCGCTCGGGATAATCCTCGTGCATGTGGCCGCCGCGGCTCTCCTTGCGGTTGGCCGCCGAATGCATCGTCACCGCCGCCTGGGCGAGGAGGTTGTCGAGCTCGAGCGTCTCGACCAGATCGGTGTTCCAGATCAGGCTGCGGTCGGTGGTGCGGACGTCCTCCATCTGGCGATAGATTTCGTCGATCTTCGCCTGGCCCTCGGCGAGCGTCGCGGTGGCGCGGAACACGGCGCAATCGGACTGCATGACGCGCTGCATCCGCTCGCGGATCTGCGCGGTCGGGCTGTTTCCGCTCGCGAAGCGGAAGCGGTCGAGCCGGGCCAGGGCGAGGTCGTCGCCATCCTTCGGCGCCGGCGGCAGCGTCGTCCCCGGCTTGACCAGCTCGCCCAGCCGCAGCCCGGCGGCGCGGCCGAAAACGACGAGATCGATGAGGCTGTTCGAGCCGAGCCGATTGGCACCGTGGACCGAGACGCAGGCCGCCTCGCCGACCGCGAACAGCCCCGGCACGACCGAGTCCGGGTCGCCGTCCTTCAGAGTCACCACCTCGCCATGATAATTGGTCGGGATGCCGCCCATATTGTAATGGACGGTCGGCAGCACCGGCAGCGGCTGCCGAGTCAGATCGACCCCCGCGAACACCTTCCCGGTCTCGGTGATGCCCGGGAGCCTTTCCGCGAGCACGGAGGGCTCGAGATGGTCGAGGTGGAGGTGGATATGATCCTTCTCGGCGCCGACGCCGCGGCCTTCGCGGATCTCCATCGCCATCGAGCGCGAGACGACGTCGCGGCTCGCCAGGTCCTTGGCGGAAGGCGCGTAACGCTCCATGAAGCGCTCGCCCTCCGAATTGGTCAGATAGCCGCCCTCGCCCCGCGCCCCTTCCGTGATCAGCACCCCGGCGCCGTACACGCCGGTCGGGTGGAACTGGACGAACTCCATGTCCTGCAGCGGCAGCCCCGCGCGCAGCGCCATCGCATTGCCGTCTCCGGTGCAGGTATGGGCCGAGGTCGCGGTGAAGTAGGCGCGCCCGTAGCCGCCCGTCGCCAGCACCACGGCGTGGGAGCGGAAGCGGTGCAAAGTCCCGTCGTCGAGGCAGAGCGCGATGACGCCGCGGCAGCCGCCGCCGGCCGGATCCATGATCAGGTCGAGCGCGAAATATTCGATGTAGAAATCGGCCGAATAGCGCAGCGACTGCTGGTAGAGCGCGTGGAGCATCGCGTGCCCGGTGCGGTCGGCGGCGGCGCAGGTCCGCTGCGCCGGCGGCCCCGCGCCCATATTCTGCATCATCCCGCCGAACGCGCGCTGGTAGATCCGCCCCTCGCTGGTCCGCGAGAAGGGCACGCCCGCATGCTCCAGCTCGTAGACCGCCGCCGGCGCCTCCCGGCACAGATATTCGATGGCGTCCTGGTCGCCGAGCCAGTCCGACCCCTTGACGGTGTCGTACATGTGCCAGCGCCAGTCGTCCGGCCCCATGTTTCCGAGCGAGGCGGCGATGCCGCCCTGGGCGGCGACGGTGTGCGACCGCGTCGGGAACACCTTGGTGATGCACGCCGTCCGAAGCCCCTTCCCCGCCGCCCCCATCGTCGCGCGC
>DASQKE010000317.1:0-2251 GCA_035630675.1 Allosphingosinicella sp.
CGCCATGGGCGGGGTCGCCCCCGCAAGAGACCGTGCAAACTCCATGCGGACAAGGCCTGCGGCCACCGCCGCCGCCGCAGGGAATGCCGCGCCCGCTCCGTCCAACCACGTATCGCAAGACGAGGCGCGGACACGAGCGAAAGGCTGGGCCGACACCGCTGGGTGGTGGAGCGCACGCTCGCCTGGCTCAACCGCTTCCGCCGCCTGGCAATCCGCTACGAGCGACGCGCCGACATCCACGAGGCCTTTGTGCTCCTCGGCTGCGCCCTCATCTGCCTCAACCAGATCAGAAGGTTTTGTTAGATGCTCTCAGCTCGACTTTGGCCATTTCCGCTGGCCAGGCTTCAGGCGTGGATCCAGAAGGCGGGCTCTGAGGCGATGTAGTCGAGGGCGGGGTCGAGGCTCATGGTGAGCGCGCCGAAGGGCCCCGGATCGCGCCATCGGACGCCGTCCCACCAGAGCACCCTCATCTTGTCTTTCTCATCGGTGAGGTGCAGCTTCGCGATGGGACCGTCGGTCCGGACGCTCAGCAGAATGTAGGCGCGGCCTCTCTTTTCCACCCTGACCTGGCGCGCCAGGCAGAAGGCTGCGAGGCGATCGTCACGAAGCTCGGTGGACATGGCGATCCGGTGCTGACGACCTCGGGTTGAGGGCCCGGGTTGAGGGATGGCTCCTCAGCCGATCCGAGCCCCGCCATGGCGCCTCCCGACGTTCCCGACATTCTCGTTCGCTGGCTGTCGCCTTTCGCCGGCGCGTTCACAGCGCCCACGCGCCGCAACGTGTCCGTCCTCGTCGCCGGCGCCTTGCTCGCGCCCGGCCGGCGCACTGTGGCCGCGGCGCTGAGCGTGCTCGGGCTGCGCGAGATTGCCACCTTCACCACTTTCCACCGCGTGCTCAACCGGAACCGCTGGTCCGGCCGTCGGCTTGCGCAGGCGCTCCTGCATCTGCTTATCGCCGCCTTCGCGCCCGAAGGGCCGGTCGTCGTCGGCATTGATGAGACCATCGAGCGCCGCTGGGGTGCGAAGATCAAGGCGCGCGGCGTCTACCGCGACCCCGTGCGCTCCAGCCACGGCCACTTCGTCAAGGCCAGCGGCCTGCGCTGGATCAGCGTCATGCTGCTCGCGCCCGTCCCCTGGGCGGGACGGGTCTGGGCCCTGCCGTTCCTCACCGCGCTCGCGCCCTCCGAGCGCTACGCCCGCGAGCGAGGTCTCCGGCACAAGAAGCTGACCGACTGGGCCCGTCAGCTTCTCTCGCAGACGGCGCGCTGGCTGCCGGACCGGCGCGTCGTGGCGGTGGGGGACATGAGCTACGCCGCCATTGAGCTGCTCGCGACGCTGCGCCATCGCCTGACCGTCGTCGCGCGCCTTCGTCTCGACGCCCGCCTGTTCGATCCGCCGCCCCCGCGAAAGCCGCGCCAGATCGGCCGGCCGCGGATGTCGGGCGCTCGCCAGCCGAGCCTGACGGAGCGACTGCGCCGCCCCGAGACCATCTGGCGGCGAGTGAGCGTCGCGAACTGGTACGGCGGCGGCGAGCGCCTGATCGACATCGCCTCGGGCGCGGCGGTCTGGGACCATCCGGGCAAGCGGGTCCCGATCCGCTGGGTTCTGGTCCGAGACGTCGCGGGCGCGTTCGAGCCGCAGGCCCTGCTCTGCACCGATCTCGACGCCGAGCCTGTCGAGATCGTCGGCTGGTTCGTCCGGCGCTGGTCGGTCGAGGTGACCTTCGCCGAGACGCGCCGCCACCTCGGCGTCGAGACCCAGCGTCAATGGTCCGACAAGGCGATCGCCCGCGCCACGCCGGCGCTCCTCGGCCTGTTCTCGCTCGTGACACTCTGGGCCAGCGAGACGCTCGCCCACGCCGATCCGCGGCGGGCGTCCTGGTATCCCAAGCCTCGCCTCACCTTCAGCGACGCCCTCGCCAGCGTCCGCCACACGCTCTGGCTCTCCATGATTTTCGAGACCTCGCGGCAGGACCCCGACCGCGTCGAAATCCCGCAACGTGCCCTGAACCGCCTCACCCAGGCCGCATGCTTCCCACCCTGAAATGGCCAAAGTCGAGCTCAGAGCGCGTTTGAGAAGGGTCACGGGCATCGCCTGAGGAGCGTCGCGGCGGCTGCTATGGTGATGAACGTCTGGGCGACGCGGGTGAGTTGCTCGTAGTCCCGGATGAGACGGCGGCGCTTCATGATTCAGGCGAAGGTGCGCTCCACGACCCAGCGACGGCGGATGACGACGAAACCTTTCATCCCGGG
>DASQKE010000318.1:0-2719 GCA_035630675.1 Allosphingosinicella sp.
CCCTCTCCGCCATCGAGGAAACCCGCTGGGTTCCCGCCCGCTCGAAGAACCGAATGCGCGCGATGGTCGAGGGCCGACCCGACTGGGTGATCAGCCGCCAGCGCGCCTGGGGCGTGCCGATCGCGCTCTACGTCCATCGCAAGACCGGCGACTATCTGCGCGATCCGGCCCTCAACAGCCGCATCATCCGCGCCTTTCACGAAGGGGGAGCCGACGCCTGGTTCGCGGCCGACCACCAAGCCCTGCTCGGCAACGGCTATTCGCTCGACGAATACGAGCCGGTCACGGACATTCTCGACGTCTGGTTCGACAGCGGCTCGACCCACGCCTACGTGATCGAGGCCCGCTACGGCGAGGACGTGCGCGCCGACATCTATGTCGAGGGCTCGGACCAGCATCGCGGCTGGTTCCAGTCCTCCCTGCTCGAAAGCTGCGGCACCCGGGGCCGCGCGCCGTTCAAAGAGGTGTTGACCCACGGCTTCGCGCTCGACCGGGACATGCGCAAGATGTCGAAGAGCCTCGGCAACGTCATCGATCCGCTCGCCATCATCCGCGACAATGGCGCCGACATATTGCGCCTGTGGGTCGCCTCGACCGACTATTTCGAGGACGTGCGCATCGGCAAGGAGGTGCTCGCCACCACCACCGACGCCTATCGCAAGCTCAGGAACACCTTCCGTTATCTGCTCGGCGCCCTCGCCGATTTCACGGACGAGGAGCGGGTCGCGCCGGCGGAGATGCCCGAGCTCGAGCGCTGGGTGCTCCACCGCCTCGCCGCGCTCGACACGGAACTTCGGGCCGCGGCGGAAGGCTATGAGTTCAATCGCTACATTCGCGCTTTGACCGCCTTTGCGCAGGACGACCTTTCGGCCTTCTTCTTCGATATCCGCAAGGACAGCCTCTATTGCGACGCGCCCGCCTCGCCGAAGCGCCGCGCCTACCGCACGGTGCTCGACACCGTCTTCCACGCTCTGGTGCGCTGGGTGAGCCCGATCCTCTGCTTCACCGCCGAGGAAGTCTGGGCGAGCCGCTATCCCGACGGCGGCTCCGTGCATCTGCTCGAATGGCCGGAGATCGACGCCGGCTGGGTGGACGAGGCTCTGAGCGGGCGCTGGACGCTCGTCCGCGCCTCTCGTGAGCGCGTCACCGAAAGCATCGAGCCGCTGCGGCGCGAAAAGGCGATCGGCTCCAGTCTCGAGGCGAAGGTGCGCTATCCCGGGACGGAGCTCGACCTCATCGGCATGGACGCGGACGCGCTCTCGGAAATTTACATCGTGTCCGAACTCGAGCCCGGCGATACGGCCGGCGTCGAGGTCGGCCGTACCGACCGGCTGAAATGCGGGCGCTGCTGGCGCCATCTGCCCGAGGTGCGGACGGACGGGAGCCTGTGCGGGCGTTGCGAAGGGGTGGTGAATGATCGAGGATAATGAGGCGGCGGCAGGCAGTCCGCCGGACCCGCGGGTGCGCCGCAACCGCAGGCTCGGGCTCGCCGTCGCGGGGATCGTGTTCGCGCTCGATCAGCTCGCCAAATATGTCGTCACCGTGCCGCTCCAGCTCCAGGAGCGGGAGAAGATGGAGCTGCTCTCCTTCTTCGACCTCAACTGGACCGAGAATCGCGGCGTCTCGATGGGCTTTCTGACCGCCGACAGCGAGCTCACGCGCTGGCTGCTGGTCGGCCTCACCGCCGCGATCGCCTTGTTCGTCGCCGCCTGGATGTGGCGCGAGAAGAGGCGCGACGACACGATCGGCCTCGGCCTCGTGCTCGGCGGGGCGCTCGGCAACATCCTCGATCGCATCCGCTTCGGCTATGTCGTCGACTTCCTCGATCTGCATTTCGGCACGGTCAGGCCGTTTTTGGTCTTCAATGTGGCCGACGCAGCCATTACCATCGGTGTTCTCCTGCTGCTTGTCCGCGCCTTGCTGATGCGCGACAAGAGCCCTCGGAAGGAAGTCTAGACATGCGTATCTCTCCCCTCGCCCTCGCCGCCACGGCGTCGCTCCTCACCGCCGCCTGCGGCTCCGGAGGCGTATTGGGGCGCGATCGGCCGGACGAGTTCGCGGTGGCGCGGACCGCGCCGCTGGTCATCCCTCCCGATTTCTCGCTGACCCCGCCGCGCCAGGGCGAGCCGGTCACCGCCGGCGACGCGCGCGGCCAGGCGCTCCAGGCTTTGTTCGGCGGCCCCGCCCCGCGCAGCGACGCCGAGCGCAATCTGCTCCAGCGCGCCGACGCCGACCGCTCCGCGCTCGGCGCCCGCTCGGTCGCCGCCGATCCCGGCACCACGGTCGTCGACCGCGGGCCTCTGGTCCAGACCATCCTCCAGCTCCCCGCCGGCGCCGGCCGCGAAGCGACGGTGACCACGCCGCAATAAGGGGGACAGTCACTTTCAGACGCCGCATCCGTCCAGCTGGCGGGGTCGCATAAAAGCGACTGTCCCCTCGGCGCCAAGGGACAGTTACTTTCAGGCGAGTTGTTCAAACCGCCAGACGCCGCGCGTGAAAGTAACTGTCCCTAAAACCCGAGCCCCAGCGACAGCACCACGCCCGCATCCTGCCCGGACACGCTGGGCAGGCTCGTATCCACGTAGCGCAGCCCAAGCTCCGCCGGGCCGAGCGTGTAGCTGCCGCCGATCCACCAGTCCGCATAGCGCCCGTAGTCGCCCCAGTCCTGCCGCCCGGCATGGGCGCGCAGCTTGATCGGAGTGAAGGGAATGCCGGCCTC
>DASQKE010000319.1:0-4250 GCA_035630675.1 Allosphingosinicella sp.
AGATGGAGCTGATCGCCGGCCAAAAGCCGGTCATTACGAAGGCCAAGAAGTCGATCGCCCAGTTCAAGCTGCGCGAGGGCATGCCGATCGGCACCAAGGTCACCCTGCGCCGGGAGCGGATGTACGAGTTTCTCGACCGGCTGGTGACCATCGCGCTGCCGCGCGTCCGGGATTTCCGCGGGCTCAATCCGCGCTCGTTCGACGGCCGCGGCAATTATGCGATGGGTCTCAAGGAGCAGATCATCTTCCCGGAGATCAATTACGACCGCATCGATCAGGTGCGGGGCATGGACATCATCGTCACCACCACGGCGAACACTGACGACGAGGCGCGCGAGCTGCTGCGCCTCTTCAACTTCCCGTTCCCGCAGGAGGAAGCGGCCAAAGAGGCCGCATAGGAATCATACGTCGCCCCGGCGAAACCCGGGATGATGCGAAAGAGATTAGAAAGGCGAGAACTTAAGTCATGGCGAAACTGAGTTCGATCAACAAGAACGAGCGTCGCAAGAAGCTCGTCAAGAAATATGCGGGCCGCTACGCGCGCCTGCGGGCCGTCGCGGAGGATGAATCGCGCGACGACACCGAGCGTCTGATCGCGCGCCTCAAGCTGGCCGAGATCCCGCGCAACGGCAATCCGACGCGCGTCCGCAACCGCTGCGAGCTGACGGGGCGTTCGCGCGCCGTTTATCGCAAGTTCCGGCTGTCGCGCATCATGCTGCGCGAGCTGGGCAATCAGGGCCTGATTCCCGGCCTCACAAAGTCGAGCTGGTAGGTAGAGCTATGCCATTGACCGATCCCCTGGGTGACATGCTCACCCGCATCCGCAACGGCCAGCAGGCGCGGAAGGACAGCGTCCTTTCCCCGGCGTCGAAGCTGCGCGTTCGAGTCCTCGACGTGCTGCAGCGCGAAGGCTATATCCGCGGCTATTCCGAGGAAGCCCTCGGCCGCGCGCCCGGCATCCGCATCGAGCTGAAATATTTCGAGGGCCAGCCCGCGATCCAGAGCGTCAGCCGCGTCTCCCGCCCGGGCCGCCGCGTCTATTCGGGTGCGCAGGAGCTGCCGCGCGTGCGCAACGGCCTCGGCATCACCATCGTTTCGACGCCTCGCGGCGTTCTCTCCGACGCGGAAGCGCGCGAGCAGAATGTCGGCGGCGAAGTGCTGGCGGAGGTGTTCTGATGAGCCGCATCGGAAAAGTGCCGGTGCCGCTGCCGAGCGGCGTCACCGCGTCGATCGAAGGATCGGTGCTGTCGGTAAAGGGGCCCAAGGGCAGCCTCCACATGCCGATGCTGGACGATATCAGCTACGGCATCGAGGACGGCCGCATCGTCGTCAAGCCGGCGAACGAGACCAAGCGGGCGCGCTCCTTCTGGGGCATGCACCGCACATTGGTGCAGAATCTGGTGACCGGCGTCACCGACGGCTTCACCAAGGTGCTCGAGATCACCGGCGTCGGCTATCGCGCCGCCGCCCAGGGCCGCAATCTGAGGCTGCAGCTCGGCTACAGCCATGACGTCAACATCGCGGTGCCGGACGGGCTCGAGGTGAAGACGCCCGATCCGACCACGGTCGAGATTTCGGGCAACGACCGCCAGCGCGTCGGTCAGCTCGCCGCGGAGATCCGCCGCTGGCGCAAGCCGGAGCCCTATAAGGGCAAGGGTATCAAATATCGCGGCGAGTACATCTTCCGCAAAGAAGGCAAGAAGAAGTAGCCATGGCGAAGCTTTCCCTTTTCGACCGGCGCCGCCAGCGCGTCCGGACCTCGCTCAGGAAGCGCGGCGGTGAGCGCGCGCGGCTCAGCATCCACCGCTCGGGCCGGCACATCTATGCCCAGGTCATCGACGACCGGGAGAGCCGCACCGTCGCTTCGGCTTCGACGCTGGAAAAGGACGCGCGCGACAAGACCGGCGCGACCGTCGCTTCCGCCCAGGAAGTGGGCAAGAGGATCGCCGAGCGCGCCAAGGCGGTGGGAGTCACCCGCGTGGTCTTCGACCGCGGCGGCTTCCTGTTCCACGGCCGTGTGAAGGCTCTCGCCGACGCCGCGCGCGAAAGCGGATTGGAGTTTTAAGACATGGCTGACGAAACCAACCAGGACGCCGTCCAGGACGCGGCTCCCGAGGCCGCCCCGGCCCCCGAGGCGGCCCCGGCCCCCGAGGCCGCCCCGGCCCCCGAGGCCGCCCCGGCCCCGGCTGCGGCCAGCGAAGCCCCCGCTCCCAGCGAAGGCCGCGGCCCGCGCGGTCCGCGCGGCGGCCGCGGTGGCGGCAATCGCGGCGGCGGCGACCGCGGTGGTCGCGGCGGCGGCGGCGGACGGCGCGACAATCGCGGCGGTCCCCCGCGCGGCGACGACGGCGGCGAGGAGCTGATCGAAAAGCTCGTCCACATCAACCGCGTCTCGAAGACGGTGAAGGGCGGCAAGCGTTTCGGCTTTGCGGCTCTGGTCGTGGTCGGCGACGGCAAGGGCCGCGCGGGCTTCGGCCACGGCAAGGCGCGCGAAGTGCCCGAGGCGATCTCCAAGGCGACCGCGGCGGCCAAGAAGACCATGGTCCGCGTGCCGCTTCGCGAGGGACGCACTTTGCACCATGACGGGCTCGGCCATTTCGGCGCAGGGCGCGTCTATCTCCGCTCGGCTCCTGCCGGCACCGGCATCATCGCCGGCGGCCCGATGCGCGCCGTGTTCGAGAGCCTGGGCGTCGCCGACGTGGTGACCAAGTCGGTCGGCACGTCCAATCCCTACAACATGATCCGCGCGACCTTCGAGGCGCTGACCGAGCAGACCTCGCCCAAGTCGGTGGCGCAGCGGCGCGGCAAGAAGATCGCCGATCTGCTCGGCCGCGGCGGATCGCAGACCGCCGAGGCCGACGCCGCGGCGGTGGTGGAGTGAATGAGATGGCCAAGGTGACGATCACTCAGACCGGATCGCCGATCCGCCGTCCCGGCAGCCAGCGCAAGACGCTGACCGGCCTCGGACTCAACAAGATGCACCGGACCGTGGAGCTGGAGGACAGCCCCGAGGTCCGCGGCATGATCCGCAAGGTCCATCATATGGTGAGGGTGGAGGAATAAACCCCTCCGACAGGGACAGTCACTAGTGACTGTCCCCTTCACCCCTCCCAACGCGCGACAGAAGCGAAAGCGAGTGCAACGACATGAAACTCAACGATCTCAGAGACAATAAGGGCGCCCGGCAGAGCCGCGTGCGCGTCGGGCGCGGCATCGGCTCGGGCCTCGGCAAGACCGCAGGCCGCGGCCAGAAGGGCGCCAAGTCGCGCTCGGGCGTGTCGGTCGCCGGTTTCGAGGGCGGCCAGATGCCGCTCCACATGCGGCTGCCGAAGCGCGGCTTCAACAATCCGTTCGCCAAGGATTATGCCGAGGTCAATGTCGGTGCGATCCAGAAGGTGATCGATGCCGGCAAGCTGTCTGCCGACGGCACGATCGACCAGGCGGCGCTGCAGGCGTCCGGCCTCGCCCGCGGCGGCAAGGACGGCGTCCGGCTGCTGGGCAAGGGCGCGCTGACGGCCAAGCTGGCTTTCCGCGTCGCCGGTGTGTCGGCAGGCGCCCGCAAGGCCGTCGAGGACGCCGGCGGGTCGGTGGAGGTGATCGAGTTCGTCTCGGCCGCCGACAAGGCCAAGGCGAAGAAGAACAGCGTCAAGAAACGCAAGGACGCGCCCGTCTGAGCCCGCATCGGCGCGCGCAAGGCTGACAAGCCCGGCGAGCGCACTATATGAGGCGGGGAGGGGGATCGCTTCCTCTCCGCCATTCCATTTTTCGGGATCGAACGCATGGCATCCGCAGCCGAACAGATGGCAGCAAATATCAGCCTGGCGAACTTCGCCAAGGCGACCGATCTGAAGAAGCGCCTGTGGTTCACATTGGGCGCCCTGATCATCTTCCGGCTCCTGTCGTTCGTGCCGCTGCCCGGCATCGATCCGCGCTCGCTCGCCGCCCTGTTCGACCAGACCCGCGGCGGCGTGCTCGACTTCTTCAACATGTTCTCGGGGGGCAGCCTCGAGCGGATGAGCCTGATCGCCTTGGGCGTCATGCCCTACATCACCGCCTCGATCGTGGTGCAGCTTGCCACGACCATGTCGCCGACGCTCGCCCAGCTCAAGAAAGAGGGCGAGAGCGGGCGCAAAAAGATCAACCAATATACGCGCTACGGCACCGTCTTCCTGTGCGCCGTCCAGGGCTATTTCATCGCCGTCGGCCTCGAAAGCTGGGGCGCGGGCGGCGGCACCGGATCGGCCGTGATCGAT
>DASQKE010000320.1:0-14727 GCA_035630675.1 Allosphingosinicella sp.
AATCGCTGTGTCACCACCGAACTGCTGCTCCTAGGCGCTTACAGATTGGTGTTCCCAGTAACTTGTGAGTGGTATGCCGCTGCGAAAGCACTGCACGAGTTCTGTATGGTCATCCGTGCGCGGAAGCGCGAGCCGACTACCCCGCCCGGCGGCTTGCGATCCACTCGTCGATCTTGCGTTCGAGCACGGTCAAGGGGAGCGCGCCGGTGGCGAGCACCTGCTCGTGGAAGTCGCGCATGTCGAAGCGGTCGCCGAGCGCACGGCGGGCGCGCTCGCGCAGCTCGAGGATCTTCAATTGGCCGATCTTGTAGGCGAGCGCCTGGCCGGGAATGGCGATGTAGCGCTCGACTTCCGACGTGGCGTCGGTGCGCCCCATCGCGCTGTTGGCGAGCATGTACTGGATCGCCTGGTCGCGGCCCCAGCCCATGGCGTGGATGCCGGTGTCGACGACGAGGCGCATCGCGCGCAGCATCTCGTCGTCGAGATGGCCGTAGCGCTGATAGGGATCGGTGAAGAGGCCGAGCTCCGGCCCGAGCTTCTCGGCATAAAGCGCCCAGCCTTCGACGAAAGCGGTGTTGCCGCCGAAGCGCATGAAATTGGGGAGCTGCGTATTCTCCTGGGCGAGGCTGATCTGGAAATGGTGCCCGGGAACGGCCTCGTGAAGGTAGAGCGTCTCCATGCCCGGCGTGGTGCGCGAGGGCAGGTCATAGGTGTTGAAGTAGAAGACGCCGGGACGCGAGCCGTCGGGCGTGCCCTGCTGGTAATAGGCGCCGGCCTGGTTGCGCTCGAGGAAGGTGGGGACCGGGCGGATCTCCATCGGCGTGCGCGGCAGGGTGCGGAAGAGGGTGGCGATGCGCTGGTCGACGCGTCGTCCGATCTCGCGATAGCCGTCGCCGAGCTGCTCGGCCGAGCTCGGCTTGAAGCGCGGATCGGTGCGGATATGCTCAAAGAAGGCGGCGAGGTCGCCGCTGAAGCCGACCTCGCGGCGGATCGCGTCCATCTCGCCGCGGATGCGGGCGACTTCGCGCAGGCCGAGCTGGTGGATCTCGGCGGCGGCCAGCGGCAGCGTCGTCGAATCCTCGATCAGATGCGCGTAGAGGCGCTCGCCGCCGGGCATCTGGCCGAGGCCGACGCTCTCGCGGGCGCGAGGCAGATATTCGGTCCTGAGGAAGTCGCGAAGGCGAGTGAAGGCGGGCCGGATCTCGCCGGTGATCGCCTGGCGATAGGAGGTGCGCAGGCGCTCGCGCTGGTCCTCGGGAACGGTGTCGGGGAAGTTCTGGACCGGCAAATAGAAGGTCGAGCCTTCGACGCCCTGTTCGAGCATGGTGTCGAGCTGGCCGATCACGTTGTTGACGACCAGCTTGGGCTGGGTGACGCCGCTCGCCATGCCTTGGCGGAAGCGCCCGATCGCGGCGTCGATCTGCTGGACGAAGCCGGTGGTGCGACGCAGGCTGTTCTCATAATCCTCGACGGTCCGGAACGGCGCGGCGCCGCGGCCGGACGAGAGATCGGCGAACGAGGTGTGGAAGCCGAAGAAATGGTCGATCGGCCGGACCGCGGTCAGCGCCAGCATCTCGGGCGCGAGGCCGCGCAGCGCCATCTGCTTGTCGCGGCGGAAGACGTCGTAGGCGAGCTGCTCGGTCGGGGTCAGCGCATTGCGGTCGATCGCCAGCAAGGCATTGAGCTCGGCCTGCTGGGCGGCACGCTCGCGATCGTAGAATTCGTCGCTGATATAATCGCCATATTGCGCCGCGTAGCGCAGGTCTCCGCGATAGAGGCCGGCGAGCGGAATCCGGCGGAGGAGATCCTCGTCGCTGCGCGCGAACAGAGCGCGCATCCGCTCCGCGGGGGATTCGGCCGACGCCGCCGCGGGTGGGGCCTCCGCCGCCGGAGTGGCGGGCGCGGGCGCGGTGTCGGCGGTCGCGCAGGCCGCGAGCGCGAGCGCGCCGGCGGCGGAGAGCAGGATCGTCTTCGATTTCATCTCGGTTCCTCGTCTAGCCGCGCCGGCGCGCGCGCACTTCGATTTCGCTGGTGTCGGGACGCACGCCCCAGGGCCGCTCGCGATACCATTTGGTGATGATGTATTTCAGGCCTGCCGCGACCGGGCAGCCCTGATGGAGAGTGAAGCGATTGGGCGCCCCGGCAACGTCCATATTGTTCCAGGTGAAGAGGTTTCCCGCGCGCGGGGTGATGCGCAGGTCCAATTCGGGGAAGAAGGTCTGGCCGCCGCTTTCGGGCTCGTTGAGGAAGACCATCGCCGTCCAGGTGCGCTGGCCGCCGCCCTCCGCCTCGTTCCGGTAATAGCTCTGGTCGGTGTAGAAGAAATCGTGGTGGGCCTTGAACTGCTGGCCGGCCGCGTAGCGCTGGCCCTGCGAGGTCTCGCCATGCTCGGGCTGGAGCCCCAGCAGCCGGTTGATCTTCGCTTCCACGGTGGCGACGAGCGGGTGCTCGCGGTCGAAATTGCTGCTCTCGCTGGTGCGGAAATCGGCGTCCGCCTCGGGATTGTCGCTGAGGATGCCCGAGGGCTGGCGGTTCGAATCGATGAGCGCGATGAGGCCCTCGCATTCCTGGCGGGTCAGGAAATCGCGGACCACGTACAGATCCGCCTCCTGCACCGGCAGCCGGAACGCGTTGGGCGTGCGCGCCAGCCGGTTCCGGACATAGTCGCCGACCGAGGCGCGATAGGAATCGGGTCCCATGGTCATCTTTTGGCGCTCACTCCACGACGCGGCCGCGGGCCATCACGAACGAGACGCGCTCGAGCCGGCGCACATCCTCGAGCGGGTCGCCCTCGACCGCGATGATGTCCGCGGAGAGGCCGGGCGCGATCCGGCCGATCTCGCTCTCGAGCCCGAGCAGGCGGGCGGCGCCAATGGTCGCCGAGGCGATCGCCTCGGCCGGGCTCATGCCGACCAGCTCGACCATCAGCCGGAACTCCTCGGCGTTGCGGCCATGGGCGAACACGCCGGCATCGGTGCCGAACACGATCGGCACGCCGGCGGCGCGCGCAGCGCGCGGGGCGCGGCCGTGATGCTCGAGCGTCTCGCGAATCTTGGTCTCGACGACCGGCGTGTAGATGCCGCGGCCGAGCCCTTCGCGGACTCCGGCGAGCGCCATCAGGGTCGGCACGAAGGCGGTGTTCGCGGTACGCATCGCCTGGATCGAGCGGGCGTCGTGGAAGGTGCCGTGCTCGATCGAATCGACGCCGGCGCGCGCCGCCGCCTCGACTCCGCGCGCGCCGTGGGCATGGGCGGCGACCCTGAGGCCGAGCGAATGGGCGGCGGTGACGATCGCGCGCATCTCCTCCTCGCTGAAATGCGCCTCGAGGCCGCGGCCCTGCTGCGAGAGCACGCCGCCGGTCGCGGTGAACTTGATGACCTGGGCGCCGAGCCGGGCCAGCCGCCGCACCGTCGCCGCGCATTCCTGCGGGCCGGTGCAGGTGTTGCCGGCCGAGAGGGCGTCGACCACTTCGGGGCGGAAGCCGGTGACGTCGCCATGGCCGCCGATGATCGAGATTGCCGGCCCCGAGGAAATGATGCGTGGGCCGGCGATGATGCCTTCGCTGGTGCCGCGGGCAAGCGCGAAGCCGACCAGTTGCGGCGAGCCGAGGTCGCGCACCGTGGTGAAGCCCGCGCGGACGGTTGTGCGGGCGTTCTTGACGCCGATCAGAGTCCACCATTCGTCCGACTCGACGGCCTCGCGCCAGAAGTCGCCGCCGGGGTCGCCGGCGAGATGGACGTGGGTGTCGATCAGGCCGGGCAGCACCGTTCGGTTGGAAAGGTCGATCAGTCGGGTGCCGGCGGGCGCGGGCTGGAGGCCGTCCGTCACCGTCTGGATGCGGCCGTCGACGACGACGATCGTCGAGGGACCGCGCGGCCGCTGCGAGGCGTCTGCGATCAGGCGGCCGGCGTGGATCACCAGGGTCTCGGCCGCGGCCGGCGCGGCGATTGCGACGAAGGAGAGGAAGAGCAGGATCAGGCGCGAGAGCATGGGCGAACCTCACGGAGCTTGGAGCGCGGTTTCATGCGCCAGCCCCGCGGCCCCTTGCAAGGCAAAAGCCCGGGCCTCCCTTTGGAGACCCGGGCTTCCTGCTTCGGTTCCGGTGCGCCCGAGGGCCTACCAGAAGAAGTCGTAGATCACGTCGACCACTTCGCCGCTCCAGGTGTCGATCAGGAGGACGTCGTTATAATAACGCACCCACTGATAGCCGGGGCCGGCCTGCGGCAGGCGATACTGCCAGGGATCGCTGATCCAGTAACGCTGCGAATAGAAAGGCTGGCCGATCTGGATGCCGATGCTGAACCGGCGATAGCCGGAGCCGAACGGATCGTAATAGCGGCCGAGCCGGTAATGGTCGCGGTAGCGGCTGCGATAGTTCGACCAGTCGTAGCGGGTGTCGTTGCGCCAGCTGCGGTCCCAGCGGCGGTCGGCGCGGCGGTCGTTCCGCCAGTCGCGACGGTCGTTGCCCTGGTCGCGCTGCCAGTTGCGCTGGTTCTGCTGCTCGACCCGCTCGTAGCGGCGGCGATGACGCTCCATGTCGGGATCGTTCGGGTTGCCGATCCAGGGGCCGCTCGATCCCTGCTGGTTGCGCCAGCCGCCATTGTTGCGGTTGCCGACCTGCTCCTGACGGGTGTCGACGCGGTCCTCGCGGCGCTCGAGACGATCCTCGCGGCGCTCCAGCCGGTCCTGCCTGCGCTCGCCGCCGCCCTGCGCCTGGCGGGTATCGATACGCTCCTGACGGGTCTCGATCCGGTCCTCGCGGCGCTCTAGCCGCTGGCTTTGCGCCGGAGCGGCTGCTGCTACTGGCTGCCGCTGCTCCTGCCGCGTTTCCTGGCGCTGCTCGCGCTGCTCGTGGCGCTGCTGATTGCGCTGCTCGATGCGCTCGTAACGCTGCGCCGCCCGGTCGGGGCGGGTCGTGCGCGCTTCTTCATCCTGTGCGAAAGCGGGCGCGGTCGCGCCGGCCGCCAGCAATATTCCGATCAATGCCTTACGCATCTGCGTGCTCCTGAAACCGGCGGCCATCCCGCCCCTCCGATGAGGTGCGTTGTGCCCTGCGCAGGATGAGCGGAAGCTGAACTGGCAAGACAGCGGCGCGAAAGGAATCAGCGCGGCCGGCGGCGTTCGCGCGGCACCATCGAAGGCGCCGAGCGGGCGGCGTCGCGCGGCTCGATCCGCGGCGGCGGCGCGCCCGGCGCCCGAACCTCGCCGCGCTTGACTCGGATTGCGGCGCGCACCGCCTCGCGGATTCGGGGATAGACGCCGCAGCGGCAGATGTTGGGAATCGCCGCGTCGATGTCGGCGTCGCTCGGGCTCTCGCTGCGCTCGATGAGGGCGGCGGCGGCCATGATCATGCCGGGAATGCAAAAGCCGCATTGCGGCACCGATTCGGCCGCGAACGCCTGCTGCACGGGATGGGAACGGTCGCCGGACAGCCCCTCGATGGTGGTCACCAGGCTCCCCTCGAGCGCCGCGATCGGCACCCGGCAGCTCAGGGTCGCCTGCCCGTCGACATGCACGGTGCAGGCGCCGCAATGGCCGGTGCCGCAGCCATATTTGGTTCCGGTGAGGTTGGAGGCGTCGCGCAGCGCCCAGAGCAAGGGCGTCTGAGGGTCCAGCCGGTAGTGGACGGCCTGCCCGTTCACGGTAAAGCGGGTCATCGGTGAGGGTCTTAGAGGCGGAGACGGCGACATGGGAAGCGAAAGGATCGCACTTTCGGTCGACGGCGGCGTCGCCCATGTCGAGCTCGCCCGCGAAGGCAAGTTCAACGCCATGGACCGCGACATGTTCGCCGCGATCGGCGACACCTTCCGCGGCCTCGGCGCCGACCCGGCGGTGCGGGCGATCCTGCTCTCGGGGCGGGGCAAGCACTTCACCTCCGGGCTCGACCTCCAATATGCCGCCGGCCAGTTTCCGCCGGGCGACGATCCCGGCCGCGCGGCGGAAGCGCGCCTCCGCCACATCCATTGGCTGCAGGATGCGTTCAGCGCGCTCGAGGCGGCGCGGGCGCCGGTGGTGGCGGCGATCCACGGCGGCTGCGTCGGCGCCGGCGTCGATCTCGCCAGCGCCTGCGACCTGCGCGTCGCCGCCGCCGACGCCTTCTTCCAGGTCGCCGAGGTCGATGTCGCGATCACGGCCGATCTCGGCACGCTCCAGCGCCTCGGCCACCTCATTCCGCACGGCGTGCTGCGCGAGCTCGCTTATACGGGCCGCCGGATGGGCGCCGACGAGGCGGCGCGCTACGGCCTCGTCAACCGCCTCGCCGCCACGAGCGAGGAAGCGCTCGCCGCCGCCCTCGATCTCGCCCGCACCATTGCCGCCAAATCGCCGCTGGCCGTCGCCGGCGCCAAGCTCAGCCTCAACCACAGCCGCGGCCGCCCGGTGGAGGAGGGGCTGCGCCACGTCGCCATGTGGAATGCCGGGACGCTGGTGAGCGCCGATCTGACGGCGGCTATCGGGGCGAGGCTCGCGAAAGAGACGCCGGAATTCGGACCTCTGGCGGACTGAGGCGATGCCATTGATCTTCCCCCCGCTGCCGGGAACGTGAGATGGTTCTCGCGAAACCGGATTACCGGCTGCTGTGGCTGCGCAGGCTGGATGCGCTGTGGCTCGCCCGGCCGGACCCGACCAGCGTCTGGGGCGTAAACGGCCTCGCCCGTGAGATGCGGGAGGCGCTGGGCGAGGCGGCGTTCGACGGCGACGCCGCCTGGGAGGCCCTGACGGAGGCGATCCGCCATGGGGAGATTCTCGCGATCGAAGTCGGGGAGGGCGAGCTCGCCGCGCGGATCACAGCGACCGGCCAGGCGCGCCTCGCCGTCATCGAGGGCCGTCCGGTCTGACGTCCGGCCGCAGGGGCTTTCTCCTTGAATCCGCGCGGCCCCACTGCTATCGGCGCCCGCAACGGCGCGGGGAACTGTCTCGCGGCGAACCCATTTTTGCGTTATCGATGCGCAAGGTGCGAAGACGCGCCTAGTGCTACCGTTTCGAAACCCGGAGTGTGACAGGCCTTTATGCAAATCCTCGTTCGCGACAACAATGTCGACCAGGCGCTGCGAGCGCTCAAGAAGAAGCTCCAGCGCGAAGGCGTCTACCGCGAGATGAAGCTGCGCCGCCACTATGAGAAGCCGTCGGAAAAGCGCGCCCGCGAGCGCGCGGCGGCGATCCGGCGCGCCCGCAAGCTCGAGCGCAAGCGCGCCGAGCGCGACGGCGGCGCCGCCACTCGCTGAGCGGCCCGCGCGGGGGACGGTTACTTTTCCCCGCGCACGAGAAAGATACGCCGGTTCGGCGGGTAAAAGTAACTGTCCCCTGGGAGCCCCGAATGACCGTCACCGCCGTTCCGATCCGTCCGCTGAAGAAGGGCTCGGTCGTCAAGCTCTGGCTCGGCATCGCCCTCCTGGCACTGCTCGCCGCCGCTCTCGCCTGGTACGGGACGAGGCCGCTCCAGGTCGAGACCACGGCGACGGGGCTCAGGTTCCAGGTCCTCGAGGAAGGCACCGGCGACCCGGTGACTCCGCAGGACATGGCGGCGCTCCACTACCAGCTCAGCCTGGAGGACGGCACCGTGATCCAGAACAGCGAGGATCAGGGCCAGCCCTTCTCGACCGGGACCGAGGGCCTGTTCCCCGGCTTCAGCGAAGGCCTGCAGCGGATGCGGGAGGGCGGGCGCTACCGGATGTGGGTGCCGCCGTCGCTCGGGCTGCAGGGGCAGATCCCGCCCGGCGCGCCGTTCGACGCCGACGACACTTTGGTGTTCAAGGTCCGCCTGCTCAGGATCGAGCGCGGCGCCGCGGCGATGCAGCGCCGGATGATGGAGCAGATGCAGCAGCAGGGCGGCGCGGGCGCCGGTCCTGAGGCCGGCGGTCCCCCGGGGCGTGAAGGCGCCGGCGGGCGCGGCGCGGGTGCGCCACCGCCGCCTCCCCCCGAGGGCAATCGCCAGCGCTGATCGCGCGGGAGGGGACAGTCACTTTCACGCGGCGGCGCCCCGATGGAAGGCGCCGGAGCGTGAAAGTGACTGTCCCTAGGGTCCCTAAGGCTCGGCGGGGGCCTCCCCGTCCGGGCCGTCGCGCTCGTCCGACATCTGCTGGAGCGCGGCCTTGGCCATCGCCACCAGCGGGTCGGCGAGGGCGAGGCCGAGGATCCCGAACAAGGCGCCGAACAGCAGCTGCGCGCCCAGCACCGTCGCCGGAGCGAGGTCGACCGTCTTGCGCGCGACATAGGGCACGATCAGATAGCCGTCGACGATCTGGACGATGACGTAGACGGCGATCGCCCACAGCCCCGTCTCGAAGCCGGCGCTGAACCCGACCAGCACGATCAGCACGCCCGAGATCAATGCGCCGATATTGGGGAGGAAGGCGAGAATGCCGGTGAGCAGCCCGAGCAGGGCCGCCATCGGCACGCCGCCCGCCCAGAGCAGGATCCAGGTGCCGATCCCCTCGACCGCCATGCCGACGAGGCGGCCGGCCATCAGCCGGCGCAAGGTGAACCCCATCCTTTGGGTGGTGCGGTAGAAGCCGTCGCGCGCGCGCAGCGGCAGCATCCAGGCGACGCCGCGGTCGTAAAGCTCCGGCTCGACCGCGATGAACACGCCGATCACCATGATCATGACCAGGCTCGTCATCGCGCCGAGCGCGCTCGACACGGCCGACGTCAGCCGGCCAAGCCCCCCCATCAGCTGTTGGCCGAGCTGGTCGACCTGGACCTGGCCTGGCGTGAAACCGTGGGTGCCGGCCCAGGCGAGGACACGGTTGGCCTGGGCGGTCACGACATTGCCGAAGGCCGCGGCCTGGTTGGAGAGCTGGACGCCGGTGAGCCAGATCGTACCGACGATGAAGGCGACCGCCGCGAGGCTGACGATGGCGAGCCGCCAGCCGCGTCCGATCGGCAGCACGCGGCCGAGCAGGCGGGTGCCGCCGTCGAGCATCGAGGCGAAGACGATGCCGCCGACGATCAGCAGCAAGGGCTGGGCGAGGACGATGATCGCGAGCACGGCGAGCGTCAGCCCGATCCAGACCGCGGCGCGCTTCAGCTCATTGCGGATCAGCGGGTCGCGCAGCTCGGCCGGGCCGGCCTCCTCGACATGGACTTCCTGCGTCTCGCTCATTCCCGCCCCCTGGCCTTTCGCGTCAGCGCTGCGGCTCCGTTCGTTCCGGATGGAGCGACGTTCCCGCCCGGCCGCCGCGCAGCGCGGTGAACCAGCTGATCGGATTGAGATAGCTCGACGAGCCGTCGAGCGAGAAGGTGAGGAATTCGGCGCGCCCGCCGATATTTCCCCACGGCACCGGGCCGCCGAGGCCCTGAAGCTCGAGCGCGACCCGGCTGTCGGCCGACTGGTCGCGATTGTCGCCCATCAGCCAGAGATGGCCCGGCGGCACCACCACCGGCGCGACTTCGTCGGCCGCGGTCATGCCGATGTCGATCGTGTCGTAGGAGCGGCCGTTGGGCAGGGTCTCGCGCACGATCGGGACGCGGCAATATTGCGCGCCGTCGGCCCCGGGCACGCGCTGGCCGGCGGCGCCGAAATTGCAGGCGACGTTGGCGTCGATCGGGATCAGGGCGTCGGGGCGGCGTTCGCGGCGGACGCGCGCGCCGTTGATGTAGAGCTGGCCGGCGATCATCTGGATGCGGTCGCCGGGCAGGCCGATGACGCGCTTGATGTAATCGGAATTTCCCCCCCGCGGAGTGACGATGACGATGTCGCCCCGCTCCGGCAGCGCGCCGAGCAGGCGGCCGCCCGTCTCCGGCATGATGTGGAAGCTCGGCGACACCCACGACCAGCCATAGGGATATTTGCTCACCACCAGCCGGTCGCCCTTGAGCAGCACCGGCATCATCGATTCGGATGGGATGTAGAAGGGCTTGGCGATGAAGCTGTGGAAGGCGAGGACGGCGAGGATCAGCCAGAAGATCGCCTTGATCTCGCCCCACCAGTCGGTGCCCTGCTTTGCGGCACTGGCTGCCGGCGCCGCATCCGCGGCGGCCGGCGGGCGTTCGTCGGCGGGCACGACGGGGCGGTCGCTGTCGATCAAGCTTCGGACTCCCTCGGCACGGCGGAGATGACGACGAAGGCGAGCGCGAACGGATGATCGTCGGTCATCGTCAGGTGGATCTGGGCCGCGTGGCCTTCGGGGATCATCGCGTCAAGCCTCTCTTTGGCGCCGCCGGTCAGGTGAAGCGTAGGTTCTCCAGAGGCTTTGTTCACCACTCCTATATCACGCATGAACACGCCGCCGCGAAAGCCCGTCCCCACCGCCTTGGAAAAGGCCTCCTTGGCGGCAAAGCGCTTTGCGAAGGTGCCGGCGCGGGTGTGCGGCCGCCTCGCCGCTTTGGCGCGCTCCGTATCAGTGAACACGCGCTTTTCGAAGCGCTCGCCGAACCGCTCGAGCGAGCTCGCGATGCGCTCGATGTTGCACAGGTCCGAGCCGATGCCGAGGATCACCGGCGATCCCGCTCGCAAACCGTCAGCGCGACCTCGTAGATGAAGTCCCTGGCCAGCACGCTGTCGTCGGGAACGGTCCCGGCGCTTGCCCTGCTGACGATCTCCTCGACGATCGTCCCGGGAAAAGGAGCGCAGCGGGCTGCCATTCCCTGGAAGCGCGGATCATTCTCGACCACGGCACGGACGTAACCGTTGCAGAAGCCGACCAGCCGCTCGACGAGGTCGCTCTCAACCGGCGTTGCGCAGGCCGAGGCGAGCGCAGGCGCGCGCATGGGAATGAAGGGCGGCACGATCGCCGCGCCTGCGCAGGCCTGGACCGACAGCGCGGCGGCGGCCAGGGCCCTCAGCGCGGCTCGCGGCCTGCTCATCCTCTTGCCGCGTCCATCAGGTCGCGCATGCGGCGAACGCTGCCATCGAACCCGGTGAAGATCGCCTCGCCGACCAGGAAATGCCCGATGTTGAGCTCGGCGAGGTGCGGGATCGCGGCGATCGCCGAGACGTTGTCGAAGCTGAGACCGTGGCCGGCATGGGCCTCGATCCCGTTCTTGGACGCGAGCGCGGCGGCGTCGGCGAGGCGGGCGAGCTCGGCGGCCCGCTCCTCTCCTTCGAGATGGGCGTAGCGGCCGGTGTGGAGCTCGACCACCGGAGCGCCGAGGCGGACGGCGGCGGCGACCTGGCGCGGGTCCGGCTCGATGAACAGGCTGACGCGGATGCCGGCGTCGCCGAGCCGCGCGACGAAGGGAAGCAGGTGGTTGTCCTGCCCCGCGGCGTCGAGGCCGCCCTCGGTGGTGCGCTCCTCGCGCTTTTCGGGGACGAGGCAGGCGGCGTGGGGGCGGTGGGCCAGCGCGATCTCCAGCATCTCCTCGGTCGCCGCCATTTCGAGGTTCAGCGGGACGACGAGCTTTTCCATCAGCCGCGAGATGTCGTCGTCGCGGATGTGACGGCGGTCCTCGCGGAGGTGCGCGGTGATGCCGTCGGCCCCCGCCGCGGCCGCCGCGAAGGCGGCGCGGACCGGATCGGGATGATCGCCCCCGCGCGCGTTCCGGATGGTCGCGACATGGTCGATGTTGACGCCGAGGCGGAGATGAGGAGTCACGCTGCTTTCCGGCTGCCCGGCTTCTCGACCGGCAAAGCGGCGAGATCGGGCGGCATCGCTTCCGGCTCGTAGACCGGGATGTCGAGCCGGATCAGCGGGAAGAAGGGCACGCCGAGATCGGCGAGACCGTTGGAGCGGTCGATCAGCGACGCGGCGGCGATCACTTCGCCGCCGGCGGCCGCGACCGCCCGCATCGCTTCGCGCGAGCTGAGCCCGGTGGTGACGACGTCCTCGACCAGCAGCACCTTCTGCCCGCGGGCGAGGCGAAAGCCGCGGCGCAGCTCGAACGTGCCGCCCGGCCGCTCGAGGAACATGGCTTCGAGCCCGAGCGAGCGGCCAAGCTCGTGGCCGATGATGACGCCGCCCATCGCCGGCGAGACGACGATCTCGATCCGGCTCCTGATCTCGAGCGGAAGGCTGGCGGCGAGCGCGTGCGCGAGGCGGGCGGCGCGGGCCGGGTCCATCAGCACCCGCGCGCACTGGAGGTAGAGCGGGCTGTGGAGGCCCGAGGAGAGCAGGAAATGGCCGTCGAGCAGCGCATCGGCGGCGCGGAACTCGGCGAGGATCTCGTCTTCGGTCATGCCCGCTCCACTCGCTCGCTCCGCCCGTCGCGAGATAGTCCGCGCCGCCGGGCGCATCAAGCCGGAGCCCTTTTTGCGGCACACGAACGGCCGGAAACCGGCTCAATCTGGGCGCTTGAGGGCATGGGCCTAGCTCCGTATAAGGCGCGCGCACCGCCCCCCGGGCAGTTTCGAATCCACACCCGCGCGCTCGGGCGGGTCCAAGGGGTCTAGATGAAGTATCTTCTCAGGATCATTGCAGCGGCCGCTCTGGCCGGCCTCGCGCCCGCCGCGGCTTCGGGCCAGGCCGCGCCTCCGGCCCCGGCCCCGGCTGCGAGCGGAATCGCGCCCGCGCCCGGCGGCGCCGCGCCGACCGCGACCGCGCCGGGTGGGGCGCAGCCGCAGGACGTCGCCGGCCCCGATTCCGGCGGCGAACGGCCGAGCGACTCCCAGGTCGCGCAGAGCACGGCCGCCAGCCAGGCGACGCCCGACCCCGGCATCGGCCAGCCCGACGGCGGCTGGCACCTGCAGGAGCAATTTTCCCCGATCGGCGAGGAGGCCGCCTGGTTCCACAACTATATCCTGATGCCGGCGATCACGATCATCTCGCTCTTCGTTCTCTTCCTGCTGCTGTGGGTGATCGTCCGCTACCGGCGCCGCGCCAATCCGACGCCGACGCGCACCACCCACAACACCTTGCTCGAAGTGGTCTGGACCCTGGTCCCGGTGATCATCCTGGTGCTGATCGCCGTCCCCTCGATCCGGCTGCTCGCCAACCAGTATGATCCGCCGCGCGCCGACCTCACGATCAAGGCGATCGGCAACCAATGGTATTGGGAATATGAATATCCGGACCATGGTGTGAGCTTCGTCTCCAACATCCTCAGCGACGAGGACGCGCGCCGCCGCGGCGAGCCGCGCCTGCTCGCCGTCGATCATCGCGTGGTGGTGCCGCAGGGCGCGACGGTGAAAATGATCGTGACCTCGAACGACGTCGTCCACAGCTGGGGCATCCCCTCCTTCTGGGCGAAGATCGACGCAGTGCCGGGCCGGCTCAACGAGACCTGGTTCCGCGCCGACCGGCCGGGCCTCTATTACGGCCAGTGCTTCGAGCTGTGCGGCGCCCGCCATGCCTATATGCCGATCGCAGTCGAGGTCGTCACGCCGGCGCAATTCGCCGCCTGGGTCGGCGCGCGCGGCGGCCAGATGCCGGGCGCCCGGCCCGCCGCCCCCGCTGCCGCCGGGAGCGCTCCCGCCGGGGCCGCTCCGGCAACGACCGCGCCGCCCGCGACGCCGGGCGCCATCACCAACAGCCAGGGCGGAAGCCAGTAAGCATGACCGACACCACCGCCAATGCGAGCCACTATGCCGCGGCCCATGCCGATGCCGGCCATCACGACGCAGACCACAAGCCGGGCTTCTTCGCCCGCTGGTTCATGTCGACCAACCACAAGGATATCGGCACCCTCTATCTGATCTTCGCCATCGTAGCGGGCATACTGGGCGGCGGCATATCGGGCCTGATGCGGCTCGAGCTCGCCGAGCCCGGCGTCCAGTATCTCCAGGATTGGGCCTCGATGCTCGGCGGCTCGGCGGCGACCTTCGACGAGGGCCTCCATTTCTGGAACGTTCTGATCACCGCGCACGGCCTGATCATGGTCTTCTTCATGGTGATGCCGGCGATGATCGGCGGCTTCGGCAACTGGTTCGTGCCGATCATGATCGGCGCGCCGGACATGGCGTTCCCGCGGATGAACAACATCTCCTTCTGGCTGCTACCCCCGGCCTTCCTCCTGCTGTTGGGCTCGGCGTTCGTGCCGGGCGGCGCCGGCAATGGCGCCGGCGTCGGCTGGACGGTCTACCCGACGCTGTCGACCAGCGGCGCGACCGGCCCCGCGGTCGACATGGCGATCTTCTCGCTCCACCTTGCCGGCGCCTCGTCGATCCTGGGCGCGATCAACTTCATCACCACCATCTTCAACATGCGCGCGCCCGGCATGACGCTGCACAAGATGCCGCTCTTCGTCTGGTCGATCCTGGTCACCGTCTTCCTGCTGCTGCTGGCGCTGCCGGTGCTCGCCGGGGCGATCACCATGCTGCTCACCGACCGCAATTTCGGAACCCATTTCTTCGACGCGGCCGGCGGCGGCGATCCCCTGCTCTACCAGCATCTGTTCTGGTTCTTCGGCCACCCCGAAGTCTACATCATGATCCTGCCGGGCTTCGGCATGGTCAGCCAGATCATCGCCACCTTTAGCCGCAAGCCCGTGTTCGGCTATCTCGGCATGGCCTATGCGATGGTCGCGATCGGCGTGGTCGGATTCGTCGTCTGGGCGCACCACATGTTCACCATCGGCATGGACGTGAACACCAAGATGTACTTCACCGCAGCGACGATGGTGATCGCGGTGCCGACCGGCATCAAGATCTTCTCGTGGATCGCGACGATGTGGGGCGGATCGATCAGCTTCGAAACGCCGATGCTGTGGGCGATCGGCTTCATCTTCCTGTTCACGGTTGGCGGCGTCACCGGCGTCGTGCTGGCCAATGGCGGCATCGATAACGAGATGCACGACACTTATTATGTCGTCGCCCATTTCCACTACGTTCTCTCGCTCGGAGCGGTCTTCTCGCTG
>DASQKE010000321.1:0-7227 GCA_035630675.1 Allosphingosinicella sp.
GCGATCGGCGCGGTCGGGTTCATCGTCTGGGCGCACCACATGTACACCGTGGGCCTCGACGTGAACACGAAGATGTATTTCACCGCCGCGACCATGGTCATCGCGGTGCCGACCGGCGTGAAAATCTTCAGCTGGATCGCCACTATGTGGGGCGGCTCGATCTCGTTCCGGGCGCCCATGCTCTGGGCGCTCGGCTTCATCTTCATGTTCACCGTCGGCGGCGTCACCGGCGTCGTCCTCGCCAATGCCGGCGTCGACACCTATTTCCACGACACCTATTACGTCGTCGCCCACTTCCACTACGTGCTGTCGCTGGGCGCGGTGTTCTCGCTCTTTGCCGGCTTCTATTACTGGTTCGGAAAGATGTGGGGCCGCGATTATAACGAGCTGCTCGGCAAGCTCCACTTCTGGATCTTCTTCATCGGCGTCAACGTGCTCTTCTTCCCGATGCACTTCCTCGGCATGGACAGCATGCAGCGCCGCATCAACGATTATCCGGACGCCTATGCTCATTGGAACGAGGTGGCGAGCTGGGGCTATGCGATCATGGCGCTGGGCATGGTGTTCTTCTTCGCCAACATCGTCATCTCGCTCTTCGCCGGCCGCAGGACGCCGGACAATCCCTGGGGCGAGGGCGCGACGACGCTCGAATGGACCCTGTCGAGCCCGCCGCCGTTCCACCAGTTCGAGACCCTGCCCGTGATCGACGAGGGCGGGCGCCACTGAGGAGCCCCCTCCCCGATGCGGGAGGGGAGGCCTATATGAAAGCAGTGACCGCAGCCTCACAGGACGCCGCCATCCCCGCCGAGTGGCGCGATTTCGTCGCGCTGACCAAGCCGCGGGTGATGAGCCTCGTCGTCTTCACCGGCCTCTGCGGCCTGCTGGTCGCGCCGGTGCGCATGCACCCTGTGCTCGCTTTCACCGCTGTGCTCTGCATCGCGCTCGGCGCCGGCGCGGCGGCGGCACTCAACATGTGGTACGAGGCCGATCTCGACGCGCGCATGAAGCGCACCGCCGGGCGGCCGCTCCCCGCCGGGCGGATGGAGCGGCAGTCGGCGCTCCATTTCGGCGTCGGCCTCTCCTTCTTCTCGGTGATCCTGATGGGGGTCGCGACCAACTGGCTCGCGGCCTCGATCCTCGCCGTTTCGATCCTGTTCTACGTCCTCGTCTACACGATCTGGCTGAAGCGCCGCACGCCGCAGAACATCGTCATCGGCGGGGCCGCCGGGGCGTTCCCACCGGTGATCGGCTGGGCGGCGGCGACCGGCGACGTCACGCTCCTCCCCGCGCTCCTGTTCCTGCTCATCTTCCTGTGGACGCCGCCGCATTTCTGGGCTCTGTCCCTGTTCGTCCGCTCGGATTACGCCGCGGCCGGCGTGCCGATGCTGCCGGTGGTCGCGGGAGCGGCGGCGACGCGGCGGCAGATCTTTTTCTACAGCCTGCCGATGGCGGCGGCCGCGGTCTCGCCCTGGCCGCTGGGGCTCGCGGGTCCGCTCTACGGCGCGGCGGCGAGCGCGCTCAGCCTGGTCTTCGTGGCGATGGCGCTCCAGATCCTCGCCAACAAGGCGGCCGAGCCCGCCGGCATGGCGCCGGAGAAAAGGCTGTTCGGCTTCTCGATCCTCTACCTTTTCGCTTTGTTCGGCGCGCTGGTCGCCGACCGCTGGCTGATCCCATGAGCCAGCGCGACGACGAGGTCCGGCGGCGGCAGCGCGGCCGCGCGATCGTCATGGCGCTCGCGCTCGGCGCGTTCGTAATCCTCATGTATCTGATCACGATCGCGCGGATGTCCGGCGGATGAGCGAGGCCGCCGCGCCGCAGCTTCGCCGCAACGGCCGCACCGCCGCGCTCGCTGCCCTGGTCGCCGCCCTGATGGTCGGCCTCGCCTTCGCCAGCGTGCCGCTCTACCGCCTGTTCTGCCAGGTGACCGGCTTCGCCGGCACCACCCAGGCGCAAGTCGGCGCCGACGCGCCCGGGGCCGTCGGCCGGCGAATCTCGGTCCGCTTCGACGGGTCGCGCTCGCCGGCATTGCCCTGGTCGTTCCGGCCGGAGGACACGCGCCACGAGGTCACCATCGGCGAGCGCTCGATCGCCTTCTACACAGCCCGCAACCTCTCCGACCGCCCGGTCACCGGCACCGCCACCTTCAACGTCACGCCGGCCGACGCGGGGCAATATTTCGTCAAGATCCAGTGCTTCTGCTTCGAGCGCCAGACGCTGCAGCCGGGCGAGGAAGTGCGCATGCCGGTGGTCTTCTATGTCGATCCGGCTATCCTGCGCGATCCGGGCGCCAGCCGGATCAGCGAGATCACGCTCAGCTACACCTTTTACCCGGTGGATTCGGCCGCAGAGGGAAGCTAGAGGAGCGGCACTTCAGCCTCGGGCGCGCGTTCGCCGCCCCGAAAGACGAACAGAGGAAAGCGGCGATGGCCGGAGCGAAGAACCATCCCTATCACATCCTGCCGCCGAGCGTCTGGCCGCTCGTCGGCGCCGCCTCCGCTCTCGCCTTGTTCGGCGGCCTCGTCATGTGGATGCACGACAATCCCTACGGCACCTATGTCATGGTGGCGGGGGTGATCGGCGTCCTGTTCACGATGTTCAGCTGGTGGGCGGACGTGATCCGCGAGGCGCATTCGGGGGACCACACGCCGGTCGTCCAGCTTCACCTGCGCTACGGGATGATCCTGTTCATCGCCTCGGAGGTCATGTTCTTCCTCGCCTGGTTCTGGGCCTATTTCAACGCCGCCTTGTTCCCGTCCACGGTCGAGGCGGTGGGCGGCGTCTGGCCGCCGCACGGCATGGAGGTGCTCGATCCGTTCGGCTGGCCCCTGTTCAACACCCTCGTCCTGCTCTGCTCAGGCACGACCGTCACCTGGGCGCACCACGCCTTGATCAACGGCGACCGCGAGGGCCTGATCCGCGGCCTCTGGGCGACGATCGGCCTCGGCCTGCTGTTCACCGGCGTTCAGGCCTATGAATATGCCCACGCGCCGTTCGAGTTCACCCAGAACATCTACAGCTCGACCTTCTTCATGGCGACCGGCTTCCACGGCTTCCACGTCATCGTCGGCACGATCTTCCTCATCGTCTGCCTCGTGCGCGCCTATAAGGGCCATTTCAGCCCGCAGCAGCATTTCGGCTTCGAGGCTGCGGCCTGGTACTGGCACTTCGTCGACGTCGTCTGGCTGTTCCTGTTCATCTCGATCTACGTCTGGGGCGGCTGGGGCGCCGCGGTTCACTAGCGCTCCGGCGGGGCGGGTCCTTCGATACGCCGTCTCGACAGGCTCGACGGCTACTCAGGACGAACGGTTGAGAGGATCCGCTCATCCTGAGTAGGGACCGAGTAGGCGAAGCCGTATCGAGGGCCCGTATCGAAGGACCGGATGCTGAAGTCCAATGAACCCACCCCCGTCGCCGTCGCGCTCGGCGGGCTTTGCCCGCGCTGCGGGGCGAAGACCCTGTTCGCCGGCTTCGCACGCTTCGCGCCGGAGTGCCGCGCCTGCGGGCTCGACTTCTCGGCCTTCAACGTCGGCGACGGCCCCGCGGCGTTCATGACGCTCGGAATCGGCGGGCTGGTGACCGCGCTCGCCATCTCGCTCGAGCTCTCCGCAGCGCCGCCCTGGTGCCTGCACGTCCTGCTGTGGCTGCCGCTCGCCAGCCTGCTTGTCCTGGTCTCGCTTCGTTTCTCCAAGGCGGCCCTGCTCGCGCTCGAATACAGGCACCGCGCCCGCGAGGGACGGATCGGGGACAAGCGCTGATGGGCAAGAGGCTGCTCCTCCTGCTCATCGCCGGAGCGTCGATCGCGCTGCTGATCGGCCCGGCGCTTCGAGCGGTGGAAGCCGGCGAAGCGCTCGTGTCGGCGCTCTGGTTCGCGGCCATCTTCGTCGTGGCGATCGGGGCCGGCATCGTCGAGATGCGGTTGGGGGGAGGCATGCGCCGGTGAAATTTCCTTTGCTCCCGACCCTGATTGTCGCCGCCGCGGTCGCGACCATGATCGGCCTCGGCATCTGGCAGATCGGCCGCGCAAGCGAGAAGACGGCGCTGATCGAGCGTTACCGCGCGGCCGAGGGGCAGCCGCCGGTCGCCTGGCCCGCGCTGCCGCCGGCCGACGATTCCTTGCTCTATCGCCGCGCGACCGGCTTTTGCATCGAGGTCACCGGCTGGCGCACGCTCGCCGGCCGCAACCGCGGCGGCGAAAGCGGCTGGATCCACGTCGCGGGCTGCCGCACCGGCGGCCTCGAGGGGCCCGGCATGCAGGCCGACATGGGCTGGTCGCGCGACCATCGCCGGCCGGAGGGCTGGCGCGGCGGCGAGGTTTCGGGCGTGATCGCGCCCGATCGCGACCACCGCATCCGGCTGGTCGCGGAGGCGCCCGCACCGGGCCTCCAGCCGAGCGCGCGGCCCAATCCCGAGGATCTGCCGAACAACCATTTGTTCTACACCTTCCAGTGGTTCTTCTTCGCCGCCGCCGCTGCGACGATCTATTTGCTCGCGCTGCGCCGGCGGCAGCGACCGGTTGCCGATGGGGCTCCCAAACCCTAATTGCTCGTCTCGATGATGAAGCTCACCACCCTTGCCGACGGCCTCAGGGTCGCGACCCGAACCATGCCCGGGGCCGACACGGCGGCCGTCGGCCTCTATGTCGCGGCGGGTTCGCGCCACGAGCCTGCGGCGCTCAACGGCATCGCCCACCTGTTCGAGCATATGGTGTTCAAGGGCGCTGGCGGCCGCTCGGCGCGCGAGATCAGCGAAGCGATCGAGGATGTCGGCGGCGAGCTCAATGCCGCGACCGACCGCGACGGCACCAGCTTCACCGCCTCGGTGCTGCCGGAGCATGTCGGGCTCGGCGTCGAGTTGATCGCCGACATGGTGCTGCGCCCGCACTTCGCCGCGGACGAGCTCGAGCGCGAGAAGGACGTCGTCCTCCAGGAGCTGGGCGAGGCGCGCGACACGCCGAACGACATCATCTTCGACGAGCTGTGGGAAGCGGCCTTCGCCGACCAGCCGCTCGGCCGCTCGGTGCTCGGCACGGAGGCCAGCATCGCGGCGGTGACGGTCGACGACCTCCATTGCTGGCGGCTCGATCAATATCGTGCCGGCGGCCTCGTCCTGGTCGCGGCGGGCAAGGTCGCCCACGACGCGCTGGTCGCGCTCGCCGAGCGCCATTTCGCCGGCTTGGGCGAGGGCGCGGCGCCCGAGCCCGTGCCGGCGCGGTTCACCGGGGGCGCGCGCGTCGGCCGCACCAAATCCGAGCAGGCGCATCTCGCTCTGGCGTTTCCCGGCGTGGCGCAGCGCGATCCGGACTATCTCGCCGCGCGCTTCTTCTCCGACATCGTCGGCGGGGGCGCGTCTTCGCGCCTGTTCCAGCAGTTGCGCGAGGAACGGGGCCTCGCTTACTCCATCTATTCGGCGCTCCACCCCTATTCCGACACCGGCATCTTCTACATCTACGCGGCGGCGGCGCGGCGCGAATCGGCGGCGGCGGCGCAGCTGATCGGGGAGGTGATCGCCGAGGCCGCCGGGACGGCGACGCCGCGCGAGATCGAGCGCGCGCGGACGCAGGCCAAAGCGGGCCTCCTGATGTCGCTGGAAAGCCCCTGGGGCCAGGCCAATTACGTCGCGCGCCAGCTCCACGTCTACGGCCGCCTCGTCGAGCCGGCCGAGGTGATCGCCCGGTTGGAAGCGGTGACGCTCGACCAGGTCCGCGCGGCGGGTGCGAAGATGCTCGCCGGCCCGCTCGCCCGCGCTACGATCGGCTTTCCGGCGGTCCGCGCCGCGTGAAGCTCGCGACGCTCGTCGCCGAGCCCTGGGCCGATTACGGCCTCGTCGACAGCGGCGGCGGCCGGAAGCTCGAGCGCTACGGCCCCTATCGCTTCATCCGCCCCGAGCCGCAGGCGATGTGGGCGCCCGCGCTCGAGAGCTGGGACGCGGACGGCGAGTTCGTCCCCGGCTCCGACGAGGACGGCGGCGGGCGCTGGCGCTTCGACCGCCCGGTCCCGAGCGAGGGCTGGGAGCTCGGCTGGGAGGAGGTGCGCTTCAGGGCGCAGGCGACGCCGTTCCGCCACCTCGCTTTCTTCCCGGACATGGCGCCGCAATGGGAGTGGATGCGGGAGCGGATGGGAGAGGGGGCCGAGGCGCTCAACCTGTTCGGCTATACGGGCGTCGGCACGCTGGCGATGGCGGCGACGGGCGCGAAGCTGGTCCATGTCGATGCGTCGAAGAAGTCGGTCGAGGCCGGGAAGGAGAATGCCGCGCTCTCGGGCATGGCCGACCGCCCGATTCGCTGGCTGGTCGAGGATGCGGGGAAGTTCGCCGCGCGAGAGGTACGGCGCGGGCGGCGCTATGACGGCATCATCCTCGATCCGCCCAAATATGGCCGCGGGCCGAACGGCGAAGTGTGGAAGCTGGAAGAGGGTCTGCCGGCCTTGATCGCCGACTGCCGCAAGCTGCTCGACGCCGAGAGCCGCTTCCTGGTGCTCACCGTCTATGCCGTGCGAATGTCCGCGCTCGCCATCGGTGAATTGCTGGCCCAGGCGCTAGGCGAACTCGGCGGCACCGTCGAATGCGGCGACATGGCCGTCCGCGAGGAATCGCGCGGCCTCCTCCTCCCCACCGCGATCTTCGCGAGGTGGTCGAGGGAGTAGGGGGACAGTCACTTTCAGCCGCGACGTGCCAGGACGCGAACCGCCGCGCGTGAAAGTGACTGTCCCCTTCCGTCCCGGCCGCGCAAGCAGGGACAGTCACTTTCGGCCGCGACGTGCCAGGACGCGCACCGCCGCGCGTGAAAGTGACTGTCCCTTCCGTCCCGGCCGCGCAAGCAGGGACAGTCACTTTCAGCCGCGACGTGCCAGGACGCGAACCGCCGCGCGTGAAAGTGACTGTCCCCTCAGTCGCGTGCGGCCCTGATCGCGGCGCCGGCGGCGAAGGGAGCGATCGCGACCAGCAGCAAGGAGGAGGCGGCGAGAAGCTTCAGCGCGCCGGTATCGCCGCCGCGCTCGACGAAGCCGGCGCCGAAGATCAGGATCGGCACCGCGACCGGGAGCAGCAGCAGGCCGGCGACGGCGGCGCCCGTCCTGAGGCCTGCCGTCAGCGCGGCGACGATCAACGTGAGCGCCGCAAGCCCCGGCGTTCCCGCGAGCAGTCCGATCTCGAGGCGCAGCAGCACGTCCCCCGGCAGCTTGAGCAAGGCCGCGGCGGGCACGGCGGCGATCATCAGCAGCGGGCCGAAGC
>DASQKE010000322.1:0-8597 GCA_035630675.1 Allosphingosinicella sp.
CCAGTGCCTGTGGGATATCCGGGCCACGTTCGAGGACGGCCAGGCCGGCGACTGGCGCGGCGTCAATCTGTGCGAGACGACAACCATCACCCTGACGCCGACCGGCTGAGAGAAAAGGGGACAGTCACTGTGACTGTCCCCCTTTTCGTCCCAAGTCCTGTTTTGCAAGGCCAGCGCAGGGCAGTCGCCGTCCCGAGCCTTGACTCACGGCTGCTCCAAAGCCTATCTTACTCCCGTCTTACCAAGGAAAGCAGTGATGGCACGGGCGAAGCGGCTGACAACGACCCTCTCCACCAAGGGACAGGTGGTTCTGCCGCAGGACATCAGGCAGCATCGCCGCTGGGAGGCCGGCACCAGGCTGACTGTCGAGGACACCGACGAAGGCGTGCTGCTCAGGGCCGCGCCGCTGTTCGCGCCTGCCGAGATCGCATCCGTGTTCCGGTCGCTGCCGTTCGCCGGCAAGGCGAAGAGCGTCGAAGAGATGGACTCGGCCGTCGCCGCGGAGGCGCGGCGGCGTGCGCGCGATTGACACCAACGTCCTCGTCCGCTTCCTGACCGGCGACAGCCCGGCGGAGGCGGCGCGGGCGCGCAGGCTTGTCGAGGCCGGCGACATCTTCGTAGCGACGTCGGTGCTGCTCGAAACCGAATGGGTCCTGCGCAGCGGCTACGGCTTCGCGGCCGAACGGATCGTCGAGGCGCTCCGCGCCTTCGCCGGCCTCCCCGGCATCGCCCTCGAGGATCCAGGGCTTGCCGACCGGGCGCTGGGCTGGACTGCGCAGGGCCTCGACTTCGCCGACGCGCTCCATCTCGGGCGCGCGCAGGACTGCACGGCGTTCCTGACCTTCGACCGCAAGCTGGCCAAGGCGGCGGCGGGCCTCTCCCCCGTGAAGATCGCGGCGCCCTGAGCTGGGACAGTCACTAGTGACTGTCCCATGCCTGAGTTGGGACAGTCACTAGTGACTGTCCCTGCACGATCATGCGGCCGGTGCGTTCTGCTGTGCGGATCGCCGCGCGGTCCTGATCGGCGAGGCCGGCGTCGAGGAACGCGGCCCAGTCGTCGATGCCGGCGGACGAAGCGACGAGGTCGGTGAGGCCGTCGGCCGCGAGACCGAGATGGGCTCGCGCGCTTGACCAACGCCATGCCTCCGGCCGTTCCGCCAGCCGCGCCCGAACCGGATTGAGCTCGACATACCGCAAGCACGCGGCGAGATGCGCCTCGCTCATCGGGAAGGAGGCAAAGCGGTTCTGCCACAAATGGCCGCGCCAGCCCTGACGTCGATTGATCTCCATCGTATAGCGTGTGTGCGCCGGCGCCAGCGCCGCGCGCAACCCGTCTTCGTCGGTCGGGACGAGGATCAGGTGAACATGGTTCGGCATCAGGCACCATGCCCAGACGGCGGTGCCGCTTTTGCGGCAACCGTGGCGAAGCAGCGAGAGATACAGGCCGTAATCATCCTCCTGAAAGAAGGTCGGCTGGCACCGGTTGCCCCGCTGGGTGACATGGTGCGGTACCCCCGACAGGACGAGACGCGCGATTCTGGGCATCACCGCTTATTATATGGAAAGCGAGGATCGTTGGCAAAAATTCTCCGATAATTGCGCATTCCGAAGCGAACGAACGGGAACGGGACAGTCACTAGTGACTGTCCCCGCGCCTCGAACGGGACAGTCGGGCCTCACAATTAAGGGCTTCTGGGCTCAGCTAAAGCGCGGCATCAACGGGACGCACATCCAGGTCAGCGGGAAGCATCTCCCGGAGTATTTGGGCGAGTTTGAGTATCGCTGGAACATGCGTCAGGTGCCGCACCTGATGCTTGATCGCCTGATGGTTTCTTTCGCGCGCTAGGGGCCTCGCCCGAGGCCATGGCGCCTAGCAGCGCGTCGAATCGGGCCTATCGGAATCTTGCATATGTCGTCTCCAAAGACCTCTGATCAGGGCCGCACATCCACCCTTCCGTCTGCCGATATCTTAAACCTGGTGCGGATAGCCATTTTGAGCTTTGGCGAGACAAAACGCCATGCATCCTGTTTAGGCGTGCGTCTAATCAGCGGACTAGATGCGTCCGCGAATCCAGAGAGGATCTGGGAAACATTAAGAGTCGCCGCGTTAGCAACATCAAACGTCTCTCTCACAAGAGCCTCAATATCACTATACTTGAAGTCTTCCGTCTTACATAGACCCATGGCAAAAAGGACCTGATTCTTCCTCCCAACCTTTGTTTCCCTCGCGTTCATTACGCTTTCTATTACGGCCATGTCGCTCGAAAGCGAGTCCTCGATCCAAGTGTTTCGCGATTTACGCAGGATACGCTCGTCAATAACGCCATGGTTGCGAACCGCATTTTGCGCAATGATAAGACAAAGCTCGTGAATATGCTGCGCAATGCGATCGGTATACCATGCAATATTCGCGTACAGTTTATCTATGACTTCGTCGTCAATCGCCAGTTTGAGTTCTTCTACGAAGCCTCGATAGATTAGGTCATTGGCCTCGGTCTCGCTCATCCGAGCTACTTCTGGCAGTTCAGTCAACCGGTTCGCGACTGGCGCAGAGTCAGTTAAACGGGTGATTGTTTCCTTTAAGTTGCTCGGCACACCGACAATAACGACCTTGACGTCAAACTGTGCGACGGTATCGTCGTCTGCGGAGATAATCATTGCGGCAAGCTGACTAAGGACTTCTTGATTGTTGATAATAGCTTCGAAGTTGTCTAAAACGAGCGCAGCTTTCTTGCCATTAGCCCGATAACGAATGCGTTCTAGGAGGCTAACGAAAGGGCTTTTCGGATAGAACTGAGAGCCTGTCCTGTATTCATGCTCAAATCCGACATTGAATGGCTTGGCACCCGCTGAAGAACTCGTTTCCTCTAGCACTTTATCGCCAACGCCAAACTCTCCCAACTTCTGTCGAAAGGCTCCTTCGAGAGAACCTGCGTTTATAACCGTTGAAAGGTTCACCGTGTCATAGTGAACCCCTGCGTTATTAAATACGCGCTTGTAAAGCCACGTCTTGCCGTTTCCACTTTCGCCGTGAATTACAATATATTTGTTCGCGTCTATGGCGTCGGTTAAGCGCTCCTCAAGCTTCGGGCGCCGCACGTACATGCTTTCATTAACGGTCGCGGCCCGCGGCGTAAAAACGTCGCCGGGTCTCTTTTGCTGTCCGGTACTACCCATTGCTCTGCGATCCGTGTGCCTAATGACTCGCAGCTGAGTTTGAGCCGGGGCGCCTTTGCCGTCAAGGCACCGCCCGACCATCGCCCGAGCACCGCCGGACCATCGTCGGGGCATCGCCCGAGCACCGCCGGACAGGGATCAGCTTGGCGGGCTACATGTCCGAAGGGGATAAACCCCCGAGTTTGGTATGCGACGGGTACATCGCCCGTCCATAGTGGCATCAGGCGTCGGCCGTCGTCGCAACCTCGTCGCACCCATGTCGAATCCCCGTCGTTCCCGTGTCGCGCAACGCCCCCAAGATTGAACTTCCGCAACATCGCGCCGCGGTCGCTGCCGCACGCTCCCCCGCCCGCTTTCACGCTTTGTTTGTCAAATTCTGCGACAGGCTGGTGCCGTGTCGGAGAAGCTTACACCTGACTGTCGGAACCGCCGACCCCCGCCGACTCCGGACCCGCGCGCGTGATCCGGCTCTTCAAGCATTATGTGCCCTACTGGGTGCTGGTCCTCGGCGCGCTCGACGCCTTGCTGCTGCTCGGCTCGGCCGAGGCGGGGTGGCTGGCCCGGATCTGGCAGCTCGGCGGCGAGGTCGATCCCGAGACGGCGCGGCTGCCGACCCTGCTCATCTTCGTCGCCGCGGTGCAGCTCGCCATGGTCGCGGTCGGCGTCTACCGCTCCGAGGCTTTGCTCTCGCTCAGGATCGCGACCGCGCGCCTGGTCGTGGCGCTGGCGCTCGGCATCCTGTTCCTGAGCCTGGTCTTCTTCCTGTTCCCGCCGGTCGGCTTCTGGCGCTCGAACCTGCTCTACGCGACAATGATCGCTTTGGTGGCGCTCGCCGCCGCGCGCCTCGTGCTGACCCATGCGATCGGCGGCGAGGCGCTGAAGCGGCGGGTGCTGGTGCTCGGCGCCGGCGCGCGCGCCGCCCGGGTCGAAGCCTTGGCCAAGCGCGACGGCGCGACCTTCACGATCGCCGGCTACGTCGCGATGAACGACGGGCCGGCCGCGGTCGCCCGCGCCGTCAACCGCGCCGACATCGCCAATTTCGCCGACCATCTCCTCCGGCTGGGCGCGACCGAGGTCGTGCTCGCGCTGGAGGAAAGGCGCAACGCTCTGCCGCTCTCCGATCTGCTGCGCGCCAAGACCACGGGCGTCGAGGTCAACGATCTGTCGACCTTCCTCGAGCGCGAGACCGGCCGCGTCGATCTCGACAGCCTCAATCCCTCCTGGCTGATCTTCTCGGACGGCTTTTCGGCCGGGCGGCGTCTGTCCTCGATCGGCAAGAGGATGTTCGACGTCTTCGTCAGCATCGCGATCCTGATCCTGACCGCGCCTCTGGTCGCTGTGACCGCGCTCGCGGTCAAACTGGAGAGCAAGGGCCCCGCTTTCTTCCGCCAGCGACGGGTCGGGCTCTACGGCGTGCCGTTCGACATCTTGAAGCTGCGCTCGATGCGCGAGGATGCCGAGGTCGGCGGCAAGGCGGTCTGGGCGCAGAAGGACGATCCGCGCGTCACCCGCATCGGCTATTATATCCGCAAGCTCAGGATCGACGAGCTCCCCCAGGCGTGGAGCGTGCTCAAAGGCGACATGAGCTTCGTCGGCCCGCGGCCCGAGCGTCCGCAGTTCGTCGCCGATCTCGAGGCGCGGCTGCCTTATTATGCCGAGCGCCACATGGTGAAGCCGGGGATCACCGGCTGGGCGCAGATCAATTATCCCTATGGCGCATCGATCGAGGATTCCCGCCAAAAGCTCGAATTCGACCTCTATTACGCCAAGAATTATTCGCCTTTGCTGGATCTCCTGATCCTGCTGCAGACGCTGCGCGTCGTCTTGTGGCCCGAGGGGGCGCGCTGATGACCGGATTCATCGGGCTGTGGAGCCACGCGCTCGCCGCCGCCCTCTACGGCGCGCTCGCCATCTGGCAGCTCCGCCACTGGAACGGAGACCCGCGCAACCGCCCCTTGGTCACCGCCTTCGCGGTGGTCTCGGTCTGGTCGATCTTCGTCGCGATCGAGGGGCCGCATTACGTGCTCGCCGGCTTCTCGGAGAGCGGCCGCAACCTCGCCTTCCTGGCCTTCATGTACGGCGTCATGCACGGCGCCGACGAGGATTACCGCCAGCGCGCGGTCAAGGCGGTCTACGCCGCGGTCGCCGGCGTGGTCGGCCTGCAGATCGTCATCACCGGCGTGTCGGCCGAGTTCGCGCACGCGCCGCAGGTCCTCGCCGCATTGGCCGCGACCCAGCAGATCATCGGCCTCACCATCGCCGCGGGCTCGCTCGTCCTGGTCCACAATCTCTACGGCCAGGCGGCGCCGGATTCGCGCTGGGGCATCCAGCTCCCCGCCATCGCTCTGGCCGCGATGTGGGCCTACGATCTCCACCTCTACACCACCGCTTATCTGACCCGCGGCCCCGCCGACGAGCTGCTGGCGATGCGCGGTGCGATCCTGTCGATGATCGTGCCTTTGTTCGCGCTGGCGAGCCGCCGCAATGCGAGCTGGAAGATGCAGCTGTCGCGCGCCGCGACCTTCCAGTCGCTCTCGATGCTGGCGATCCTCTTTTACCTCATCGTGATGATGTCGGCGACGCGGGCGATGGAGCTGGCCGGCTCCGACTGGGCGCGCTTCGGCCAGATCGTCCTCATCTTCGCGATGACCGTCGCGGCCTCGGTCCTGCTGCCCTCGGGGCGGGCCCGCGCCTGGGTGCGGGTGATGGTCTCCAAGCATTTCTTCGAGCATCGCTACGATTATCGCAGCGAGTGGCTGCGCTTCACCCACACCATCGGCCGCGGCGGCGGCGAGGAAGGCGGGCGGCTGGAGGAGCGGGTGGTCAAGGCGCTCGCCGACATCGGCGGCGCGCCAGGCGGACTGCTGCTGCTTGCCGACGGCCAGGGGAGGCTCGCCCCCGCCGCGCGCTGGAACTGGCACGACGAGGCGGAGCCGGGCCGGGACGATGACGGCGCGCTTGCCGGCTTTCTTGCTGAGACCGCGCACGTCATCGACTTCTCGACCCCGGGAGGGCCGCCGGCCGGCCGCGTGCCCGCATGGATCGCGGCCTCGCCGAACCTGTGGGCCGGGGTGCCGCTGATCCATGGCGACCGGCTGGTCGGCCTCGTTTTGCTCGAGCATCCGCCGGTGCGCCGGCCGCTCGACTGGGAGGATTTCGACCTGTTCCGCACCGCCGGCATTCAGGCCGCCTCCTATCTCGCCGAAGCGCAGTCGCAGCAGGCCCTCGCCGACGCCCGGCGCTTCGACGAGTTCAACCGGAGATTTGCGTTTATAATGCATGATATCAAGAACTTGGTATCTCAACTCACCCTGGTTGCGCGGAACGCGGAGCGGCATGCGGACAATCCCGAATTCCGCGCCGACATGATCGCGACCCTGCAAGGCTCGGTCAAAAAGATGCACGATCTGCTGGCACGCCTGTCGAACGGCAGCCGGCGCGACGCGGAGCCGGCGCGGCCGGTCTCGCTCCACGCCGCGGTTGCCGCGATCGTCGAGAGCAAGCGCCGCACCCATCCGGTCCGGGTGGAGGGCGAGGCCGATCTCGTCGCGATCGCCGATCCCGGCCGGCTCGAGCAGGCGCTCGGTCACCTCGTCCAGAACGCGATCGACGCCAGCCCCGCCGACGCGCCCGTGACGATCCGCTGCGGCCGCCGTGGCGGCGAGGCCGCGATCGAGGTCGCCGACCGCGGAGGCGGCATGTCGCCCGAATTCGTTCGGACACGCCTGTTTCAGCCCTTCTCCTCGACGAAGGACAATGGGTTCGGCGTCGGGGCGTTCGAGGCCCGGTCGCTGGTGACGGCGATGGGAGGCCGCATCGAGGTCGACAGCCGCGAGGGCGAGGGCTCGCTTTTCACCGTCTTTTTACCGCTGGGCGAGCAAGATCTCGCCCCTCAGCCTGAACGGATGCGCGCATGACTTCGCCAGCGAAGCCGAAATTGCTGATCGTCGAGGATGATGAGGGCCTGCAGCGCCAGCTCAAATGGGCCTATGACGATTATGAGGTGCTCTGCGCCTCCGATCGCAATGCCGCGATCGACGTCGTCCGCGCGCAGGAGCCGCCGGTCGTCACACTGGACCTCGGCCTGCCGCCCGACCCGGACGGCGTCTCCGAAGGCTTTGCGACGCTCGAGACGATCCTGTCGCTCAAGCCCGAGACCAAGGTGATCGTGGCGTCGGGACACGGCGCCCGCGAGAGCGCGCTGAGGGCGATCGCGTCCGGCGCCTACGATTTCTACCAGAAGCCGGTCGACATCGACCAGCTCGGCCTGATCGTCCGCCGCGCCTTCCAGCTCCACGGCATCGAGACCGAGAATCGCAGGCTCGAGAGCCATGTCGGCGACGACCGACGCGTGCTCGGCACGATGATCACCGCCGCGCCCGAGATGATGAAGGTCGCCCGCACCATCGAGCGGGTGGCGAACACCGACGTCTCGGTGATGCTGCTGGGGGCCAGCGGCACCGGCAAGGAGCTGCTCGCCCGCGGTCTCCACGACGCGAGCCGCCGCGCCCAGGGCGCCTTCGTCGCGATCAACTGTGCGGCGATTCCCGAGAACCTGCTTGAGGCCGAGCTGTTCGGCTACGAAAAAGGCGCGTTCACCGGCGCGATCAAGACCACCGAAGGCAAGATCGAGCTCGCCCATGGCGGGACCCTGTTCCTCGACGAGGTCGGCGACATCCCCCTTCCCTTGCAGGTCAAGCTGCTGCGCTTCCTCCAGGAGCGGGTGATCGAACGGATCGGCGGCAGGAAGCTCATCCCGGTCGATACCCGCATCGTCTGCGCGACCCACCAGGACCTGCCGGCGATGATCCAGGCCGCGAGCTTCCGCGAGGATCTCTATTACCGCCTCGCCGAGATCGTCGTGCGCATTCCGAGCCTCGCCGAGCGGCACGGCGACGCGACCCTGCTCGCCAAGCACTTCCTCCACCTCTTCTCGCGCGAGATGAACCCCAATGTGCGCGGCTTCGCCGGCGGCGCGCTCGACGCGATCAACGACTGGAAATGGCCGGGCAACGTGCGCGAGCTCGAGAACCGGATGAAGCGCGCGGTGATCATGGCCGACGGCAAATTGGTCACCGCCGAGGATCTGGACCTCGGCCCGCGCGACGCCGAGGCGCTGCCGATCAACCTCAAGGCGGCGCGCGAGGCGACCGACCGGCGCATCATTCGCCAGGCCCTGGCGCGGACCGAAAGCAATATCTCGTCCGCGGCGCGTCTGCTCGGGATCAGCCGGCCGACGCTCTACGATCTGTTGAAGCAATATGGGCTGCAGCCGTGACCGAGGGCCGCCTGTTCGCCGCCGCCTTGCTGCTCGCGGTGACCGCCGCCTGCTCGGGCGCCTCGGCTTCAGCCTCGCCCGAGGAGGCATATCGCAGGGGCATCGCCGCCCTCGCTTCGGGCCAGCCGCGCACCGCCCGGGT
>DASQKE010000323.1:0-4595 GCA_035630675.1 Allosphingosinicella sp.
AAACGGCGGATATCTGCCGTTTTTGGAGCAAAGGCAGCGACCAGCGCCAAAGCGTCGCTGCCGTCAGTTGGGATTTTTCGCCGCGACTTGGCGAATTGCGCGCCGCGCGGCTCTCAGGCCGTGAGGTCGGTTCGGCGGCGGCGGTGTCCGCTGTCCGCCCGGGTGATCTCGAGCAGCTTCGCGCCGGCCATGAACACCGCGCCGGTGCAGGCCGCGAACAGCAGCCAGCCGCCGAAGCCGGGATAGATTTCGCGGTAATGGAGGCCCCGCTCGATCGCGCCGAGGGCGAGCGCGTAGATGATGCAGCAGGCTTCGAGCCGGGTCTTGATCACGAACAGGCGGCCGACGCGCTTCCACATGCCAGCGCAGGAGCAAGAAGCGCGCCAGCCGCGGAAAAGCGCGCATGTGTTGGTTAAGGGGTAAGGATTTGTAAACCATGCCGACGATCGCCACTCGCCGTTCGGCGGGGCGCTGCCGGGCTACGGACGGCCAGTCGATCTGAGGGCTGCGACAAGCCCTTCGCCGGCCCTTTGGCGGCTCGCAGCCGTGACGAGCGGATCGAACATATTGGCCGGGTCGCCGTGCCAGACTTCGGTATGGTTATTCAACGTTAGAGGCGATAGAAATCCCCGCCGCACACCCGGAGTGCGCGGCGGGGCTGTCCGAGGACTTGCGCTCAAGCAACGGCGCCGTGACGCCCTTGCTCCGAGTCCTTATTTCGGGCCGAAATTCTTGTCGGCCGGGCCCTTGTAGCTCTCGCCCGGCGAATGCGCCGGATTGCGAAGGCTCGGGTGCTGCCCGGGCGGGTAAGGGTGGCTGGCGGGCTTGCTGCCTGCGCCCGAAACGGCGATCAGCTCGTTCGTGGTGAGAGTGCGCATGGTCTTCTCCTCTAGCCGCGCGCCAGGGAAGAGCGCGCTTCCGGCGACTAAGAGGACGTCCGCAAGCTGACGCAACCGCCTGAATTGCCGAGTCCCAGATCGGTACAGGGAGCGGCGCCGGGTGAACGGCCGCCGTCCAGGTCAATTCCGCAATAACCAAGGGAGGATAGTGCGCCTCTCAGTCGCCGGCGAGCCGAGCTCAAGCGGGCGATCCCGATTCTGGCGTCACGTTAATTTCGCGAGCACACCGCTGGACCTTGCGAGCGCGAAGAGCGTCTCCTCACCCGACCAGCCTCACATAGGTGCCCTCAAAATTGTCGGTGTTCCCGCCTCCGGAGCAGCTGTTCTGAATCGTGCCGTTGCCGCGGAAATCGAGGCGACGGGCAATGAGCTGGAAGCAGGTGGCGGTCGTCTGCGCATTTCCGTTATATTCGAAATAACTGTTCGGGAAGTACATGGCCCCGTTGATCGTGTTTCCCGAATTACCGTTGAAGCGGATGGTCCGGCCGACCGGCGCGCGGCGATCCTCGTAGAATGCGACGCCCGCATAGGGGCCCGTGGTCGGAGCGGTGATGTCGATGTCAGCGCCTCCGTTCAGGTCCAGCTCGGCGACCGAGGCGACTGAGCTGGGGTTGCTGGTCGCGTTGGTGCTGGTCAGCACGAACGTGACTCCGGTGCCGGTGACGTGCGCCTGCGCGCCGAAGCTCAGTTCACCGCCGTCGATATAGACGATCGCGCCGGACGGGAAATCGAGGTTCCCCTTCACGTCCAGCCCGTTCAGGCAAATGGAGCCCTCGGCGACGTTCCAGCCGGCCGTTCCGGGTCCGATGCTGACCGTGTCGTTCGGACCTATTTCCGGCGGTGCTCGGCATCCGGTCGGCGCCGGGTTCGGCAGGTTCGCGTATGGATCCAGCTGCACCGCCGAATAGGGAATCAGCGTCGCGCCGTTGAAGTTCGCACTGGTCGGAACCCCGCCGACGGCCATGACCGGCGATGCGCGAACGGTCGACGAGCCCTCCGCAGTGATCGCGGTGGCCGACCGCGAATTGGTCGAAATGCCGCAACCCAGGTTGAGGGTCGCATTGCCGCCAACGGTGATCCCGGGCGCGTTGCCATCTTCCAGCGAGAGCATGCAGAAGCCGCCGTCGCGCACGATCGCGCCAGTAGCCTCGACAGTGATTACGGCGGGACCGGTGTTGAAGAAGGAGAAGAAGCTCAGCGTCTTGCTGGTCGTCAGCCGTACGCGCACCGCATTGGTGTTCCCGGCATAGCTGCCGACCGTCGGCGCGTTCTCGACCACGGCCGCCGAGGCGAGCGTCTCGTCATTGTTGATCTGGAGATCGCGGGTGACGCCATTCTGGGCGAAGGTGGTGCGCGCGGTGCCGGTCGAGCTCGGATTCTGGTTGATCGCATAGGCCCCGGCGAGCGCCGCGGAATCGGCGGCGCGCTGCAGCTCGCGCTTGGCGAGGCTGATCTGGACGGTGTCGATCGCAAGGCCCGCACCGCCGATGATGATCGGCATCGCGGCCGCGCCGATCGCGAGCGTGTTGCCGCACTCGTCGCGGATCAAAGTCCTCAACCGCTTGAAAAAGCTCATCGTCCGTTCCTCGACCCGGCCGGATGCATGGTCCGGCAGGTAGGCGGTACGAGGATGCGGTTAGCCGCCGGTAAGAGCCTGTGGTTAGCGGTCCGTAAGCCATGATCCGTCGAGCGCGAGCAAGGCGAAGGTGGCCAGCCAATGCTCGCCCATATAGTCGCCGGCGACGTGGGGGAGGCCGGCGTCGAGATGCGCCACGGCGGCCTGGAGCGCGATTTCGCGCAGCGGCGGGTCGAGCGCGCCGGCGATCCCGCGCCAGCACCAGGCGCGGCTCAGATTGGTGCCGTCGAGATGGGCGATCTTGCCGTCCGAGCGGTCGGAGACGAAGGCGGGTCTGAACAGGCTCGACGGCTTCCGCTCCGCGAGTCGAGGGAGGAACGCTGCGAGCCAGCCGCGGAACCTATCTTCCGGCCAGACGCGGCTGATCAGCAGCGCCTCGACCAGTGCCGGCGACAGGAACTCGTCGCCGCCAGGCTCCCAGGCCTGACAATCCCGGTCCTCGCGGAAATAATCGGCTGCGCGATGGTGGATCAGCTCCGCAAGCTCGGCATCGTTCGGATTCGCCCATTCCAGTGCGAGGATCATCGCGAAGGCGGTGTTGAAGTGGGTGCCGGTGCGGATCGGGTAGGTGAGCTTGGGGAGATAGAGCGCGAACCGTTCGGCGAAAGCGAAAGCGAGCGGCGCCAGCGCTTCGGCCCAGGCGGGTTCCTCCTGCCGCTGCGCCTCGGCGTGGAGGGCCAGCAGCCAGGCCCAGCCATAGGGCCGCTCGAAGCCGCCGCTATAGGCCCGATCGAGATAGGAAAGCTCGCCCGCGACCTTCTGAGGCGTCAGCATCTCCTCGAACAGCTCGTCGATGCGGGCGCGGACCGGCAGATCCGGGAACAGGCGGCGCACGCGCATCAGCAGCCAGTAGCCGTGGACGCAGCTGTGCCAGTCGAAGCTGCCGTGGAAGATCGGGTGGAGCTCGCACGGGGCGAGCAGATCCTCGGGCCCGTCCATCACCTGATCGAGCTTGTGCGGATATTCCTGCCGGACATGGCCGAGCGCAATCCCGGCGAAGCGCGCGGCGATTTCTGGGGTAAAAGCGTGGTTCATTTAGCGTGGATCGATCAGAGCGCTGAACGCTACCCAAACGATTAGCGCGGTGGCGAGGTTGCCGATCAACACACCCGCAGCGACGTCCCAGATATTTATTCGCGAGACTGAGTTGCTGTCCTGCCCTTCTATCATTCGAACCTCCGAGCTTAGAACGCAAACCACCAAATGAAGAGAATGTTGATTGCGAGCAGCGGCACGGCGGTGCCGATCTGCGCCTTGATCACGCCATTCTGGTCCCTGAGCTCGAGCAGGGCCGCGGGCACGAGATTGAAGTTGGCGGCCATCGGCGTCATCAAGGTCCCGCAGAAGCCGGCGAGCATCCCGATCGCGCCCACGACAGCCGCATCGCCGCCATAGCCCTGGATCAGGAGCGGGACGCCGATCGCCGTCGCCATCACCGGAAAGGCGGCGAAGGCGTTGCCGGTGAGGATGGTGAACAAGGCCATGCCGAGCCCGAAGGCGGCGACGGCCGGGAAGATCGTCCCATCCGGAATCACGGTCAGGACGAGGCCGCCGATGGTGCGGCCGACGCCGGTGTCGGCGAGGACCAGCCCCAGCGAGGCGAGCATCATCGGCAGCACCGCCGCCCAGCCGACCGCGTCGATCAGCCGCCTCCCCTCCTGGAGCGGGGCCAGCGGCGGCGGCCTCAGCCAGGCGAAGATCGCCGCGAGCGCCAAGAGGACGCCAAGGCAAAGCAGGATAAAGGTTTCGCGGTTGGGCTGGAACAGCCCCGTCCGGTTGAGCGGGGTGTAGAGATAGAGGAGCGTGCCCAGCACCGCCGTCACGAGCACGATCAGGATCGGCAGGAACAGGCGATTGCCGTAGCGGTCGCCCGCGGCCGCGCGCTCCTCCTCGCTCGTCGCCGGCGCGCCGCGACCGATCAGATTCAAGGTCGCGAGCGCGGCCAGAGCGAGGACGATGCAGCCGTTGACGATGTCGCCGAGCCAGGTTCCGGCGAGCAGGCTGAGCGCGAACAATCCCCAGAAGGCGGCGTTGCCGAAGCGCTTGGGATTGGAGCGGTC
>DASQKE010000324.1:0-9320 GCA_035630675.1 Allosphingosinicella sp.
CGAATATGATATCGGCCTCCACCGCCGCTGGCTCGACCCGACCCGCCCGCTCGCCGAGACCGTGCTGAAGCCCGCGCACGGCATCGTCGTCACCTCGGCGACCCTGCGTGGCGGCGGCGACGACTGGGGCGCGGCCGAGGCGCGCACCGGCGCCGTCCACCTCGCCCGCCCCGCCGAGCGCTTCGCGGCGCCGAGCCCGTTCGATTATTCCGCCAACAGCGAGGTGCTGTTCGTCACCGATCTGAAGCGCGGCGACATTCCCAGCCTCGCGGGCGCCTATGCCCGGCTGATCGAAGCCGCGGACGGCGGCACCTTGGGCCTGTTCACCGCGATCCAGCGCCTCAAGGCCGTCCACGCCCGCATCGCCGATCGGCTCGCCCGCATCGGGCTTCCCCTCTATGCGCAGCATGTCGATCCGATCGATACCGGCACGCTGGTCGACATCTTCCGCGACGATCCGCGCGCGTCGCTGCTCGGCACCGACGCGCTCCGGGACGGAGTCGACATTCCCGGCCATTCCCTCCGCCTGGTGGTGATGGAAGGGGTCCCATGGCCGCGGCCGACCGTGCTCCACGCCGCCCGCCGCGCCGCGCACGGGGGAACGGGCTATGACGATCGGGTGGTGCGCGGCCGCCTCGCCCAGGCGTTCGGCCGCCTGATCCGGCGCCGCGACGACCAGGGCATGTTCGTCCTGCTCTCCTCGGCGACGCCGACCCGCCTGCTCGCCGCCTTTCCGCCCGGAGTCGCGATCCGGCGCCTGCCGCTCGTCGAAGCGGTCGAGCGGGTGCGCGCGCGGCTTTCAAGCGCCGAGGCTTTCGGGCATCAGTCGGACGAGGCGGCGCGCGAAGGGGCGCAATGAAGACACTGACCTTGCTGCGCCACGCCAAGTCGACCTGGGACGACCCGGTCGCGCGCGACTTCGACCGGCCGCTCAACCGACGCGGCCGCAAGGCGGCGCGCCGGATCGGCGAAGAGATGCGGCGGCTCGGCCTCGCCTTTGACCTCGTCTTGGCCTCGCCCGCGATGCGGGTGAGGGAGACGCTCGAAGAGGTCGAGGCGGGCTATGGCCGCTCGCTCGAGGCGGCGTTCGACCCGCGCGTCTATCTCGCCGCGCCCGAGACCCTGCTCGACATCGTCCGCGCGACCGACTCGGCGGCGGCGAGCCTGCTCCTCGCCGGCCACAATCCCGGCCTCGAAAGCCTCGCCATGGCGCTCGACGGCGGCACCGGCCTGCGCGACGAAGTGGCGGTGAAATATCCGACCGGCACGCTTGCCGAGATCGCGCTGCCGGTGGATCGCTGGTCCGAGGTCGCCACCGGCACCGGCCGCATCGCCCGCTTCATCCGCCCCCGCGACCTCGATCCCGAGCTCGGCCCGGACGAAGACAGCTACTGAGCCGGGGCCGGCGCGTGGCAGGGACGCGGCGGCAGCAGCCGCCCCGTCCGGCTGACGGCCAGGTCGCCGCGCTCGGTGCGGATCAGGAGCGTCCGATCGCTCGCAAGCGCGAAGCCTTCGGGCCGGGCGGGCAGGCGTACCGGCCCCCCGGCGACGGCGAGGCGGCCGCGGCCCGTCAGTCGCCACAGGTCTCCGGCTTCTCCGAAGCGGCTGGCCGCGACGAGGAGACCGTCCGGCATTTCGAACGCCGCGACGACGTTGTCGGCCAGGAGGCGGCGAACGGCGCCGTCCCCGTCGACGGCGAAGAGTCCGCCATTCCACCGGTCCGCGTCGACGCCGACGATCCTCTCTCCCGCGCGCTGCCACTGCAGAGTGACGCCCCCCTCCGCCGCCAGGTCCGGCACTGCGCCCAGCACGGCGCGGGCCTGGAGCGTCGGCGGTTCGAGCGCGACCCGGACCGCGTCGCGCTCGGGCCAGGCCGGCACGACGGGCGCGTCCCTGCCGAAACGCGCCGCCGCCGCGGCCCGATCGAAGCGGCAGTCCCTCACCGGGTCGACATCCGCCCGGAAATTGAGGTCGCCGACATAGCCGCCCCTGTCGTCCTCATCGCCAAGCTCGGGGAGCTCGAAGGCGCCCCCGTCGAGCATGGCGAGCGCGCGCCGTGCATTGTTGCGCACCGGCCGGTACCAATGGTCGCGCGCGAGCCGGGCGATCTGCGGCCGCGCCTCCTGAGCGTCGAGCTCGGCCAACGCCCAGGCGGCATGGTAAGCGGCGAGCCAGTCGCGCTCCGAGTCCGCGAGGATTCCCCGCAAGGCAGGGATTGCAAGCCGGTCGCGGATCACGAGGGATGTGATGACGGCCTCGATACGCGCCAGGCGCAGCTCCGGCCGCGCCAGATAGGGACGCACCAGCGGCCCGAGCGTCGGTCGCGCGGCCTCCCGTTGATGCTGGATCGCGTCGATCAGCCGGGCGGCGGTGAGGTCTTCGTCCGCCGTCCCCCGGGCGGCCTCCAGGCGGCGGACGAGGATCGGCAGAGCCGCCCGATCGAAACTGCCGATGAGCTGGTCCTCCATCATCCGCCGCAGCTCGGGATCGGTCGATTCAGAGGCGGCGAGGTCGCGGACCACGGATCTGGCCCGGTCCGGCAACGGCCCATCGAGCCGCCCGAGCACGGCGAGGAGCGCGCCCGCCTGATCGCGCGAGCAGCCGACGCGACAGCGCTCGAGCTCCCGCAGCAGGAACGGCTCCGCCCGCTCCTGGAACAGGGCCAGCGCATCGCGCATGCGATAGGCGCCGCTTTCGGCCGACCAGGCCGCCTCGAGGTAGCGGAGCGCCTCGTCCGTGTGCGTGAGGGCGATCGCCTTCACCACGTCGAGACCGCGCCTGTGCGCCGCGATCAGCGCGGGCAGGTGCCGTGCTTCGATCTCCTCGAACTGATCCAGCGCAAATGCCGCGCGCTCCCGAACCTCTTCCGAGGGGTGGGCGAGAAGCGGGACCAGCGCATCGGCGCCCGAGCGGCCATGCTGGTAAAGCCGGCCGCCGACTCTGGCCGTCGACGCGTGGCGGCCGTCCCCCGTCGCGCCGGTCAGCCGGCCGATGCAGTCCTCGATCGTTCCGCATGCCTCGGGATATTCGTCATCGTCGGGCGTGGCCGGCTGCGCCGCGCCGAGCGAAGCGGCGGCGAGCGATGCGGCCGCCGCGGCAAGGAAGATCGCCCTCAGCCGGCGCCCTCCGCCAGCCCGTCGGCAAGAGTTCGCCGGATCGCGCGCAGCTCCTCGACCGGAAGCGCGGCCGCCGCCGCGGGCGGTGCCGCGGCCGCCTCTTCGCCCCCGCCGTCGCCGCGCTGGGCGAGCAGCTGCTGGACGCCCCGGATGGTATAGCCCTCTTCATTCAGGAGGCGGTGGATGCGGCGTGCGAGCGCGACGTCGGCCGGGCGATAATAGCGGCGGTTGCCGGCGCGCTGCAGCGGCCGAAGCTGCGGGAAGCGGGTCTCCCAATAGCGCAGGATATGCTGCGGAACGCCGAGTTCGCCGGCGAGTTCGCCGATGGTCCGGAAGGCCTGGTCGCTCTTGCGGCTGGATTCGGCGGCAGCCACCGGCCTGCCCTCAGTCGCCCGCGATCCGCTCGCGCATGATCTGGCTGGCGCGGAAGGTGAGCACGCGCCGCGGTGCGATCGGCACCTCGACGCCCGTCTTGGGATTGCGCCCGACCCGCTCGCCCTTGTCGCGCAGGATGAAGCTGCCGAAGCCGGAGATCTTGACGTTCTGCCCTTCCGACAGGGAATGGCACATATGGTGGAGGATGCGCTCGACGATGGTCGCCGATTCGGCGCGCGACAGGCCGATTTCCTGATGCACGGTGTCGGCGAGATCCGCACGCGTCAAAGTCCCGGCGTCGGGCCGTCTGATCGTCCCTGCATCAGCCATTGCTAGTCCCTTTCCCCCCGAAGGCCGTGAAGTCTAGTCGAGCTTGGCTTTGAGCGCAATCCGCCATTGCGCCAATGATTTGACTAGTTGCGAACCCTAATACCTTACGACTGCTGCGCCCCAAGTGAAGCCGCCGCCCATGGCTTCCAGCACGATGAGGTCGCCTTGCTTGATTCGCCCGTCCCTGACGGCGGTGTCGAGCGCCAGCGGCACCGACGCGGCGGACGTGTTGGCGTGCTGGTCGACGGTGACGACGACGCGCGCGGCATCGAGGCCGAGCTTCCTCGCGGTCGCGTCGAGAATGCGCTTGTTTGCCTGGTGCGGCACCACCCAATCGACCTCGTCGGCTTTGTGTCCCGCCGCCTCGAGCGTCTCGGTGAGGACGGCGGCGAGGTTGGTGACGGCGTGGCGGAACACCTCCTTGCCCTTCATCCTCAATTTGCCGACGGTGCCTGTGGTCGAGACCCCGCCGTCGACATAGAGGAGGTCGTTGTGGCGCCCGTCGGCGTGGAGCCGGGTCGCGAGCACGCCGCGATCCTGCGCCTCGACCGAATGGAGCAGGATCGCGCCGGCGCCGTCGCCAAACAGGACGCAGGTCGCGCGATCGTCCCAGTCGAGGATGCGGCTGAACGTCTCGGCGCCGATCACCAAGGCGTAATCGGCCATTCCGCCCTTCAGCATATTGTCGGCCACCGACAGCGCGTAGAGGAAGCCGGTGCAGACGGCGGCGACGTCGAAGGCGATGCAGTCGTCGATGCCCAGGGCGGTCTGGACCCGAGTCGCCGACGCCGGGAAGGTCTGGTCCGGGGTCGCGGTGGCGAGCACGATCAGGCCGATCTTCTTCGCGTCGATCCCCGCGGCTTCGAGCGCTTTCTTCGCGGCCTCGGTGGCGAGGGTCGCGGTGGTCTCGCCGTCGCCGGCGATGTGGCGGGCGTGGATGCCGGTGCGCTCGACGATCCATTCGTGGCTGGTGTCGACCCGCTCGGCGAGCTGGGCGTTGGTGACCCGGTTGTGCGGCAACGCCGAGCCGGTGCCGACGATCACCGAGCGGCGCGTCATTGCGCCGCCGCGGGTTGCGCCGCTGCCGGTTGGGGTTGTGCGGAGATATTGTCGAGATCCTCGGCGATCTTGCGGGTGATGTCGGCGCGCACCATTCGCGCTGCGACGCCGATCGCGTTGGCCACGCCTTTCTCATTGGCGCTGCCGTGGCTCTTCACGACGAGGCCGTTCAGGCCGAGGAAGACGGCCCCGTTATGATTGTTCGGATCGAGATGGTCGCGCAGCAGCCGGGCGGCCGACCGGGAGATGAGATAGCCGAGCTTCGAGCGGAGCGAGCTGGCGAACGCGCGCCGGAGCAGGTCGCCGACGAAGCGCGCCGTCCCTTCCAGCGATTTGAGGGCGATATTGCCGGAAAAGCCGTCGGTGACCACGACGTCGACATCGCCGCGCGAGATCTTGTCACCTTCGATGAACCCCTCGAAGCGCATGCCGAGATTGGTGGCTTCGCGCAGGATCGCGGCGGCCTCCCTGAGCTCGTCGGTGCCCTTCAATTCTTCGGTGCCGATGTTGAGCAGCTTCACCCGCGGCCGGTCAACGTCGAGCGCCACCCGCGAATAAGCCGCCCCCATCACCGCGAACTGGACGAGGTTGCGGACGTCGCACTCGGTGTTGGCGCCGAGATCGAGCATGACGAGGTCGTTGTCGCCGAGCGTCGGCAGCAAGGCGGCGAGCGCTGGCCGGTCGATCCCGGGCATGGTGCGAAGCGCGAGCTTGGCCATCGCCATCAGCGCGCCGGTATTGCCGGCCGAGACGGCGGCATGGGCCTCGCCGGCCTTCACCGCCGCGATCATCCGACCCATAGACGTGGTCTTGGCGCGGCGGATCGCCTGGCTCGGCTTGTCCTCGGCCGCGATCACGTCGGGCGTGTGGACGATTTCGCAGGCCTTGATGAATTCGGGGGAGCCGTTCAGCTCGCGGCGGATCGCCTGCTCGTCGCCGAACAGGATGAAGCTCAGGTCCGAGCGCTGCCGGTGCGAGAGCGCCGCGCCCGCGATCATCACCGCGGGGCCGCTATCGCCTCCCATCGCGTCGATTGCGATCCGGGGCGCGGTCGCCAACGGCAATCTCCTCGCTGCTCGTTCGGGCTCTCTACGCCTCGACCGGGAGGACTTCACGCCCGTTATAGTGGCCGCAGGCGACGCACAGATTGTGCGGAAGCCGAAGCTCGCCGCAATTCGGGCATTCCTGGTAATTGACCGGCTTCAGCGCGTGGTGGCTGCGCCGCATGTTGCGCTTCGACGGCGAGGTTTTTCTTTTGGGGACGGCCATCCTGGCACCTGTTCCATTCGCTTGACGTTCGAGATGTGGCGAGCGCGGAGCCAGTTTCCTCGGCCGGAACGGCCGCGAGCCTGGCGGCCGAAAGGCTCGCTTGAGCGTTGCGCCCTATACCGATTTCCGTCGCGGTTGCAAGCGCCCGCGCCCCGTGCGAGCAGGGGCCGGTCAAGGGGGAAAGCCGATGATCCTGCCGATTACGCTCACCATCGCCGCCGCCGCGGCTCTGCTCCATGTCTGGCTCAGCCTTCGCGTCAGCCACGTGCGCCGGCTCCACCACATCTCGATCGGCGACGAGGGCAACAAGACGGTGGCGACGCGGATGCGCGCCCACGGCAATTTCGCCGAGAACACGCCGATCTTCCTGATCCTGCTCGCTTTGATCGAGCACGGCATCGGCAGCGAGTTCTGGCTGTGGATCGTCGCTGCGCTCTACATCCTCGCGCGGCTCCTCCACGCCTTCGGCATGGACCGGCCCGCGCCCAACTGGATGCGCATCGGCGGCGTCGCCTTGAGCTGGCTCGTCCTCATCGGACTCGCCGGCTACGCATTGTTCCTGTCCTACGACGAGCAGTCGCAACGCCGGGCGATCGAGAGCCCGCAATTGCACCGCGCGTCGCGCTAGGGTCGGTACCCTGAGCGTCGCGATGCCCGCGATGCGGGTCAGCGCTCGTCGTGGCCCGGCGGGACGAAGGCAAGCTCGGCGAAGCGCCAGCTCCGCTCCGGATCGCCCGGCCACAGCGCCTTGAGATCCACACCCTGGTCGCCGCCGACCCCGCGGACCTGGGCGAGCAGGTAGCGGCCCGATTCGCGCACCCGCACCTCGGCGCCGGGCCAGCGCGCCTCGAGAGCGTCGATCAAGGCGGCCGCGTCGGGCGCGATCTCGGCCTTGCCGAGCGCGCGCGGCGTGCCGTCGGCGAGCTCGGCGGCGGCGATCCGCAAGGCGGTGATCCCGTCGCGCAGGATGCTGACCGAGATGATCCCGGCCGCCACCGCGTCCGCCCACCACAGGCCGAAGCCGATGCCGAGAATGCCCGCGACTCCGGCGAGCCCGGTCATCCAATCCGCCTTCTGCATCATCGCATCGGTGTGCAGCACCTCGTCGTGCAGCCGCTTCGCGACCGGCAGCTTCATCCGGCCGAGGATGAAGGGCGGCACGACCGAATAGAGCAAGGCGGCGATCATCAGCCAACCAAGCCAGATATGCTCGCCGAACAGCTCGACCGGCGGCACCGTCACATGCTCGGCCTTGATCAGGGTGTGCACGGCCTCGAACAGCAAGGTCGCGCCCATGATCGCCAGCGCGACCGCCGAGACCAGGAAGGCGAGGCTGTGCATCCGGTCGAAGCCGAAGGTGAACAGCCGCGTCGGCTCCTTGCGCTCGAAACGCATCGCGATCAGCAGCACGATCGCCGGCACCATGCTCAGCAGATCCTCGATGAAGGCGGTCTTCATCGCCTGGCTGGCTCCCATCACCAGCCACATGACAAGGACGATCGAGGCCATCCAGGCGAGCGTCCACCAGGCGAGCCGACGCGCCTTGGCGAGATCGGCCTCGATCTCGTGCGGCACTCGCTTGGTCACGGCTGGGCTCCCAGGGCGCGGGCCTCGCGGTCGAGGAGCATGATCCATCCATTCTCGCCCGGTGGCGCCGCGGCGGCGATCAGCGTCTCGCGTCCGGCGACACTGTTGCGGGCGAGGGCGGGCAGCATGTGGACGTGCATCGACCAGGGGCCCTTGCGCTGGAACTCGCCGAGCACGAGGTCGAGCTCGCCTTCCCCGAGCCGGATCAGCAGCCGCTCGGCGGCGTCCTGCTCGATGCTCGGGCGGGCGCCCGTCGCCACCGCGACGCGTGCCAGCAGCGCGTGCAGCCGCCCGTCCGCGGCGGCGGGGGAGGAGACGATCCCGACCCGAAACCTTTGCTCGCGCGTCACCCGCTCGAGCGTCCCGCCGGGGTCCTTCGGCAGCTCGGAGCAGGCCGTCGCCAGCAAAGCGGCGAGAAAAATGAGCGGCCGTTTCATTACGGGCTCGTAAACGCCGCGCCGCGCAACGGCGTTCCTCAGGCCCCGGCGAGCACCTGGTCGGCGACGAACGGATTGGTCCGCCGCTCGTGGCCGAACGTGCTCATCGGGCCGTGGCCGGGCACGAACGAAGTGTCGTCGCCGAGCGGCCAGAGCTTGGTGGTGATCGCGTCGAGCAGATCCTGGTGGTTTCCCATCGGAAAGTCGGTTCGCCCGATCGAGCCACGGAACAGGACGTCGCCGACGATCGCCAGCCGCGAGGCAGGATGGTGGAAGACGACGTGGCCCGGCGTGTGGCCGGGGCAGTGATAGACGTCGAAGCTGAGCGTGCCGACCGTCACCCGGTCGCCGTCGTCCAGCCAGCGGTCCGATTCGAAGACTTTGCCGGTGATTCCGTAGGCGCGCCCGTCATCCTCGAGCCGCGCGATCCAGAAGCGGTCGGCCTCGTGCGGGCCCTCGATCTTCACATTGAGCTCGTCGGCAAGGATCTTGGCCGATCCGCAATGGTCGATATGGCCGTGGGTGAGCAGGATCTTATCGATCGTCACCCCCTGCGCCTTCGCCGCCGCCTTCAGCTTGTCGAGGTCGCCGCCCGGATCGGTGAAGGCCCCCCTCATCGTCGCGGTGCACCAGATCAGGCAGCAATTCTGCTGCAGCGGCGTCACCGGAATGATGGCGGCCTTGAGCGGGGTCGTGGTCATGCCGGCGAAATGGCCGCGCGCTCGCGCTTATGCAAGGCGGAGGCCGACCCCAACCGTTCGTCCTGAGTAGGGATCGAGCGAAGCCGAGAGCCCGTATCGAAGGACTGTCCTTCGATACGCCGTCTCGACAAGCTCGACGGCTACTCAGGACGAACGGGATGGTGCAGAAGCGCTGGATGCGCTTCCTGCTCGCCCTGCTCTTCCTGTTCGCCACCGTTCCGGCCGCCGCCATTCCGGAGGACGAGCTCGACGTCCCGTACGTCCCCACGCCGATGCGGGTGGTCGACCGGATGCTGGAAATGGCCGAGGTCGGGCCGGATGACTATCTGATCGACCTCGGCTCCGGCGACGGCCGCATTCCGGTCGCGGCCGCGCGCCGCGGCGCCCGCGCGCTCGGCGTCGACATCGATCCGATGCGGATCGGCGAGGCGCACGCCGCCGCCCGC
>DASQKE010000325.1:0-16154 GCA_035630675.1 Allosphingosinicella sp.
CGCCGGTCGGACTTGGTCTGCAGCTCGGCCTCGCCCAGGCGACAGGCGCGACCCCAGAGCGGGTCCTCTATCTGGTCGCAGTCGAGGCCGGCGAGCGCGGTCTCGACCGCTCTGTACCAGCTGGCCTGCGCCGGACCGTCGCGGTCGGCGGGGCCGAGCGCGCCGCCGATATAGAGCCGCTCCTCGGCGCGGGTCAAAGCGACGTAGAGCAGGCGCCAATGCTCCTGGCGGTCGAGCCGGTCGGCGGCCTCGATCTGCGACTTCAATGGCTCGGCGAGCTCGTCCTTGCGCGGGCGGATCACCGGCACGATCGGGCCGCCGCCGGGAAGCGCGAAGCGCGCGATCGCGCGGCCGAAGCCGCCGCCTTTGCGGTCGGGATCGGCGCAGGCGTCGGCGAGGATCAGCACAGGCGATTGCAGCCCCTTGGAGCCGTGGACCGTCATCACCCGCACCGCATCGAGCGGCGCGGAGGGATCGCGGACGATCTCGACGTCGCCGCGGGCGAACCAGTCGAGGAACGCTTCGAGCGAGGGCGAGCCGGCGGCCTCGAACTGGAGCGTGCCGGCGACCAATTCGTCGATCGGGTCGGCGGCCTCGGCGCCGAGCCGCTCAAGCAGCCGGCGCCGGCCCTGCATCGGGCCGGAGAGAATGCGTTCGAAGAAGGAATGGGGCGTCGCATAGTCCGCCATGCCGAGCAGATCGTGGAGCGCGGCAAGTGTCTCGCCACGATGGCCGGCACGGGCGCGCAGGGTCGGCCAGAGGTGCGCGCGGTCGCGCCCGTATGCGGCGTCGAACAGCTCGTCCTGCGACCAGCCGAACAAGGGCGAGACCAACAGGCTTGCGAGGTTGAGGTCGTCGAGCGGCTGGATCGCGAAGCGGGCGGCGGCGAGCAGGTCGCGAACCGCGAGCGGCGCCGAGAGCAAGAGCCGGTCGACGCCCGCGACCGGGACGCCCTCGGCATGGAGGCGCGCGACCAGCAGGGAGGCGAGCGTCCCGCGGCGGCGGACCAGCACGAGGATGTCCTCGGGGCGCAGCGCCCTCCCCCGGCTCTCGACATGGAACGGATTGTCGAGCCAGGCCTTGATCTGGCGGGCGAGCCTTCCCGCGTAGAGCCGGACGGAGTCGCCGATCCATCCCTCCTCGCCGGCCTCGCCCTCGGACGCCTCTGCTTCCTCGGCCTCCACGCCGAGCGGGCGCCACAAGGTCACCGATCCGGGGCGGCGGGCGTGGTGACTCTCGTGCGGGTTGGGCGGGCGGGGAAGTCCGAACGCCTCGTGGCCGAGATCGGCGAGCACGCGGTCGACCAGGGTGAGGATCGGCGGCACCGAGCGGAAGCTGCGATCCATCGACAAATCGAGGAACTCGCGTCCGATCCCCCTCGCCTCGCGGTCGAACCAGGCGCGGGCGACGTCGAAGCTATGCGGGTCGGTGCCCTGGAAGCCGAAGATCGCCTGCTTGTAGTCGCCGACGGTGAAGATCGTTCGGTGGCGGTGGGCGGCGCCGGCGCCCGCGAAATATTCCCCGGCGATGGCGCGCACGATGTTCCACTGCGCCTCGTTGGTGTCCTGCGCCTCGTCGACGAGGATGTGGTCGGTCGCCTGATCGAGCTTGTAGCGCACCCATTCGCCCATTCCAGGCACGAGCAGCAGCCGCTCGGCCCAGCGGATGAGGTCGTCGAAGTCGACCGCGCCGTGCGCGCGCTTGGCGGCGGCATAGGCCGTGGCGAAGGTCTGGCCGGCGCGCAGCCCGGCGCCGAGGCACGCGACCAGCCCCGCCACCTTCTTCATCCGCACCAGCCGCTGGCAGCATTCGACCAGGCGCGCGGCATGGTCGGCATAATCGGGCGCCGCCTTGAGCAGGCCGGCGCTCGCCTTGCGCGGATCGCCGGCCTTGGTGAGCACGAGCCCGGCGATCTCGGCCAGGCTCTCAGCGCGCTCCGCGTTCGACCGACCCTGCCAGGCGGCGATCACGTCGCAGCAATCGAGGCCGGTCACCGTCCCCCAAGCGCGGTTGGCGGCGGCGATCCGCCCCAAAGTCTCGATGTCGAACAGATCGTCGCAGCATTGGCCGGCGATCGCTTCGTCGATGTCGCCGCTCGGGAGGTCGAAGGCGCGGCGCAGGCGCGGCTCGATGCCTTCGCGGGGGCCGAGGGCGGCGAGCGCGTCGGGCGCGCGGGCGCAGGCCATCAGGAAGGCTTCGGCGCCGCCCTCGCCGAGCCGGTGGCTGAGCGTCTGGACGTCGCGGATCAGCGGCAGATCGCCGCTCTGCTCGGCCCGGACCAGCAGATCGGCGAGGGTCGAGCGGGCGAGCAGTTTCTCCTCGCGCCCCTCCAGCGGCCGGAAGCCGGGGGTGAGGCCCGCTTCGGCGGGAAAGGCGGCGAGCAGCCCCTGGGCGAAGGCGTGGATGGTGTGGATGCGCAGCCCCCCGCCTTTGGCGTCGAGCACGCGCGCGAACAGGGTCCGCGCCCGCGCCATCATCGCCGGGTCCGTCTTCTCGCCGAGCGCGACCAGCTCGATCTTGAGATGGGCGTCGCCGAGCCGCACCCAGTGCGCGAGCCGCTCGTGGATCCGCTGCGCCATCTCTGCCGCGCCGGCCTTGGTGAAGGTGAGGCACAGGATCGTCGACGGATCGACGCCGGCCAGGAGCAGCCGCAGCACCCGCGCGGTCAGCACGTGCGTCTTCCCCGTCCCCGCCGACGCCGACAGCGCGGCATGCTCGCGCGGCGCCGAAGCGGCAAGCTGGTCCGCCTTGAGGATGGGGAGAGGCCTGAGGCGGCGGGACATGAAATCGGACCCTAGACGCGCGCGCGCCGGCCCATCAACGCGAAAGCGCCCCCGGAGCATGGCTCCGAGGGCGCTCGCGTTCGCATTCTGGCGTTCGATCAGAGCACGAAGTCGCCGACCAGAATCTCCGGGCCGCCGATGAAGACCATCGCGAAATCAGCCTCGCCGCCGTCGACATTGCCGAGCACGACCCTGACCGGGCCGGCGAACGGGCTGTCGCCGTCGACGCCATCGATGTCGAAGCCGAGCGCGTTCTCGGCGGCGTTGACGTTGCCGAAGTTGCGGATCGAGATCTCGCCCGCATTCCGCGGAGTGGCGCCGTTGACCAGGGTGAAGGCCTGGTCGCCCGCGAGACCGCGGTTCGCGTCGATGCCGCTTAGGTCGATCCGGTCGCTGCCCGACACGAAGTCGAGCACCACGTCGAGCGAGATCGGGCCGCCCTTGCCGGCGACCGGCGTCGCATTGATCTCGCCGACGAAGACGTCCGAGCCGGCGCCGCCGGTCAGATAGTCGACGCCGTCGCCGCCGCTCAGGCGGTCGTTGCCCGCGCCGCCGTCGAGGCGGTTGGAGAGCGCGTTGCCGGTGAGCAGATTGTCGAGGCCGTTGCCCGTTCCGGTCGCCGCGGCGCCGGTCAGGATCAGATTCTCGACATTGTCGCCCAGCGTGTAGGTGATCGCGCTGGAGACGGTGTCGCTGCCTTCGCCGCCGAGCTCGATCACCACGTCGCCGGACGTATCGACGAAGTAGAGATCGTCGCCGGTCCCGCCGCTCATCGCGTCGGCGCCGAGGCCGCCGTCGAGAACGTCGTTGCCGCCGTTTCCGATCAGAGTGTCGTCGCCTTCGCCGCCCGAAAGCAGATTGGCGAGATCGTTGCCGGTGATGACGTTGGCGAGACCATTGCCGGTGCCGCTAAGGGCGCTGCCGGTCAGGACGAGGTTTTCGACATTGGCGGTCAGCGTGTAGCTGATACCGCTCGACACCGTGTCACTGCCTTCGCCGGCGAGCTCGACGACCTGGTCGCCGCCGTCGTCGACAAGGTAGAAGTCGCCGCCGATGCCGCCGTTGAGCGTGTCGGCACCGAGGCCGCCGTCGAGCGTATCGTCGCCGGCGCCGCCGGTGATGACGTCCATGCCGGCGAGGCCGGAAAGGATGTTGGCGACCGCATTGCCGACGATGACGTCGTTGCCGGCGCCGCCGACCGCATTCTCGACGATGGTGCCGTAGGCGATCGCGATATTGTCCTTCAGCATGCCGTCGGGAGCGTTGTAGCGGGCGCGGAGCGCCTCATATTGCGCTTCCGTGTAGCTCGCCGCGAGCAGGCCCTTCGCCTTCAGGACGTCGAGTGGAATGACGCCGCTGCCGCCGGCGCTGCTGAACGCCCCCGGGTTGAGGTCGATCTTGTTGCCGCCGGCGAAGCCGGAGAGATCGAGCGTGTCCACGCCGCCGGCGTCGTAGATCGCCAGCACGGGCATGGTGTTGAGCGCGAAGTTGTACACGTCCTTCCCGGCCGTCGAATTGAAGCCGTAGACGGTGTCGCCGGTGCGGGTGGTGAGATCGGCGCCGTACATCTTCTGGATGGCGGCGATGTCGTGAAGCAAGGGCGTCTGGCCATAGACCCAGCCCACCTTGTTCCAGTCGATATGGCCGCCGCCGCTGAATTCGGCGTTGAAGTAGGACATCTGCGAATATTGGCGGGTGTCCTGATAATATTCGGCGTTGGCGGCATAGGTGATGCTGACGCCCGGCGCCGCATTGTAGCCGCCCGGATGCGACACGCCGAGCGCGTGGCCGATCTCGTGGATCTGGGTCGCGAGACCGTATTGGCCGAAGCCCATCTGCAGATTGCTGGCCGCGCTGAGCGAGATCCAGACGTCGCCATGGACGTCGCGAACCTGCAGGTTGATCGACGCGATATTGTAGATCGGGCCGCCCGGAAGATAGGCATAAGCCTGGGTGGTCGGCGCCGAGGTGAGGTTGCCGAACGCGATGTCGGCGGCGTTGATCGTGCTCTCGGTGAAGGTCACCGCGACGAGATCGTCCCACAGGCCCATGGCGACGCGCGCGGTCGCCTGCTGCGCGGCGCTGAACGGCGTGAAGTTGAAATATTCGGCCATGCCGTAATTGCCGCCCTGGTACGAGAAGACGTAGCCGTTCGCCTGCAGCGATGCCTGGCTGGTGTGGAAGCCGAACTTGATCTCGGCGAGATTGGTGTCGCTCTGGACCGCCTGGCCCGGCAGACCGTTCCAGCCGGTGCCGCTGCGGTTGAGATAGGTCTCGATCTGGGCGACGCTCCACACCGTCTTGCCGGCGATGATCGCTCCGGCCTGATTGTCGACCGAAGCGTCGAGATTGACGCCGCCGGTGTTACAGCCGCCGCACTGGCAGCCGACTTCACCCGTATGCGCGATAATGACTTCAGGCATTCCTGTTCCCCTCGAATTTGAGCTGGTTGCGTTGTTTTTTAGGAGATGCGCCGAAGCACCGCCGGCCTGGCGAGCCAGGGCAGGGTCTCGGCGAGGGCCGCGGCGAGCGCGACATCGAGCGCGGCGGGGGCCGTGCCGGATTGCGAAAGCCGGAGCGCGCGCGGCGCGGCTCCGAACAGAACGTCCGTCTCGACGCCGGCGGCGCGGTAAGGACGGATCGAGAAAGCGAGCATCCGCTCGGCACCATCGCCCTCGACCGCGCCGTGGACGAGCAAGGTCACGTCCTGCGGCTCGAGCACGGCGGGATCCCCCGGTGCCACGATCGCGACCGGGATCGGCGCGCCGTTGGCGGCGAGCGCCTGCAGCCGCTCACAGATTTGCGCCCGCAGCGCTTCGCCATCGACATTGCCGCTGACGACGCAAAGAAGGTTGAGGCGGCGCGCGCCCTGCCAGATCAAAGGCTGCGACGAGCCCGGCTCCACGGCGGCGTCGGGGCCGGGCGCCGCCGTCCCCGGCGCACCGTCGTTCATCGCGGCATCGCCGCGGCAGGCGCACAAGGCAAGGGCCGCGACCAGGGCCGCGCCCGGAACTCCGGACTGCATGACATTTTCCTGCGCTCGAACCCCGCGTGGGCGGCGTCCCCACTGGGTTCGCGGCCGATCTCCGAGCCCCCTTAGAGCGAAAAATCACTTAGTCAACAGATACTTAACACAGATGCGGCGGGCGTGCGGCGAAGCGAAGGCTGGCGCGGTCGGTCCGAAATGGACCTATCGCATCGTCACCTGCACCACGTTGCCGCGGTCGCTGCGGATCGACACGGTACGGCCTTCGCGGAAGCGCATCGTATAGGGCCAGCATTCGCGGAAGTTGCGCGCCCAGGTGAAGCAGAGCTGGCGGTTGTCGAGGCTCCAGCGGCCCTCGCTCTCGCGCTCGTTGAAGCGGGCGGTGACGCTGCCGTCGCGGCTGAAGCGCAGGATCGTGACCTGGCCGGCGGAGGTCTCGACGCGCATCGAACGGCCGACGAATTCAGGCTCCTCGGGCCCGCGCCGTCCGGTCGCGCAGCCGGCGAGCGCGGCGGCAAGGCAGAAACTGACGAAGATGCGGCTCGCCATCGGCTTATCTCCTTTATGTCCCGGTTTCGAACGTCGGAAGCGGGCGTCCGTTCAATCGCTTGAAGCCACGCGCGACGCTCTCTAGCCTGTGCGCCGTGGGGTTGCTCGTCATTTTCGCGATGTTCGTCCTGGTGACCTTCCTGATCACCGTCGTGACTCGTCGCGCCTATCGTACCACCGCGCTCGTCGTCGGCAGCATCCCGTTTGCGATCGTTGCGCTCGAGAACCTCGCCGAGCTCCTCAACCCGTTGGCGTGGGTGGTCCTGCTGCCGATCCTCGCGTTCGGCATTCTGGGCAGCCTGACCGGGGCATGGCTGGCCCAGCTCGTGCACGCCCGCTGGCGGCGCGCCTAGGGTCCGTACTCGATACCCGCAACGGCCGTGACGGAGCCAAAAGCCGCCCGCCGCTGCGCCGCAGGCGCAGTTTATCCTGAGCGGCTGCTGCAAGCAGCCAGCCGAAGGGCGATCCCGGCCATTGCGGGTATCGAGTACGGACCCTAGCGCATTAGACCCAGCCGCTCGCGGCGGGTCCAGCGCCAGATCATCAGTATCGCGACCACGCCGAGCCCCATGGCGAGGCCGGTCCAGATGCCGACGCCCTCCCAGCCGAGCCCGAAGCCCAGTCCGACGCCGGTAAGGATTCCGACGACCCAATAACCGAAGGCGGCGAAGAGCATCGGCACCCGCGTGTCGTGGAGGCCGCGCAGCATGCCGGCACCGACGGCCTGCGCGCCGTCGAAGATCTGAAACAGAGCCGCGACGACCAGGAACGAGACGGCGAGCTCGATGACCGGCGCGTTCGCGGGGTCCCCGACGTCGAGGAAGGCCGATACCAGGAAAGCGGGCGCAGCGATCATCAGCGACCCGGTCATCCCCATGAATGCGATCGTGATCCCGAGCGCGGTCCAGCCGGCGAGCGCGACGCCGTCCCGGTCGCGCCGGCCATAAGCGAGTCCGACCCGGACCGTGACCGCCTGGCCGAGACCGAGCGGCACCATGAAGGCCAAAGAGGCGATCTGGATCGCGATCGCGTGCGCGGCGAGGCTCTCGGTGCCGATCAGGCCCATCAGGAAGACCGCTGCGTTGAAGATGGTAACCTCAAGGCCAAGCGTGACCGCGACCGGCAGGCCGAGCCGCCAGATCTCGCGGAACCGCTCCCAGTCGGCGCGCCAGAAGCGGCCGAACAGCCGATAGCGGCGGAAGCGGCGGTCGAGCGTCACCACCAGCGCCAGGCCAAGGAACATTAGCAGGTTCGCGCAGGCGCTGCCGATCCCCGCCCCGGCGAGGCCGAGTGCGGGAAAGCCGAGCTTGCCGAAGATCAGCGCGTAGTTGAGCAGGGCGTTGAACAGGACGGCGAACAGGCCGACCAGAAACGACCAGAGCGGCCGCTCCAGCGCGGAGATGAAGGAGCGCAGCACGAGATAGAGCAGATATGGGAACATCCCCCACATCAGGAAGCGGACGAACAGCTGCGCGTCGACGGCGAGCACGGGATCCTGGCCGAGCAGGATGAGGAGCGCGCGCGTGTTCCAGAGGATGGTCCAGACCGGCACGCAGATCGCCGCAGCCGCCCACATCGACTGGCGGACCGTTCGGCGGACGTCGCGGACGCTGTGGCGGCGGGCGCCGAGCTCGCGCGCCAGGATCGGCGACGAGGCGATCATCAGCCCCAGGCCGAAGATCAAAAAGGCGAAATAGACGTTGATGCCGAGCGTCGCCGCGGCGAGCGTCCGCGGCCCCGCCCAGCCGAGCAGCACCACGTCGGTGGCGTGGATCAGAGCCTGGGCGACGTTGGTGAGGATCAGGGGCCAGGCGAGCGCCAGCGTCGCGCGCGCCTCGGCGCGCCACGGGCGGCTGCGATCGGACTTGGCGAGCGGCATGGCGGGGCGCGCCCTAGCAGGGCGCCCGGCGCATCACCATCTGCCGGTGGATGATCCCATTGTCAGTCTTGGACCTCGCGCCGATCGCCGAGGGAAGCGACGCCGGCCAGGCGCTGCGCAACTCGGCGGAGCTTGCGCGGCACGCCGAGCGGCTCGGTTTCAGGCGCTTCTGGATGGCCGAGCACCATTCGATGCCGGGCATCGCCAGCGCCGCCACCTCCGTCGCGCTCGCGTTCGTCGGCGCCGCGACGGAGACGATTCGGATCGGCGCCGGCGGGATCATGCTCCCGAACCACGCGCCGCTCGCGATAGCCGAGCAGTTCGGAACGCTCGAGGCCTTGTTCCCCGGCCGCGTCGACCTCGGCCTTGGCCGCGCGCCGGGAACGGACCGCGCCGCGGCGCACGCTCTGCGCCGCAATCTCGCCGCCGACGAGAACCAGTTCCCACGCGATGTGGTCGAGCTGATCGATTATTTTCGCGCCGGCGATCCCGGCCGCGCAGTCCGCGCCATTCCGGGCGAGGGGCAGGATATCCCCGTCTGGATTCTCGGATCGAGCCTGTTCGGGGCGCAGCTCGCCGCCATGCTCGGCCTCCCTTACGCCTTCGCCTCGCATTTCGCGCCGGCCGCGATGGAGGAGGCGATCCACGTCTACCGCACCAGCTTCCGCCCGTCGGGCCAGCTCGACCGACCCTATGTGATGCTCGGCTTCAACGTCTTCGCAGCCGACACCGACGATGAGGCGCAATTGCTCGCCACCTCGCTGATGCAGGCTTTCGTCGCCCTGCGCACCGGCCGGCCGGGCCGGCTGCCCCCGCCGGTGCCCGGATATCTCGAGACGCTGCCGCCGACGGGCCGCAGGATGCTCGAGGCGGTCCTGTCCTGCTCGGCGATCGGCGCGCCGACGACGGTGGTGAGCGGCATTCACGCCTTTGCCGAGCGGACCGGGGCGGACGAGCTGATGATCACCTCGCAGATCTTCGACCACGCGGCGCGCCTGCGCTCCTACGCGATAGCGGCCGAGGCGATCAGCGGCGCGGCAAAGTGAAGGTGAAGCGGGCGCCCTGCCCGGGCGCGCTGTCGACGACGATGTCGCCGCCCATCGCCCTTGCGAGCCTGCGCGCGATGTAGAGCCCGAGGCCGGTGCCGCCCGGTTCGGACGCGTCGACGCGCTCGAACTTCTCGAAGATGCGCGCCTGGTCCTCGATCGCGATGCCCTTGCCCTGGTCGGCGACGACGATCGCGGCGAATTCGCCTTCCTCCTCGCAACGAATCCAAACCGCCGCGCCCTCCGGCGAGTAGCGGATGGCGTTTGCGATGAGGTTCATCAGCACCTGCAGCGTCCGCCTGAACTCGCCGGTGACGGGCAGCCTTTCGTCCTCGCCGGGACGCGAGATGGTGACGTGCCGGTCGGCGGCCCGGACCGAGAGCAGGCCGGCGGCGCGGCGGGCGACGTCGGCGAGGTCGAGCGGCTCGAGCTCGGGGCTGAAATCGGGCCGCTCGATCGCCTGCAGATCGACGAGGTCGTCGACCAGAGCGAGGAGGTGCCGCGCCGCGCCGGCGATGTCGCAGGCATAGGATTGGTAATCGGTGCTGAGCGGACCGCTTTCGCGCGCGCTGATCGTCTCGGCGCTGGCGATGATATGGTCGAGCGGCCGGCGCAGCGCCTCGTCGAGCCGCTCGCCGAAAGCGGGCGCGTCGGCGGCGGGCGTTTCGGACCAGCCCGAATCATTGGCCGGCGGCGACGCCGGCTGCGGGCGGACCGTCGCGGCCGAACCGCGGAAGCCGGCGAAACGGCCCATGCCGTCGATCAAGGGGACGCCGGAAAGCGCGTAGCGCGCGTGCGAGCCGCTGCGCAGCTCGGCGGTCTGGCCGTCGAATCGCGCCTGCTCGGCGAGCGCGGTGAGAATCGGCAACGACCCGTCGGCGCCCTCGCGGAAGCGGAACAGGCGAGTCAGCTGCCTGCCGATCATCTCGGCGGCCGGGCGGCCGATCGCGGCGGCGGCGCCGGCGGAGAGGCTGGTGAGCTTCAGCGTCTCGTCCGTCTCCCACACCCAGTCGGCGGCGGCGCGGAGGAAATCGGCCTCGCGCTCGCTGTCGCGGGCTTCCGAGGCGGGCGCTGCCCGGCGCTCGGTCCAGCCGGTGATGCTGAGCACGATCTCGCGGCCGTCGGGCTCGGCGCGCACCCATAGGTCGACGTCGCGCTCGCCGTCGGCGGCGATCGCGGCGCGCGAAATGGCGATGCCGAGCCTGCGTGACAGCCGCGCCATCGCCGCGATCTGCGGGACCGCGAGCATTCCGCTTTCCTTGCCGCCGGCGCGGAGATGGAGCGCGAGCAGCGGCGGGTCGGCGGCGATCAGGCGCCCCTCTCCGTCCACCCGGCCGGTGACGGCGCGCGCCTCAGCCATGGCCGCGCCGCCGCTCATGCCGCCTCGGCGGGCGGGCGCGAGCGCGTCGAGAGCCGCGCCACCGAGGCGCGATAGCCGGGATCCGCCTGCCAGAGCCTGAGCACGTCACGCGCACCATCTTCGTCCACGCCGTCGAACAGCTCAAGCTGCGCTTCGGCGGCATCGCCCTCGGCGCCCGAAAACAGGCGGCCGTGCGCGTTGAGCAGGAGGAGGATCGCGGCCGCGTCATCGCGCGCGACGCCGGCGGCGCGAAGCAAAAGCGCCGGTCCGCGGCCGCGCGGATCGGAGAGGATCTCCCAGGCGGCGGAATAATCAAGACTCGATCGCGCGGCGGCACCGGCGATGAACAAAGGCAGCGAACCCTCGCCGAGCAGCCGCGCGAGCAAAGCGCCGTCGAGGCGGCCGTCGCGGTCGAGCCGGCGCGCGAGGCGCATCGCCCGCGCCTCGAACGCATCGCCTTCGTCATAGGCCGAGAGCAGGGCCGAGGCCGCCTGCTCGATCGGTCCGTCGACGGCCGCGACGCCGTGCTGCTGGACGATGTAGTGGCGCAGGGCCGCCGCGACCAGCCAGACCAGGCGATGCTGGAGGTCGGCGGGAAGCTCGACCCGGCCCATGACAGGCTCCTGGAAGCGGTCGAAACGGCGACTGCGCGCGGTCACCAGGTCCATCGCGTCGGCGGCGATGCCTGAATCCGGGTCGCGCATCAGCTCCAGCAGATATTCCGTGCCTTCGGTCGCGGCATAGGCCTTCCAGAAGCGGTGCTCCTCGACCCGGCGGACGAGGATCGTGCCGAGCTCCGCGTCGCCGAGCACGGCGGCGCGCTCGAGCACCGGCAGAGCGATCGCGACGTGGGCCGACGAGAGAGCGGCATGGAGGGCGTCATGGTCCCTGAAATGTTCGGCGAGCGCGGCCCGCAACTGGTCCTCGATGCTCGCCACGAGGCGGGCCAGCAGGGACGCCGCGGTGAGGCGCTGCCATTCGCTGAGGCGGATGCGTTCGGGCAGGAGCAGCTCGGTCGCGGCCACGGAAAAACGCTCGCGCGCGGCCGCCAGCAGCAGCCGCGCGGCGTCGCTCTTGCTCTCGCGCCTCTCTCGCCCCTCGTCGGACATGCTTCCGCTCCTACCGGGGCAAGGTTAAATCGCCGCTAATCCTGATCCCCCGCGGAAGCCGGCGGAACGCCCGCGCGCACGGCCCGCTGCGCCCAGAAAAAGGAGCCGGCGGCGTAGACGAACATCGCGAACAATCCAGCAAGCCAATAGCCCGCGATCGCGAAGGGCAGGAGCAGCCATAGGAGGCCCTTGCGCTCGGCGAGGAAGATGAGGCCGCGCGGCTCCTCCCCCTCGATCTCGAAGCGCTGGGCGAGCAGGAACAGGAGAAGGACGGCGACGAGCAGGATGCTTCCCCAACCGTGGACGCGGCCGATCGAGAGGCCCAAAGCGAACAGGCCGGCGGCGGCGAGCGCCGGCAGCAGATGGCACCACCAGCTGGTCCCGACGCCTTCCTCCAGCCTGAGGCGCGCCAGCCGGTCGGCGATGCCGTCGAGCGGGGTCGCGAGCAGCATCAGCAGCAGTCCGACCCACAGATAGTGCCAGACGAACGCCGCGGCGCCGAGCGCGGTCAGCGCCACCGCCGCCAGCCCGACCGCCAGCGGCGTCACCGCCCCGCCCATCAAGGCGTGGGTGGCGACGCGCTCGATCGGGCCGAGCAGATATTGCGAGATCCAGTCGCCGCGGCCGGAGGCGGCGCGATCGACGATGCCGCGGTGGACGCGGGACAGATCGGCAAGCCGCTCGGCGATGATGAGGTTCCCGGCCCCTGCCTCGCCCTGCACCGACAGCATCCGCGCGCCCGACTGGACGGCGCGGCGAAGCAGGGTCGATTGCGGATCCCAGTCGCGCAGCATCGAGGCGGTCTCGGCGAGCATGGCCCCGTCGACCAGAGCGAGCCCCGCCCAGCGCGATTCGGCGTCGATCCGCTCGAAGCGGTCGTCCACGCTGGCGTCGGGGACGGTAAGCAAAGCCGGAGGAACGGCGGCGGCGAGGCGGCGGAGGTGGCATTCGTCGCCGATGAAGCCGTCCGCGACCAGCAATAGCGGATCGGACGGGTCGACCTGCCCGGCGGCTTCTTCCGCGCTGCGGGCGAGCAGGACTGCGAGGCCGTCGCGGCGCAGCCGGTCGAGCGCGGCGAGCAGCTCCGGTGGCACCCGCTCGACCAGGACAAGGATCCGCCGGGCGCCGGCCAAGGCGGCGAGCTTGGCCTGGCGCTCGATCAAAGTGCGGCCGGCGAGCGGGAGCACGGCGCGCAGCGGTCCGCCCGGCTCGCCCGATTCCTGATAGGCCGAGATCAACGCCGTCAGCGCCACAAAAGCTCATCCTCCCACCGCTGGGCCTGAGTCTAGGCCGCCCGCACGGCGCGTGGAAGTCCGTTCGACCCGCTACTTGCGCCCGAACAATTTCTCGATGTCGCCATGGGCGAGCTTGACCCAGGTCGGGCGGCCGTGATTGCACTGGCCGGAATGGGGCGTCACCTCCATCTCGCGGAGCAAGGCATTCATCTCGGCGACCGAGAGCAATCGCCCGGCGCGGACCGAGCCGTGGCAGGCCATGGTCGCGGCGACATGATCGAGCCGCTCCTTGAGCGACAAGGCCTGGTCGAACGCGGCGAGCTCGTCGGCGAGATCGGTGACGAGGCCGCGGACGTCGCCGCCGCCGAGCAAGGCCGGCGTGGCGCGGACCAGCATCGCCTTGGCTCCGAACCGCTCCAGCTCCAGGCCCATCTCGGCCAGCTCCGCGATGCGCGCCTCGAGCCGGTCGCACCCGGGCTCGTCGAGCTCGACGACTTCGGGAAGCAGAAGCGCCTGGCGGGCGACGCCGCCATTGGCCATCGCGCGGCGCATCCGTTCGAGGACGAGGCGCTCGTGGGCCGCGTGTTGATCGACCAGGACGAGGCCGTCCTCGGCCTCGGCGACGATGTAGGTCGCCGCCACTTGCCCCCGCGCGACACCGAGCGGGTAGCGGCGCGCTTCGGGCACCGCCTCCATCGCCATCTCGCCGCGGGCGGCGGGGGCGTAAGCGGCCCGCTCCTCGAACACGCTCGACTGGCCCGCGGGCGGAAGCGGGAAGCTCGGGCTGCGGGCCGGCGCCCCTTCCGGCCGCCAGCCGGAGAAAGTGGCGGGCTGCAAAGCTGACCGGTGGCCGGCGGCGTCGAGCGCGTGACGCAGGCCGCCCACGATCAGACCGCGGATTCCGCCCGGGTCACGGAAGCGGACCTCGGTCTTGGCCGGGTGGACGTTGACGTCGACCTCCTCGCGCGGGACCTCGACGAACAAGGCGACGATCGGGTGGCGGTCGCGCGCGAGCAGGTCCTGATAGGCCGCGCGGACGGCGCCGATCAGCAGCCGGTCCTTCACCGGCCTGCCGTTGACGAACAGGAACTGGTGATCGGCGACGCCCCGGTTGAACGTAGGCAGTCCGGCGACTCCGCCGAGGCGCGCAGAGCCGCGCTCATAGTCGATCGCGACGCTGTTGTCGGCGAGGCCGCGGTCGGTGAGCGCGGCGACGCGGGCAGCTTTGTCCTCGCCCGGCTGCACGGCGATCGAGCGGCGGCCGTCATTCTCGAGGGTGAAGCCGATCTCCGGTCGCGCCATCGCCAGCCGCTTCACGATGTCGAGGCAGGCGGCATATTCGCTGCGCTCGGAACGAAGGAACTTGCGACGGGCCGGGACCCGAGCGAACAATTCCTCGACGACGATCCGCGTCCCCGGCGGAAGCGCGGCCGGACCCTCCCCCGTCACCCGGCCATTGTCGACGATGCGCGACCAGCCCCCCTCGCGTCCGGCCTCGCCGCGCTTCCGGCTCTCGACCGTCAACCGGGCGACGCTCGCGATCGAGGGCAAAGCCTCGCCGCGAAAGCCTAAGGTCGAAACCGCCTCTATGGCGTCGTCCGGCAGCTTGGAGGTCGCATGCCGCTCGAGCGCGAGCATCATGTCGTCGCGGCCCATGCCGCAGCCGTCGTCGGCGACCTCGATCCGCTCGATGCCGCCGCTCCGCAGCGACACCGCGATCCGCGTCGCGCCGGCGTCGATCGCGTTTTCGACCAGCTCCTTCAACGCGCTGGCGGGTCTTTCGACCACTTCGCCGGCCGCGATGCGGTTGACCAGATGCTCGGGGAGGCGCCGTATTGACATTGGGTCCTTCCCTAGCCCGAGCGGCGGCGTCCCGCGAGGATGTCGTTCAAGGCTGTTGTGGCGCTGGCGACGGGGGCACCCTACCAGTGTATATGTACCGAAGACCGAACATTGGCTGTTCAGGGGAGGCGCGCAAATGCAGTTCGATGCCATCCAAGACATCCTGAACCTGCAGGACCTTCCTGCGACCATCGCTTCCTGCGCCTTGCTGGTTCACGCTTATGGCTGGACCCACAGCCGCATCATTCTGGCCCACGCGAAGGCTCGGCGGGAGGCCCAGCCGGAGCGGATCGAGCAGGCGTCTGCCTGAATTCTCAAGGAGTTGGCTGAGCGCACTGGCCCGTCCTTCGACCATTTCGCCGACCGAGAGGCGGTTGACCAGATGCCCGGGGAGGCGCCTTATTGACATTGGGTCCTCCCCTAGCCCAAGCGGCGGCGTGCCGCGAGGATTGTCGTTCAGACGATATGGCGCTGGCGACGGGGTCGCCCTATAGGGGTAAATCCCGGGGGAAAGCCGGTTTTCGGCGAGTCCGCCCCCATCAGGAAGCGAGTATCCAAATGTCCTTCTTCCGGTTCCTGAAATTCCCCTCCCACGACATGGCGATCGACCTCGGCACGGCGAACACGGTCGTTTACGTGCGCGGCCGCGGCATCGTCCTCAACGAGCCGTCGGTGGTCGCGATCGAGACGATCAACGGCGTCAAGCGCGTCAAGGCGGTCGGCGACGACGCCAAGATGATGATGGGCAAGACCCCCGACCAGATCGAGGCGATTCGCCCCCTTCGCGACGGCGTCATCGCCGACATCGACGTCGCCGAGCAGATGATCAAGCACTTCATCCAGAAGGTCCACGGCAAGCGCCGCTTCCCGCGCTGGCCGGAGATCGTGATCTGTGTGCCGTCGGGCTCCACTTCGGTGGAAAGGCGCGCGATCCGCGATGCCGCTTCCAACGCCGGCGCCAGCCAGGTGTGGCTGATCGAGGAGCCGATGGCGGCTGCGATCGGCGCCGACATGCCGGTCACCGAGCCGATCGGATCGATGGTCGTCGACATCGGCGGCGGCACCACCGAGGTCGCGGTCCTCTCGCTGCGCGGCCTTGCCTACACGACTTCGGTCCGGGTCGGCGGCGACAAGATGGACGAGGCGATCTCCTCCTACGTGCGCCGCAACCACAATCTGCTGATCGGCGAGGCGACGGCGGAGCGGATCAAGAAGCAGGTCGGCATCGCCAAGCCGCCCGCCGACGGCGACGGCCTCTCGGTCCACATCAAGGGCCGCGACCTCGTCAACGGAGTCCCCAAGGAGATCACGATCAACCAGCGCCAGATCGCCGAGGCTCTCAGCGAGCCGGTCGGGACGATCGTC
>DASQKE010000326.1:0-4691 GCA_035630675.1 Allosphingosinicella sp.
GCCGTTGGTCGGCGCGGTGACGACCCGCCCGCCCGCGGCATTCTCCTCATTCACCGCGAGCGCCCACAGATTGACCCAGTCGAGCACGGTCAGCGGGTCCTGCAAGGTGCGCTCGGCCCTCTCGATCAGCAGCTTGTACAGCGGCGGCGCGCGGCGCTTGACGTTGAGCCCGCCCGGCAGAATGCCCTCGACCGCCATGCCGCGGTCGATGCAGGCGGACATCGCGCCGACGATCTGGTCGAGCTTCGCGTCGATCTCCTCGTCGCTTCGCACAATCCGCTCGTTCGCCCGCATCAGCTCGGCGATCGTCATCCCCTCGCGGGCGCACATCGCCAGCAGCTCCTCGGACGAGCTGAAGCTGTAGGGCACGTCGGAAGGTCCTTCGGGCGGCGCGTTGCGCGACACCGCCGCCTCGTCCACCACGGCGCCGCCGCCGGTCGAATAATAGACTTTCGCCTCCAGCTCGGCGCCGCCCGCATCGAAGGCGGTGAAGCGCATCCCGTTCGAATGGTGCGGCAGCCGCTCACGCTGGAGGAATCTGAGGTCGCGCGGCTCGTCGAAGCCGATCTCGCGCTCCCCGCCGAGCTTCAGCCGCCCCGTCGCCCGAATCGCGGCGACGATCGTCTCGGCCTCGTCGGGGTCGATCCCGTCCGGCCGCCGCCCCGACAGGCCGAGAAGGACGGCGCGGTCGGTGGCGTGGCCCTTGCCCGTCAAGGCGAGCGATCCGTAGAGCTCGGCCCGGACCCGATCCGCCGCCTCGATCTGGCCCGTCTCGCGCAATCTCTCGACAAAGCGGCACGCGGCCGTCATCGGCCCCATGGTGTGCGACGACGAAGGGCCGACCCCGATCTTGAACAGATCGAAGACACTTGAAACCACGTGCGATTCTCCGCGGCCGGCTCCGCCGCCGGTCCGCCGTGCACATGGGCTTGTGCGCCGCCCATGACAAGCTTGGGCCACAGCCCCTTCGTCCTCCTCGACGACCAAAGCAGCGGCGGCCGCGCGCTCTTGTTCACCGCCGCGGCGGAGGTGGTCGAGACTCGCGATCCCGAAGACGTGCGCGCGTGCATCGCGCGACTCGACGGCCGCCACGCCGCCGGCTTCCTCGCCTACGAGGCCGGCCATGCGCTGGAGCCGAAGCTGGCACCTCTGATCCGCCGCCCGTCCCCGGACGAGCCCCCTTTGCTCTGGTTCGGCCTGTTCAACGCTCCGCCCGAGGAGGTCGACGCCGCCGCTCTGCTCCCGTCCGGCGCCGGCGCCTGGGCGGCCCCGCTTTGCCCCGGCATCGCCCGCGCCGATTACGAGCAGGCCGTCGCCCGCATCCTCGCCCACATCCACGCCGGCGATATCTACCAGGCGAATTTCACCTTCGCCTCGGACGTGCGCTTCGCAGGCCACCCGCTCGCCCTCTATGCGGCGCTGCGCGCCCGTGCCGCCGCCCCGCACGGGGCCATCATCTATACCGGCGCGCACTGGATCCTCTCTTTCTCGCCCGAGCTCTTCTTCGAGACCGACGGGAGCCGGATCGTCGCGCGGCCGATGAAGGGCACAGCGCCGCGCACGGCCGACCCACGCGCGCTCAGCGCCGATCCCAAGCAGCGCGCCGAGAATCTGATGATCGTCGATCTGCTCCGCAACGACCTCAGCCGCGTCTCGCGCCCCGGGACCGTCAAGGTGCCGTCCTTGTTCGAGGTCGAGACCTACCCGACCCTCCACCAGATGATCTCGACCGTGACCGCCGAGCTCGAGCCGGGCGCCGCGATGCCGTCCCGGCTGCTCGGCGCGCTCTTCCCCTGCGGCAGCATCACCGGCGCGCCCAAGATCCGCGCCCAGCAGATCCTCGGCACGCTCGAGTCCAGCCCCCGAGGCGTCTATACTGGCGCGATCGGCAGGGTTGCGCCGGGCGGCGAAGCCCTGTTCAATGTCGCGATCCGCACCCTGGTCGTGGCGGACGGCGGGGGCGTGGCGCGCCTCGGCCTCGGCTCCGGCATCGTCGCCGACAGCGACGCGGCCGACGAGTGGCGCGAATGCCTGGCGAAGGGAGCCTTTGTGACCGATCCGGCCCGAAGCTTCGACCTCGCCGAGACCATGCGCTTCGACCCGGAGGAAGGCGTGGCCGAGCTCGATCGCCACCTCGCGCGCCTCAAGAGCAGTGCCGACGCTTTGGGCTTCGTCTTCGACCGCCACCATGCCCGCAACGAGCTCCAGGCGGCGACCTTCCGCGTTCCCGGCCCCGCGCGGGTCCGCCTCCTGCTCTCGCCGACCGGCGCGCTCGCGATCGAGATCGGCCCGCTGCCGCCCATTCCCGCCGAGCCGGTCGCGGTGGCGCTCGCCCCGCGGCCGGTGCCCGGCGACGACTTCCGCCTCGCTTTCAAGACCAGCGACCGCGCCTTCTGGGACGAAGCGCGCGACCCCGACACGTTCGAGACGATCTTCCACGACGAAGCCGGCTTCCTCACCGAGGGCAGCTTCACCAGCCTGTTCGTCGAGCGCGGGGGGATGCTGCTGACGCCGCCGCTGGCGCGCGGACTGCTCCCCGGCATCCTCAGGCAGCGCCTGATCGAGGAGGGCCGAGCCCGCGAGGCCGACCTCGTCGCCGCCGATCTCGTCTCCGGCTTCCTGATCGGCAATGACGTGCGCGGACTGATCCGAGCGACGCTCGCCCCGGCGCCGCGCTAAGCCTCAGGTCCTGAAATAGCTTTCCGAGCGGGTCGGCGCCGCGACCGGCTTCTCCGGCTTGATCCGCTCGGGCCGGACCTGGGCCCGCGCCGCCGCTTCGGCGCCGTGGGTGGCGAGCTTCAGGAAGCAGCCGTGGGCGCGCTTCAGCCGCGAGCGCTCGGCGTCGCTGGTCGCCGTCGCCAGCTGCGCCAGCGCCTCGTCGGCCTTCGCCTGATAGTCTTCGGCCGTATCCGCCATGTCGAAAGTCCTTTCGGGGGTAGCCTGAGCGGTGGGCGCTTTGCCCGCGATGCGCAACCTTATTCGCCCCTTCCGGCGCCTAACCGCAGCGGCACCTTGCAATCCAGGGCTTGTTCTGTTTATGTTCCGGATATGACGAAGAGGAATGCCGTCCGCCGCAGCGTGCCCGCGGGAGCGCTGCCCGATTTCACGCCCGTCCCGCGCAAGAGCCCGCGCCACGACGGCTGGACCCCCGAGCGCCAGCGCGCCTTCATCGAAGCGCTCGCCGACACCGGCTGCGTCGCCATCGCCGCGCGCATGGTCAACATGAGCCAGGCCGGCGTCTACCAGCTCCGCCGCCAGCCCGGCGCGGAGGGCTTCCGCGCCGCGATGGACGCGGCCCAGACGCTGGGCCTGCAGCCGGTCAAGGACGAAGCGTTCGACCGGGCCATGAACGGCCAGCTCGTCCCGGTCTTCGTCGCCGGCAAGCTGATGGGCTTCCGCCGCAAGAAGAACGACCGCCTCCTGATGTTCATCCTGCGCCACTACGGCCAGGACGCATCGGGACGCCGCACCACGATCAACTATTTTTCCAGCCGAGCGACGGCCGGCGCGGCGGCCCAAAGCCCCTCCCCCCTGGCGGGGGAGGGCGACTCGCGAGGCGAGCGGGGAGAGGGGGCCGGAGGCGCAGCTGCCGCTGCCGCAGCCGAAGCCAGCACGACCACCGTCAGAACGATCATCTCCGGCCCCGGCAACGCCACCACCCGGCTCGCCGAGGACGAGTCCGCGGCGAATATTTTGAACGCCTTCGAGGGCGTCCCGCTCGACGCCGAGGCCCAGGCCGAAATCTACCGCACGCTCACCGCCTGCGCCGAACGCCGCCGGGCGCTGGAGGCGGACCCGCAGGACGATCCCCAGCGCTCCTATGTCGGCGCGGCGGAGGCGGGCGCCTATCTCGGCGAGCTCGAAAGCGGCGTCGAGGGCGACTGGGTCGAATACAGGCCGGGGGCCTGTCCCGAGCAAGGTCGAGGGGGCGAGCACCTTTGGGAGAATTTGGGCGAGGGCGGCGAGGCGGAACGCATCGACGAGGTGCTGGCGGGGATGGCGGAGCGGCGCGCGAAGCTGACTCCGGAGGAGATCGCCGCCGAGAAAGCCGGGCACGAAGCGGAGGTGCGAAGGATGCGCGAGCAGCAGACCAGAGCGCTGCCTGCTCCGAAAGAGCCCGACCCCGACGACCCGCGCCTCGACTGGCGCAACTGGACCGGCGACGGCTACGTGGCGCCTTCAGCCACGCCCGCTCATCCTGAGCCTGTCGAAGGACCAATCTCGCCCCGCACGGGGAAACCGCTCAAGCGCTACAGGAAGCGAACGCCCAAACCGGCGTTCACGCCGGCCGACGAAGCACGCAAGGCCGAGGCCACGGCTGAGACAGCAGTGGAGCGCCGCGTAGCGGCGGCCGCCGAGGCGGAGCGGCGGAAGAAGCGTCAGCGCTGATCGCGTGACATGGAACGCTCGCTCGAATAGGTGCGCAGCGCCCGAGGCTGCCCACCGACGATTCCATGGCTGACACGCTCACTCCTACCCGACGATCGTGGCTCATGGGCCGTGTGGGCGGGAAGAACACGAAGCCCGAGATGATCGTCCGTCGCGTGGCGCACAAGCTCGGATACCGCTTTCGCCTTCACCGAAGAGACCTGCCTGGTCGGCCGGACTTGGTGTTTCCTTCCTTTCGGAAAGCCATCTTCGTCCACGGTTGCTTCTGGCATCGTCATGATTGTAGGAGAGCGACGACGCCC
>DASQKE010000327.1:0-4236 GCA_035630675.1 Allosphingosinicella sp.
TCGACGACCAGCTTCCATTCCTCCGTCGTCGAGCCGTCGTCGAGGAAGTCGCCGGCCTGTGGGATGACGTTGAAGGCGATCTGCTTGGGGAATTTCGAAGGCTGCGCGCCATCCCCGACGAAGATGTTGCGGCTCTGCTCGAACAATTCGTCCATGCCCGCTTTCCCGGCGCCGGAGACGGACTGGTAGGTCGAGACGACGACGCGGCGAATGACGGCTTCGTCGTGAAGCGGCTTCAGCGCGACCACCATCTGCGCGGTCGAGCAATTGGGGTTGGCGATGATGTTCCTGCGCCGGTAGATGTCGATCGCCTGCGGGTTCACCTCGGGCACGATCAGCGGCACGTCCGGGTCCATCCGGTAGAGCGACGAATTGTCGATCACTGTGCAGCCCGCGGCGGCAGCCCTGGGCGCATGGACCTTCGACGCCGTCGAACCCGCCGCGAACAAGGCCATGTCCCAGCCCGCAAAATCGAAATGGTCGATGTTGCGGACTTTCAGCTCCCGGCCACTGTCGCCGAAATCGACGACGTTGCCGGTCGAGCGCGGCGAGGCGACCGCGGCGATCTCGTCGAGCGGAAACTGGCGCTCTGCGAGAATATTCAGGATCTCGCGCCCGACATTGCCGGTCGCGCCGACCACGACCACCCGGTAAGCCATTTCAAATCTCCAAGAAGCTGGGCCGCGCTATCGCAAGCACGCGCCGAAAGCGATATGGCGATGGCGGGACGGGGGACAAGATGATGCGAACCTACCTCGCGCTCGGCGGCGCGCTCCTGCTGCTGCTGGCGGCCTTCTGGTTCAAGGGAGCGCTGCTGACGCTGCCGGACGTGCGCGGCGCGCCTGCCGCCGGGACCTTCGATACGGGTCGCGCGCTGGCGCGACTGGGGCGCATCCTTCCCGACCAGCGCCCGCACCCGGTCGACAGCGCGGCCGGGGATGCGGTTCGCGAGCGCATCCTCGCGGAGATGCGCGCCGTCGGGCTTGATCCGCACGTGACCGACGACTTCGCCTGCAACAGCATGCGCCGCGGCCGCGCCGTCTCCTGCGCGCGCGTCCGCAACATCGTCGCGACGATCGGTCCCCGCGGCGGGCACCACCTGCTGGCCGTCGCCCATTACGACAGCAGCCCGGTCGGCCCTGGCGCCGGCGACGACGGCATCGGCGTCGCGACCTTGCTCGAAGTGGCGGCGCAGCTGCGCGGACAGCGCCTCGCGCGTCCGCTGACCTTCCTGATCAACGAGGGCGAGGAAGCGGGGCTGATCGGGGCGCGTGCGTTCAACGACCGCCATCCGGTGGCCGGCAATACCGCGGCGCTGGTCAACCTCGAGGCCCGTGGCGTCACCGGTCCGGCGATCATGTTCGAGACGAGCCGGCCCAACCGCTCGGCGATCGCGGCCTTCGCGGCCGACCGTCCGGTCGCCAATTCGCTCACCACCGACTTCTACCGGATGATCCCGAACTCGACCGACGTCGCTGTGTTCGAGGAGCGGGACTGGACGATCCTCAATTTCGCCGTGATCGGCAACGAGACCCGCTACCACAGCGCCGGCGATACGCTGGAGGCGCTCGACCCGCGCAGCGTCCAGCATATGGGGGACCAGGCGCTGGCGACGATCCGCGGCCTCGCTACCGAGCCTCCTGAGACGAGAGCCGGCGAGGTCCATTATACCGACGTCGCGGGGCGCATGCTGATCGTGGTGCCGGCGATGCTGAGCTTCGCCTTGCTCGCCATCCTCTCCCTGTTCTGGGCGTGGACGGGCTGGAAGCGGAGGCGCGGGCTCGGGCTTGCGGTCGCGGCGATCGTCGCCGGGCTCGTCGACGCGGCCGTGATCGGCTGGGCGGCGCAGTTCGCGATCGGCCTTTTGCGCGACGGGGCATGGTGGCGAGGCTATCCGGAGATCACCGGCTTCGCCGTCGCGGTCTCCGCGCTCGCCGGCTGCGCCGGTCCGATGCTGCTGTTGCGCGAGCGCAGGATCGAGACCGTACGCGCCGCCTTCTGGCTGGTCCTGATCATGCTCGCGATCATCCTGACCCTGGTCGCGCCGGGCGGGGCGATCCTGTTCATCCTGCCCCCGCTCGTCGCCGCGCTCGGCGTCGGGACGCGCTGGGAACGGCCGGCGGCGCTGGTTGCGGCCGCTCTCCTGTTCCTGCTTTTCGCGCCGTTGCTGGAGCTGCTCGAGACCCTGCTGGGCCACGGCTCGGCCTGGATGTTCGCCCCGCTCGCCGCCGCGATCCTCTGGCCCTGGCTGATCGAGCTCAAGCCGCTCGTCGTCAGAGCGCGGACCGGGCCGGTGCTCGGCGGAATCGGCGCTGCGCTCGCCACCGTCTGGTTGTGGGCGGCGCTGGCGCCGGCTTATTCGGAGGATCGCCGGCAGCGCTTCAGCATCGAATATGCGGTCGATGCCGATAGCGGTCAGGCACGATGGGCGGTGGCGAACGACGGCGCGCCATTGCCCGCCGCCTTCCCGGGCGCCTGGACGCGCGACCCGGTGCCCTGGTCGAGCGCGCCGCGCTGGACCGCCCCTGCCCCCTCACTGCCGGTCGGCGCGCCGTCTCTCGAGCTGTTGAGCCAACGCGAAGCGCCGGGCGGGCGGCTGGTGACGGTGCGGATCGCCGGCGCGGGCTTCGACTCGGTCGCGCTCAGAATGCCGCCGGGGGCGGTGCTGCGCAGCGTAAGGGCCGGGGCCTTCACGCGGCCGTTCGGCGAGGGCGGGAACACGGATCCGTGGTACCTGCGCTGCGTCGGGCGGAGCTGCGACGGGGCGACGTTCGAGATCCTCGTCGGCGGCCGAACACCGATCGAGGTGACCTTGATCGGAGCGGCCTCCGCCCTTCCGGAAGCGGCACGCCCGCTGCTCGCCGCGCGTCCGCGGCTCGCCCGGCCGCAATACAGCGCGGATTCGACGATCGTGACCCGCCGCTTCCGCCTCTGAGCAGACAAAGGAAAGGCGGCCGCCGGAGCGACCGCCCTGCCCTTTTCCCCGCTCGAAAGGCTCAGCCTTCGGCCTTCTCGGTCTGCGGCTCCGGGGCCGGCGCTGCGGCCTTGGCGGCGGCCTGCTTTTCGGGCCTTGTGTCGCGGCGCTCGGCGATGCGGGCGGCCTTGCCGGTGCGTCCGCGCAGATAATAGAGCTTGGCGCGCCGGACCGCGCCGCGGCGGACGACCTCGATCGTCTCGACGTTCGGCGAATAAAGCGGGAAGACGCGCTCGACGCCCTCGCCGAAGCTGATCTTGCGCACGGTGAAAGAGCTGCCGATGCCGCGATTGGCGCGGGCGATGCAGACGCCTTCGAAATTCTGGATTCGGGTGCGCTCGCCCTCGACGACGCGGACTCCGACGCGGAGCGTGTCGCCGGGACGGAATTCGGGGATGGTCTTGCTCTGGGTGAGGCTTTCGATCTGCTCGGCCTCGAGCTGCTGGATGAGGTTCATCTCTCTTCGCCTTCGTCTCGTCGCTGCGCGCCAGAGGGCGGCTGCCTGGGCGCGCCCCCGTGGCGCTCCATCAGGTCCGGCCGCCTTGACCGTGTGTCCTCGACCGCCCTGGCATGGCGCCAGGCGGCGATTCTCGCATGATCCCCCGACCGCAGCACCTCGGGGATCGTGCGCCCTTCCCATTCATAAGGTCGGGTATAATGAGGGTATTCGAGAAGGCCCGCTTCGAAGCTCTCCTCCTCACCGCTCGTGGGCGCGCCCATTACCCCGGGAAGCAGCCGAACGCAAGCATCGAGCAGCGCCATCGCCGCCACCTCCCCGCCCGAAAGCACATAGTCGCCGACCGAGACAGGCAGGATCGGCCGCGACTCGAACAGGCGCTCGTCGATCCCCTCAAAGCGCCCGCACAGGATCGAGACGCCGGGCCCGGCGGAAAGCTCGCGGACCAGGGCCTGCGAGAGGGGCTTCCCGCGCGGAGACATCGCCAGCAGCGGCGCCGCAGGCTGTCGCCGGAGCACCTCATCGACCGCGGCAGCGAGCACGTCTGCCCGCATCACCATCCCCGCCCCGCCCCCAGCCGGGGTGTCGTCGACCGAGCGGTGCCTGTTGGTCGCGAAGTCTCGGATCTGCACCGCCTCAAGCGACCACAGGCCCTCCGCCAGCGCCCGCCCGGCGAGGCTGTGTCCGAGCGGGCCCGGGAACATGTCCGGATAAAGCGTGAGGACCGTCGCGGCGAAGGTCATTCGCGCGTCCAGTTTTCCACCCTCAGGCCCGGCACGTCGGCAAAGTCTGCTTCGTTGTTGGT
>DASQKE010000328.1:0-4646 GCA_035630675.1 Allosphingosinicella sp.
CAGGCCGCGATTGCCGCCTTGCTCGCCCAGGCCGGGAGCTACGTCCCCGCGGCGCGCGCCAAGATCGGGATTGTCGACCGCTTGTTCAGCCGCGTCGGCGCGGCTGACAATCTGGCGCGCGGGCGATCGACCTTCATGGTCGAGATGGTCGAGACCGCCGCCATCCTCAGCCAGGCGACCGAGCGCAGCTTCGTCATCCTCGACGAGGTCGGGCGCGGCACCTCGACCTATGACGGCCTCGCCATCGCCTGGGCGGTGGTCGAGGCGGTCCACGACCGCAACCGCTGCCGCTGCCTGTTCGCGACCCATTATCACGAGCTGACGCGGCTCGCCGAGCGCCTCGACGCTCTGTCGCTCCACCACGTCCGCGCCCGCGAGTGGAAGGGCGAGTTGGTCTTCCTCCACGAGCTGGCCAAGGGCCCCGCCGACCGCAGCTACGGCCTCGCCGTCGCCAAGCTCGCCGGCCTCCCCGGCCCCGTGCTCGCCCGCGCCCGCTCCGTCCTCGCCAAGCTCGAGGCCGGCCGCGCGGCCACCGGCGGGATCGCCGCGGGGCTCGACGATTTGCCCTTGTTCGCCGCCGCCGCGCAGGACGCCGTGCGGCCCGCGCCCGACCCCTTCGCGTCGGCCATGGCCGAGGTCGATCCGGACGCGCTCAGCCCCAAGGAGGCGCTCGAGCTCGTCTATCACCTCAAGCGGCTCGCGGCAGAACGCGAAAGCTGAGCGGGCGGAGCGGGCTTCGACGGGCTCAGCCCTGGCGGTCTTGGGGGGTCGGCAGTTTTCACGACCGCTAGTCCTGAGCCTGTCGAAGGACGGATCGCAGCGCACCGGCGCGACAAACGCCGCGAAAGCTCTTACTTTAGGCCCGTGCCCACCCGGTTCGCCTCGATCCCCGACAAGCGCGCGATCATCGACCGGCGCGCGCTCGCGGACGCGCTGCAGGGCGCCTCGCGGTCCGCGGCGACGCAGACGTTGCGCGAGGCGCTGGCGGCGGGGCGAAGCGAGACTGCCCGGCGGCTCGAGGCAAAGCCCTGGCAGGGGAGCGAGGCGGCCGCTGCCTACGCATTTCTCACCGACCAGCTGTTGCGGCTGATCCACGATTTCGCGGTCGCGGAGCATCCGGTCGCCAACCCGACCGACGCCGAGCGGCTGCTGGTCGCGGCGGTCGGCGGCTATGGACGCGGCGAGATGGCGCTTCATTCGGACGTCGACATCGCATTCGTGACGCCCTGGAAGCCGACCGGCTGGGCGGAACAGGTCGTCGAATCGATGCTCTATCTGCTCTGGGACCTGAAGCTGAAGGTCGGCCAGTCGATCCGCTCGATGGACGAGCTCGTCGGGATCGCGGCCAGGGATCATACGGTGCGCACCGCTTTGCTCGAGGCGCGCTACGTCTGGGGCGACGAGCGGCTGTGGGACGAGGTTCAGGCGCGGCTGCGCAAGGAGACTGCCGCGGCGGCCGACGTCGCCGCCTTCGTCGCGCAGAAGCTCGAGGAGCGCGACCAGCGCCATCGCCGACTCGGCGACAGCCGCTACGTCGTCGAACCCAACGTCAAGGACGGCAAAGGAGGCCTGCGCGACCTCCACACGCTCTACTGGATCGGCAAATATGCCTATGGCGTGCACGGCGTCCCCGAGCTGGTCGACAAGGGCCTGCTCTCGCCGGCCGAGCTCCGGCAGTTCGAGAAAGCGGAGCGCTTCCTGTGGGCGGTGCGCTGCCATCTCCACATCGTCGCCGGGCGCGGCGAGGAGCGGCTGACGTTCGATTATCAGCGCGAGATCGCCGGGCGCATGAACTATGCTAACCGGCCCGGCAAATCGCCGGTCGAGCGCTTCATGCGCCACTATTTCCTGCACGCGAAGACGGTCGGCGACCTCACCGGAATCTTCCTGGCCCAGATCGACGAGACCTTCGCGCGCAAGGGGCGCCGCTTCGGGTTTCCGGCGATCCGGCGCAGGCCCGGCAAGCTCAACGGCTTCCTGCTCGACCGCGGCCGTCTCGCTTTGCCGCGCGACGACTTCTTCACCGAGGACCCGGTCCGCCTCGTCGAGCTGTTCGCGCTCGCCGACCGCTACGGGCTCGACGTCCATCCGCTCGCGATGCGCGCCGCGGGACGGGACGCCCGCCTGATCGACGGCCAGGTCCGCGCCGACCCGCGCGCGAACGCCTTGTTCCTCGACGTGCTGACGAGCCCGCGCGATCCCGAGACCGTGCTCAGGTGGATGAACGAAGCCGGCGTGTTCGGCCGCTTCGTTCCCGATTTCGGCCGCGTCGTCGCCCAGATGCAGTTCGACATGTACCACCATTACACCGTCGACGAGCATTCGATCCGGGCGATCGGCCTCCTCTCGCAGATCGAGAAGGGGGCGCTGAAGGGCGACCATCCGCTGGCGACCGCGCTGACCAAGCAGATCGCGTCTCGCCGGCTGCTCTACGTCGCGGTGCTGCTCCACGACATCGCCAAGGGGCGCGGCGGCGACCACAGCATCCTCGGCGCCGAGGTCGCCAGCGAGCTCTGTCCGCGGCTCGGCCTCTCGCCCGCCGAGACCGAGACCGTCGCCTGGCTGGTGCGATGGCATCTGCTGATGTCGGCGACCGCGTTCAAACGGGACTTGTCCGATCCCAAGACCATCCAGGACTTCGCCGAGCGGGTGAAGAGCCCGGAACGGCTGCGGCTGCTGTTGCTGCTCACCGTCGTCGATATCCGCGCCGTCGGGCCCGGCGTCTGGAACGACTGGAAGCGGCAGCTGCTGCGCGAGCTGTACGATTCCGCCGAAGAGCTGCTGCGGCTCGGCCACAAGCAGAAGGGCCGCGCCGAACGGATCGCGGCGGTACAGGCGGAGCTGGCCGAAGCGCTCGGCTGGGACGATCCGCATTTCACCCGCCTCATCTGGCGCCTTCCCGATTCCTACTGGCTCGCCGAACCCGGCGACCTGATCGAGAAGAATGCCCGCTTCATCGACGCCGCCGACCGCAACCCGCGCCGCGCCAAGCCGCTGGCGGTCAGCATCCAGGAAGAGCGCGGCGCCACCCTGATCACCGTCTACGCCAAGGACAGCCCGGGCCTCTTCTATCGTCTCGCGGCGGCGATCAGCCTCGCCGGCGCGACCATCATCGACGCGCGCGTCCACACCACCAATGACGGCATGGCGCTCGACAACTTCCTGATCCAGGACCCGGAGGGGACGCCGTTCGCCGACCCGCATCGATTGAAGCGACTCGACAAGGCGGTGACCGAGGCCGCGAACGGCGCCGAGCCGGCGCTCGAGCGGCTCGAGGCCAAGGCGCTGCCGAAGGTTCGCGCGGAAGCATTCCGGATCCAGCCGGCGGTGTTCGTCGATAACCAGGCATCGAGCCGCTACACGGTGGTCGAGGTCAATGCGCGCGACCGCGCCGCTTTGCTGAGCGGACTCGCCCGCGCCATTTACGACAGCCGCGCGATCGTCCATTCGGCCCATATCGCGACCTATGGCGAGCGCGCGGTCGACGTCTTCTATCTCACTGATCTCCAGGGCGCCAAGATCGAGAACCCGGCGCGCCTCAAGTCCCTCCAGACGCGCCTGGCCAAGGCGGCGCGCTTCGGCGAAGCGGAGCGGCGAGCGGCCTGAGCTGAAGGGGGACAGTCACTTTCAGCGCCGCCGTGCAAATCTGCAAGCGGTGGCGCGTGAAAGTGACTGTCCCTTTACCCGTTTAGAAGCGGAACCGGCCGGTGATGCCGTACATGCGCGGCTCGGCGAGGAAGCTCGAGAAGAGCTGGTTCGCCGGCGAGCCGGTGGCCTGCGGGCTGGAGCCGAGCGGCGCCGCCCCCCAGCGCTCGACATGGGCGCGGGAGTTCGAACCCTGGAAGGGCGAGTTGAACGCGACCTGCTGATAATCGACGTTGAACAGGTTCTGCGCCCAGAATTCGAGCGCCCAGCTCTGCTGCGGCCCGCGGATGCCGATGCGGGCATTGACCAAGGTGAAGCTGTCCTGCTCCTTCTCGGGGAAGAGGTCCGAGCCGGTATTGTAGCCCGCGCTGGTGCGCTGATCGACGTAGAGCAGGGCGGACATGCCGCTATTGCCGATGCGCGGGGTCCAGGTCATCGACGAGGTCACCACCAGCGGCGGCGCGTTCGACAAATTCTCGCCGGGCAGCAGGAACAGCGACGGATCGAGCGGCGTGCCGGTGTTGCGGCCGACCAGCTCGTCGCGATATTCCGTGCGCGCATAGGTGAGCCCCCCGGTGAACTGGAGGTCGCGGCGCGGATAGATCGCCGTCTCGAGCTCGATGCCGGTCGAGGTCACGCCATGCCCGACATCGCCCGCCGGGCAGGCCCCGGTCCCGGACGACGGATCCTGGTCCGCCGGCATCGAGATGTTGTTGAACGTCGCGCGGCCGAGGTCGCTGCCGCAGCCGTTGACGTTCTGGACGATGAAGACCGACCCATTGAACGTGTTGAGCTGGAAGTCGCTGAAGTGCTGGCGGAAGGCGGCGACGTTGAAGATGAAGTTGCGCCGCGTATATTTGAGGCCCAGCTCGAACGCGTCGACGATCTCGGCGTCGAACTGGAGATTCTCCGTTCCGAACAGCGCCCCACGCGCCCCCCTGTTGCGGGGATCGGACGGCGCAAAGACCGGCGAACCCAGCGCAGAGCGGTCGAGGTTGAAG
>DASQKE010000329.1:0-10730 GCA_035630675.1 Allosphingosinicella sp.
GTCCCCATTCTTTCCTCGGCTACGGGCAAGCCGATCGGCCTAGTCCGTCACCAGATCAGGGTCGCGCCATGATGAGCGGCGCGCCCGTTGCCGAAGCAGTCCGGTGTCTCGCCTTGCTGCTCGCAGGTTCGGCTCGATCTCCCTGGGGCTGACGCCGATGCAGAGTCCCCGTTCCTCTTCTTGCTGCGCGGCCCTTTGCAACGGGTCCAGCGCCCCGTCGCGGTTCGCAAAACGCTCCAGGCGCCGGAGGGTGGACCGCAAATCGATGACCCGATGCAGGATCACGGGGTACCAGGCGCAAGTCGCCTCGTCCTCCGCGCGCTGCAGTGCTCGCTCGGCGTCGAAATAGATTTGCGCGTCACTGCGAACCTCGGCTGGCCGCGCCCCGACGGCAGGAGCGGCGGCTATCGCCAGAGAAAGGACAAGCATCGAGCGCCGCATGGGCCTCCTCACGTCGCGGCCTCGACCCGCAAGCTCCTTCTAACAGGACGGGAGGCGAATGTCCGCAATGCGTCGAAAGCGTATATGCGGTTCCGACTCGAAATTCATTCCGGTGGTTCCGTTCCCTCCAGCCCTCTCGTATCCGGCCTGAAGCGGTCATGCCGCGGGAGGTCGTCGCCCGGGTCGAACCAGCTCACCCGGCTCGACCAGAAGATGTGGAAGCCGGGCGAGATCGCGTCGGGATCGTCCAGCGTCGAGATCGTGAAGTCGGTGGTCTCGGGCTGGTGGTCGACCTCCATCAGGAAGGGCGTTCCGCATTCCCCGCAGAAGGTGCGGTGGCCGAAGCTCGAGGATTTGAATCGCCGCAGGCGGTCCTCGCCCTGGGTCCAGACGAGGTCGCCCGCCGGGACCGAGGCGAACGCCATGGCCGGGGCGCCCGAGTTGTGCTGGCAGGTCCGGCAGTGGCACCAGCCCGCGTCGAACGGCGCGCTTCGAAGCGCGTAGCGCACCGCGCCGCAGGCGCAGCCGCCTGTCCGTGAAGGCACGGCCATGGCGGTCGGCTAGGCCGGGCAGGGGGCGGCCGTCAATTGACTTGAAGGGGTGCCAATCCTACATCGCCCGGGTCATTTTGCGCGGGGCGCGCCGGCAGGTCCGCCTTGGGTGCAAGCCCCGCACTTCGTAAGATTAGGAACGCCCATGCTCGGCGGCATAGCCAAAGCCATTTTCGGGTCGTCGAACGACCGCTACGTGCGCAACGCCCGCCGCACCGTCGAGAAGATCAACGCGCTCGAACCCACCATTGCAGCGATGACCGACGAGGAATTGACCCGCCAGACCGAGGTCTTCCGCGGGCGCCTGGCCGAGGGCGAGGATCTCGACGCTCTGCTTCCCGAGGCGTTCGCCACCGTCCGCGAGGCCGCCAGGCGCGCGCTTGGCCAGCGCCATTACGACGTCCAGCTGATCGGCGGCATGGTGCTCCACCGCGGCGAGATCGCCGAGATGAAGACCGGCGAGGGCAAGACTTTGGTCGCGACGCTCGCCGTCTATCTGAACGCGCTCGAGGGCAAGGGCGTCCACGTCGTCACCGTCAACGACTATCTCGCCCGCCGCGACGCCGAGTGGATGGGCCGCATCTACCGCTTCCTCGGCATGAGCGTGGGCGTCGTCGTCCCGAACATCCCCGACTGGCAGCGCCGCGAAGCCTATCAGTGCGACATCACCTACGCGACCAACAACGAGCTCGGCTTCGACTATCTGCGCGACAATATGAAATATGACCGCGCGTCGATGGTCCAGCGGCCGTTCCATTACGGCATCGTCGACGAGGTCGATTCGATCCTGATCGACGAGGCGCGCACGCCGCTGATCATCTCCGGACCGACCGACGACAAATCCGAGCTCTACATCTCGCTCGACCGGATCGTGAAGGAGATGGATGCCAATGATTACGAATATGACGAGAAGGACAAGCGCGTCCTCCTGACCGAAGACGGCACCGAGGCGATGGAGCGGCTGCTCGAAGCCGAGGGGCTGCTGGTCGGCTCGAACCTCTACGATTTCGAGAACACGCAGGTCGTCCACCACCTCAATCAGGCGCTGAAGGCGAACGTCGCGTTCAAGCGGGACATCGATTATATCGTCAAGGACGACAAGGTCATCATCATCGATCCGTTCACCGGCCGGATGATGGACGGCCGGCGCTGGTCGGAAGGCCTCCACCAGGCGGTCGAGGCCAAGGAAGGGGTCACGATCGAGCCGGAGAACCAGACGCTCGCCTCGATCACCTTCCAGAATTATTTCCGCATGTACCCGAAGCTCTCGGGCATGACCGGCACCGCCGCCACCGAGGCCGCCGAATTCTACGACATCTACAAGATGAACGTGGTCTCGATCCCGACCAACATGCCGGTCCGGCGCACGGACGAGGATGACGAATTCTACAAGAACCAGAACGACAAGTTCGGCGCCATCGCCAAGTCGGTCAAGGAGAAGCAGGAAATCGGCCAGCCGGTACTGGTCGGCACCGTCTCGATCGAGAAATCGGAGCTATTGTCCGAATTCTTCAATCGCGAAGGGGTCAAGCACGAGGTGCTGAACGCCCGCTATCACGAGCAGGAAGCCCATATCGTGGCGCAGGCGGGCCGCCTGGGCGCGGTCACCATCGCCACCAACATGGCCGGCCGCGGCACCGACATCCAGCTCGGCGGAAACATCGATTTCCGCACCGAGGACGAGCTCGGCGGGATGGAGGAGGGCCCGGAGCGTGACGCCGCCGTCGCCCGCATCCGCGAGGAGGTCGAGGAGGAGAAAAGACGCGTGATCGACGCCGGCGGCCTGTTCGTGCTCGGCACCGAGCGTCACGAGAGCCGGCGCATCGACAACCAGCTGCGCGGCCGCTCGGGGCGCCAGGGAGATCCGGGCCTCAGCCGCTTCTATCTGTCGCTCGACGACGATCTGCTGCGCATCTTCGGCCCGCAGACCATGTTCTCGCGCCTGATGAACAAGAATCTCGCCGACGGCGAGGCCATCGTCAGCCCGTGGATCTCCAAGGCGATCGAGACCGCGCAGCGCAAGGTCGAGGCGCGCAATTACGATATCAGGAAGCAGGTCGTCGAATATGACGACGTCATGAACGACCAGCGCAAGGTGATCTACGAGCAGCGCGCCGAGATCATGGACGCGGACACGGTCGGCGACGTCGTCGACGACATGCGGCTCGAGACGGTGAACGGCATCGTCGGCGAGGCCTGTCCGCCCAATTCCTATCCCGAGCAGTGGGACGTCGAGCATCTGAAGGACCGCGCGTTCGCGGTGTTCGGCCTCGAGCCGCCGATCGACGAGTGGATGAAGGAGGAAGCGGTCGACCCCGAAATGTTCGTCGAGCGCATCCAGGCGCTGGCCGACGCGCAGATCGACGACAAGATCGGCGATCTCCCCCCCGGCGCCTATCAGACGATCCAGAAGAGCGTTTTGCTCGAGTCTCTGGACCAGCACTGGAAAGAGCATCTGGCGCTGCTCGACGCCCTACGCCAGGTTATCCACCTCAGGGCTTATGCCCAGAAGAAGCCGATCGACGAGTATAAGCACGAGGCCTTCGCCCAGTTCGAGCGGATGCTGGCGGCGATTCGCGAGGGCGTGACCTCGATCCTCGCCAAGGCGCAGTTCGGCATGACCGAGCCCGATCTGCCGGAGATGCCCGACTTCATCACCCACCATATCGATCCGTTCACCGGCGACGACGACACCGCCGATATCGACGCCTCGACCGGTGCCATCCTGTCGCGCCTTCCGCCGCTGCAATCGGTGGTGCCGGAACTGCCGGCCGGCACCGGCGGTGGGGAAGGGGAGTTCGCGCCGGTCAGCCGCAACGCGCCTTGTCCGTGCGGCTCCGGCCTCAAGTTCAAGCACTGCCACGGCCAGCTCGCATAAGGGACAGTTGCCCCTCGGTAACAGTCCCCGACGGCCGATGGGGACAGTCACTAAGAAGTGACTGTCCCTTGGCTCAGGCGAACTTATAGCCTTCCTTGTTCATGCGCGCGGTCAGCCGGCTCGATTGCTCGTCGGTCATGACCCGCTTCAGCGCCGGGAAGACCTCATTCTCTTCCATGCGCATATGCTCTTCGAGCATTGCGCGGAAATCCCGCACCCGCGCCAGCCATTCCGGCCCGTCGTTGGGGATCGTCTCGAGCTCGTAGAGATAGGTCTTCACATAGCCGTGCTCGCCCTCGAGCGCGTCGGCGTCGTGGGCCGAATTCGCCTGGCGGAGCGCCGGATAGACGACATTCTCCTCCTCCAGCGCGTGCTTGGTCAGCTGATATTTGAGCTTGGCGAGGAGCTGCGAGCGGAGCGTGGTCTGGCTGTCGTCGGTCGCCTCGATCCTGTCGAAGGTCACCAGGGTCATCCGGTGCTCGGTGGCGAGCGCCTCGTCCCAGCTCGCGCCGCCGGTGCTGGCGAACTGGACGAACAATTTCCTGCCCATGTTGGCCGCGAGGCCGACTGCCGCGCCGGCCACTGCCGCGCCGACGACGATGCCGGTCTGCGCGCCGCTCCAGCGGAACGCCGGGCCGGTGTCGGTGAACTGTCCGTCGCTGTCGCGGGGCTGGGTGCGGGCGCTGTCGCCGCGATGATCGTTTCTGGTCCTGCCGCCTTTCGACTGCGTGGTCGTCGCCATTATTGCCTCCTTGTTCTGGTCGCGATCTGAACAAACAGGAGGCGGAGGCGGTTCCGGCGCGACGGCGCCCGATTGCCGGCCTTGAGCGGGATAATTGTTTATTCTTAGCGACTTTCGCGTCTGCGGCGCGTGCCTTGCGCGTCTGGGTGGAAGAATGGCTTCTCGGGGCGCCGACGGACAACCGCAGCAATCCGCGTTTACTTTGGCTAATCGCCCATTCAATGGAAGCCGTTCCTTGCCGACCTGCCCTGACTGACTAACCTTTATGTACTCTACCGATCGTATAGAGCGCTTCAGTGCGCAACGATCGAGTACATCGCGCCGGGGGGACGATCCGGGCATACCTCCGGCACGCGCGGCCGACGGCTTCGGGAGCACCACAGTATTAATTGGAGGGGGGCGTTGTGCAAACACTTCATGAGCTGCCAGTTCCGCCGACGCTTGGCCCTCAAAGGCTGCGGGTGAAGCGGTTGAACCGAAAGATTCGCGAACTATCCGCGAGCACGGAGGCCATAGCGGACGGCTTGCGTTCGGTGATCATAAAGGGAGCGATCTTCGATGGTGAGATCATACTGGAAAGGGCTATCAGGCTTGGTGTGCAAATTGAGGGGATTACACAGAGTGTCGCCGACGGGCGTTTCGAGGCTGCTGCCAATCTTCGGAATAAGGTATTGGCAGCCCTTGGACGCGACACAAAGCAGCGCTGGGCGACTTACTTTTTGCACCCAGATGGCGGCATCACTGACCGATTGACGACCGAGAAGTCGGCACATCACGCGCTATCAGATGTGGAACGCATCGCGATACCAATCGAGGTCGTTCGATCTGATCTTGGCCAGATGGAGGAGATCGGTCTTCTGTGGGGCGGAGACGATGGCGGCTATGCACTTAGTGTCTCCGGAATACGTTTCGTGCGTCTGTATGGCTTTCCCCGCTGGATTACGAGGCGGCGCGCTTGGATCGGTCTCGTGGGCGCCGGCGGATACGTGCTCTTCGGACTTTCGATTGCTGCCGATTATTTCGGTGTACTTGGTTGCCTTGCTTGAGAGAGGAACCCCGAGGAACCACCGCTGGGTGAGGCCGGGCTGCCCTTCTTCGGCTTCTGGCGGCTACGTCCCCGCCACATCGAGAGCCGTCGCAGGCGGCGTGCAAGATTATGACCGAACGGAAGTGACAAGCTCCGGAAAATCGCCCGGCGAAACTGCAAATAAGATTCAACCTTATCCGACCAGCGTTTCGCGCCTTGCGTTCGGGCTCTCGCCGGCGGCTCCCGTTATTTTACCGCCACCATCCAATTCGGGATTTCTCGCCGCGCTTGCCGTATCGGTCGCCCAAGCCTGACACCGATCTTCCATGGCCAGGACGAGGTGCGTGTCGAGCGTACAGGACGCGGCAGGGCTCACCTATCACGCGTTGGCCAAAGAGCGGTTAGCCAACACGCTCGACCAACTCAAAGAAGATTGCACGCTACCTCGCCGAAAGTGGCTCCCCGGGACGGATTCGAACCATCGGCCATCCGATTAACAGTCGGATGCTCTACCGCTGAGCTACCGGGGAGCAGCCTTTCGGCGAGGCGCGCCTATAACAGGATGATTCCACTCACCGCAAGAGCCGCGGCCGGCCCTGTTCAAACGGCGAACTGCTCCATAGCGATGCGCTCGTCGAGCGCATGCTCGGGATCGAACAGCAAGGTCAGCGCCCTTGTGGGCTCGACGCGCACCTCGAGCTGGTCGGCGACCGCCGAGACCGGCCGCTTGACCGGATCGAGCACCCGGAAGCTGACCTTCAGATCGTCCGGAATGAGGGCGCCTCGCCAGCGGCGCGGGCGGAACGGGCTGATCGGCGTCAGCGCCATCAGCCGCGACCCCAAAGGCAGGATCGGCCCGTTGGCGGAGAGGTTGTAGGCGGTCGAGCCGGCCGGCGTCGCCACCAGCACGCCGTCGCAGACGAGCTGCGGCAGCACCACCCGACCGCTGACCGAGACCTCGACCCAGGCCGTCTGGCGGGTCTCGCGGAGCAGGGAGACTTCGTTGATCGCATGGTTGGACAGCGTCTCGCCGCCGACGGTCACCGCCTCCATGTGGAGCGGCGCCACCGAGAAGCTGCGCGCCCGCGCGACACGTTCGACCAGGCAATCGAGCCGCCATTCGTTCATCAGGAAGCCGACGGTGCCGCGGTTCATCCCGAACACCGGGCAGACGCGCTCCTGCTTCAGCATCTCGTGCAACGTGTGGAGGAGGAAGCCGTCGCCGCCGAGAGCGATCACCAGTTCCGCTTTCTCGAGCGGAGCGAAATCGTAGCGCTCGCGCAGCATCGTTTCGGCGGCCTGCGCACCCTCGGCCGCGGACGCGACCAGCGCCATCGCCCGACGCCCGCTCTCGCCCCCTGTCTCGGCCATGCTGCCTTTGCTAGGGAGAAGGCGGCGGCACGGCAAGCTGTCCCATCCCGGGCCGCCGCGGGCACGGGCGTTGGCGGCCTTGCCCGATGTTCGTAAACGCGCCGGATGGGCGCAGAATGGGCGAAAGGGCTGAGCGAGATGAATGCAGCCGCCTCGGCCGCGCCGCTCTTCATCCTGTCGTTCCGCCATCGCGACGAGCTCACCGCGCTCGCCGAGGGCGCCGGCTGGCAGCCGATCGCTGCCCGTCGCACCGCCAATTCCGAATCGCGCTTCATCGCCTCGGGCGCGTCGGTCGCGGTGATCGACGCGCGTGGCGCGCTTGAGGAAGGGCGAGAGGCCGTCCGCATGCTCGGCGACCCGGTCGAGGCCAATGCCGCCGCCTTGCTCGTGCTCCTGTCGCGGAACGACGAGGAGGCCTTGGAGGCGCTGCGCCAGGACGGCGCCACCCACTTCCTGGTCAGCCCGTTTCGCGAGCAGCAATTGCTCCAGGCCCTGCTCTACGCCCGCCTCCATGCCGAACGCGTCGGCGGCGGCTTTCGCTTCGGGCGACGGGCGGCGGAGGAAGGCGGCGAGGCCGCGTCCTGGCGCTGGGAGCCCGGCTCGCAGACGGTCGAGCTCAGCCCGGCGCTCGCCCGCCAGGCGGGCCTCGGCGCGGGTGAGGGGCGGCGGGTGCCGCTGATGGAGCTGTTCCGCAAGCTCGACGCCGACGGCCGGCGCGCGGCCCGCGGCGCGGTCGACCGGCTGGTCGAGACCGGCGAGGCCACCGCCTTCGCCCATGGCGACGCCGCCGGCGAGGCGCGGCTCGCCCACCACCTTCGCTTCTCGGCCGAAGGCACGGCGGTAGTCGGCCGAACCGAGACGATCGGCGGCGCCGCGGTGCAGAGCCGCGATCCGCTCACCGGCCTTCGCGACGGCGGCGCCGCCCGGGCCTGGATCGCGCGCCAGCTCGGAGCGGCTGCGGATGGCGACGGACCCGCTCTGGTCGTGCTGCTGCTGGCGGTCAGCCGGTTCGACGCGATCAACGCCGCCTTCGGGCGCTCGACCGGCGATTCCGTCCTCCAGGCGGTGGCGCGGCGGATCGAGCGGCAGGTCGACAGCGACGGGCGTCCGCGTCTCGTCGCGCGGATGGCGGGGGCCGAGTTCGCGGTTCTGCTCGGCCGGCCGACGAGCCTCGGCGAGGGCCGCTTCATCGCCGGCCAGCTGGTCGAGGCGATCGCGCGCCCGTTCATGTCGGGCGATCATGCCATCACACTGGCCAGCCGGGTCGGCGTGGCCGCCACGGCGCCGGGCGACGACCCCGCCTCGCTGCTCCGCCGGGCGAGCGCGGCGCTCGCCGAGGCGCGCGGCGCCGACAGCGCCCCGGTCCGTGTCCACGACGAGAGCGCCGACAGCGATTCGGCGCTCGGCGACCAGCTCGCCATCGATCTCAGGCGCGCGCTTGACCAGGACGAGATCGAGATCCGCTTTCAGCCGCAGGTCTCGATCCCCGGCGGCCGCATCGTCGGCGCCGAGGCGCTCGCCCGCTGGCGCCATCCCGAGCTCGGTGAATTGGGCGCGATCACCTTGTTCACCGTCGCCGAGCGCTCGGACTACCTCGCCCAGCTCTCCGATCACGTGCAGCGCAAGGCGATCCTGGAGGCGGCGCGCTGGCCCGAGCCGCTCGCCCGCCTGCGCCTTTCGGTCAACATCACCGCCGCCGACATCTTACGCCCTGGCTTCGCCGCCCAGTTCCTCGCGCTGGTCGGCGAGAGCGGCCTGCCGCCGGCGCGGCTGACGGTCGAGGTCACCGAAAGCGGCCTGATCGAGGATCTGAACGCCGCCGCGCGGCTGCTGGCGGAGCTGCGCCAGGGCGGCCTCAGGGTCGCGATCGACGATTTCGGCACCGGCTATTCGAGCCTCGCTTATCTGAAGGCGCTGCCGCTCGACTATCTCAAGATCGACAAGCGGCTCAGCGAGGACATTTCGGGCAGCGCGCGCGACCGCGTGGTGGTCCGCGGCGTCATCGACATGGCCCGCTCGCTCGGCCTGACGGTGATCGCCGAAGGCGTGGAAAGCGAGGAGCAGCTCGGCCTGCTCGCGCAGGAAGGCTGCAATCTCTACCAGGGCTTCCTCTGCTCGCCGCCGGTGACCGGGCAGGAGTTGGTGCGGCTCGTCGAAGCCCAGGGCTGACCAAACGCCTGTCGCTAAAGCGCGCGTTCAGATCGTCCGCGGTATCTGCGAAGCCATGTGATGGAACGGAGGCGAATATGCGCCATCTTCTCCTGGCTTTCGTCCTGCTCACGGGCCCGTCCGTTGCAGCGCACGCTGAGCCGACCGCCCGCACGATCGAGGTTCGGCTGACGAGTTTCGATTTCACACCGGGGACGATCAGGCTGAGGGCGGGCGAGCCGGTCGTGCTCCGCCTCGTCAATGCGTCCGGCGGCGGCCACAATTTCGTCGCGCCACAGCTTTTCGCTTCCGCCCGGGACGTGTCGGGACCGGTACAGAACGGCAGGGTCGAGCTGGCCGGTCGCCAGACGGTGGAGGTTCGCCTGACCCCGGCGCGCGGAACCTATCGGCTCCGCTGCACGCACACGCTCCATTCCACGTTCGGAATGACGGGCCGGATCGTCGTTCGCTAATCGCGCCGTGCAGGCCTTCGCTGCCACGGTCGCCTGGGCGAAGCGGATCAAGCGCGACGTCGTGGCCATCTGGATCGCCGCGCGCGATCCGCGGGTGCCATGGCATGCCAAGCTGCTTGCAGGCGCGGTCGCTGCTTATGCCCTGAGCCCGATCGACCTCATCCCGGACTTCATCCCGGTCCTCGGCCATCTCGACGATCTGCTGATCGTCCCGGCAGGCCTCTGGCTGGGGATAAAGCTGGTCCCGCAGCCGTTGATGGACGAGTTTCGCGTCGCCGCGCGAAGCGCCGGGCTGCCCACCAGTCACGCCGCGGCGCTGCTCATCGCCTCTCTCTGGGTCGCGGCGGCAGCCGGTTCGCTATGGTTGTTCGCCGCATCCTAGGCAGCGGGAACAAAGGGCGATTTCGGGCGGGTTTCACGGCGTCCGAGCCTTGCCTCCCGCCGGAGCCGGTCCTAGAGGACGCGCAACCTTCGCCCGGGAGTCCAAGCGATGGCGTTCGCCGCCGCCGAATATCTGCCGATCCTGCTCTTCCTCGCAGTCGCGTTGGGCCTGTCCTTTGCGTTCGTCGTGCTGCCGATGATCGCCGCCAAGTTCACCGGGGCGGCCAATCCCTATGCCGACAAGCTCGCCGAATATGAGTGCGGATTCCCGGCGTTCGAGGACAGCCGGGCCCAATTCGACGTGCGCTTCTATTTGGTCGCGATCCTGTTCATCATCTTCGACATCGAGGCGGCTTTCCTCTTCCCCTGGGCGGTGTCGCTCGGCGTCTCCGGGATCGCCGGCTGGGCCGCGATGATGATCTTCCTGGTCGAGCTCGCTCTGGGCTTCGCCTACGCTTGGAAGAAGGGGGCGCTCGAATGGGAGTGATCCTCGACCCGCGGTACGAGAACCAGCGTCCGGCCGACCTCCAGCAGCCCGACCCTCAATTCTTCCACGACCTCCAAAGCGAGGTTGCCGACAAGGGCTTCCTCGTCACCTCGACCGAGGATTTGTTCCAATGGGCGCGGACCGGCTCGCTCTGGTGGATGACGTTCGGCCTCGCCTGCTGCGCGGTCGAGATGATCCATGTGAACATGCCGCGCTACGATCTTGAAAGAT
>DASQKE010000330.1:0-2397 GCA_035630675.1 Allosphingosinicella sp.
TAGATCGCCGCAAGGTTGTTGAGCACGGTGGCGACATCGGAGTGATTGGGGCCGAACGCCGCTTCCCGAATGCCCAAGGCGCGTTTGTAGAGCGCCTCCGCCTCGTCGAAGCGGTCCTCGTCGGCATAGACGATCGCAAGGTTGAGCAGCGAGGTGGCAAGGTAAGGATGCTTCGGGCCGAGCGCCTTCTCCCAAATCTCGATGGAACGCTGGAACAGCTTGTCGGCCTCGGCGTAGCGGCCGAGCCGTTCGTACACGTGAGCCAGGTTGTTCACGCTTGCGGCCACGTCGGGATGGTTCGGGCCGAGCGCTTTCTCACGGATGGCGAGCGCGCGCGCGCTCGCCTCCTCCACCTCTTTGAAGCGGCTTTGATCCTCATAGACTTTGGTGAGGTTATTGAGGATCAACGCCACCAGGAGGCTCGACGGGCCGCCGGTCTTCTCCGCCATCTCGAGCGCGCGCTTGTATTGTGCCTCCGCCTCGTCATAGCGCGCCTGGGCCTTATAGACGTCGGCGAGATTGCTCGTGAGAAGTGCGACATCCTGACTGGGCCCGGCCTGCGCCTTGGTCGCGATGGCGAGCGCTTGCTTGTAGAGCTTCTCTGCCTCGCCGGGATTGGCCTGCAGCAAGTAGACCGTGGCCAGGTTGGCGAGGGGCTGCGCCAGACCCTTATCGTTCGGCGGCAGATTCTTTTGCAGCGTGCCGAGCACCTGCTTGAACATCGCGGCTGCCTCGCCGTACCGGCCCAGCGCCTGGTGGGCGCGGGCCAGGTCGTTCAGCGCCGAGACGTAGGCGAAATTGTTGGTGCCGCCGCGCTTGGCCGCCGCCTCGGCTTTCTGGGCCTCCGCCAGGGCCGCCGAATAATCCCCGGCGGCATAGAGATCCTGAAAGCGCTTCTGCGCCGCAGCGACGTCGATCTGCTGCGCCACGGCCTGCACCGGCGCCGATACCATCGCAATGACAGCAACGAAAAGGAAGGCGACCAACCCGCTCCGCCAGCTCGATCTCATGACTTGCTCCACGAGTGGGAAGGAACCATCGCCCAAGGTGGGATTTTATCCGCAATGACGTTGGTTTTGCGAGGATTGAAATCCCCTGTCCTTTTCAGCTAATCGCGGTCCGCTGGACAAATTCCCGGCGCCGTTTTTGCTGAGAATTGCCCGTAAGCGATTGAGTTTGTTCGCTGGACGATTGTCCCGCGCCTTGAATGGCAAGAGGCCGTTCACGTTCCCCTGGCTACCGTGATAAAGGCCAGTAACTAGATTTTGTTTTCAAGCAGCCGCCAAGTCCCCTTCGCCTTGGGCGCGCGGCGGGTGCGAGGGGAGGGCCCCCGGATGGGCGTCGGTGATTTCCTGAGAAAAATGTTCAGCCCCCCGAATGCGGTGCCCCCCGACGGGCCCCGGCTGTCGGGAGCGAGTGAGAGCGCGCTCGGCTCCTCGTTGCAAGGTTTGCCGGCAGGCGAGCGCGGATGGATCACGCTCGCGGAAGCGGCACGCCTGTTCTCCAGCGAGAGGTCTGATTACGCGTTCGGCGAGATGGACGACGCGGGCAAGGAACGGCTGGCGCAGTTCTCCACGCAGCATCGCTGCTCGCCGCAGTTCATGCCGTCGGAAGGGCGCGTGTATTTCACGCGGAATGCGTAGGCGATCTTGAAGGAGAGTCTTCGACGAGCCTGTTTTAGCCCGCAAGCGGAGCCGGCAATGCAGCGGAGACGAATGGTTGACCTGTCCGCGCGCGTTGCGTTGGCGATCCTCGCGGCTGCGCTGCTTCGTCCAAGCCCGAGCGTCGCTCAGTCCGTCTCCCTGGCGCCGTCGACGATGCCGCGCATCGGTTCCGTCTCGGAGCGCTACCAGTCCTACAACGTGGAGATGATCGAGGTCACCGGCGGGAGGTTCTGGAAGCCTTACGGCACGGAACCTGACGCCGCCGGCCCGCAACCCGCGCCGGCCGCCGGGACGCAGGGCGCGGAAGCGCCCGCCGGCATGAATGCCGACCTGTACCAGTATCGGCCGCCGATCGATCTGGACAATGCGCGCTTGCGCAAGCTCGCCGCCGCGCTCGGGCCGGCCTATGTCCGCGTCAGCGGAACGTGGGCGAACACGACATATTTTTCCGCGACCGACCCGCCGCCCGCGGCGCCGCCGGCCGGCTTCAAGGGCGTGCTGTCGCGCGTACAGTGGAAGGGCGTCGTCGATTTCGCGCGGGCGGTGGACGCGCAGATCGTCGCCTCGTTCGCCACCGGGGCGGGAACGCGCGACGCCGCCGGCGTGTGGACGGCGGAGCAGGCAGCGCGGCTGGTCGATTACACCAGCGCGATCGGCGGCCGCATCGCCGCGGCCGAGTTCATGAACGAGCCGAACCTCGCCGTGATGGGTGGGGCGCCGGCCGGCTACGACG
>DASQKE010000331.1:0-11737 GCA_035630675.1 Allosphingosinicella sp.
TCTGGCAGGGGGAGTTCCGGACGCGGACCAGGGTCTGGGAACGCCGCGGCGACAGCTGCACCGAAGGCGACTGGCTCGAAGGCGCCAATTTGAACGGCCTGTGGAGCGGCGAAGGCGCACAGCGGCAATTCTCGCTGAAGCCCGAAATCGTAGCGACCGAGCTCGGGAGAGACGGGATCTACCTGATCGTCGCCGAGATCGAACGCACCGCGCTCCTGACGCAGAATCCGGCGAGCTCATGGATGCGCGAGTGGGGTTTCACGCCCGCGGACCGAAACCCCGCGCGGGCCGGCGCCGCCGGGGCCGCGTTTTTCCCGACCCTGCACCTGGGGGAAGTTTCCCGAATACTCGAGGGAGCGCTTTCCGTCGCCGCACAGCGCGAGCCGCGGCCCATCTTCGGGTTGGCATTCGCTGCCCGCGTGGAGCGCTGACGAACTGAACCACCTGCCAGACGTATGGAGATTGATATGGGAGCGATAATGTGGCGGGTGGTGAAATCCTTCTTTCTGCACGTCGTTCTGATGCTCGTCGCGCTCGGGCTCATCTGGCTCGTCGTGCAGGGGCAGGATGCGCTCAGCGCGGCGGTGCGGCTGCGCTACCAGGGCCGCTCCGCGCAAGCCTTGATGACGGTTCTCGAGGACGAGCGCGGCAGGCTGATGATGTGGTGCTTCATCGCGTTTCTCGTGAGCTGGCTCGCCTCATCGGTCTTTCTCGCCGCTTCGGAGCGTGCTCGTCCGGCCGGCGAGATCGAGGCGCGAAGCAAGATCGGCCTCTGGTCGCTGATGCTCGTCGTGACCATCGCCTTCCTGATGTTCTCCGCCTGGCTGAATCTGATCGAGAGCGGGGTCAGCACCTCATTGGCCTCCGCGACCTTTCTCACTGCGGTCCTCATCGGCGGCGTGTCGACGGTGCTCGCTTACTATTTCGCCACTGCGCTCATGGTGCGCCGAGTGATGCGTCCCTCGGTGCCGCTCGCGACCGCGCTTCCGACCACCTGGAGCTGAAATGACAAACATCCTGATTGGCATCGGCGGGACTGGCGCCAAGGTCGTCGAAGCCGCCTTGGGCCTGTTCACCGCGGGGCTCGGTCCGCAGACCGTTCATGTCGGCGTGATCGATCAGGATCGCGCCAACGGAAATGTGAACCGCACCCTCGCGCGCCTCAAGAGCCTGCGCCGATTCCAGCGGGTCTGGGGCGGGCGCTCGTCGAGCTCCATCGACTGGAGCGGAGACCGGAGCGCGCCCAATCGAGTGGGTCTAGGGTCGGTCACGGTCGAAGAGCTTTTCGGGGACCGCGCATTGTGGTGCCCCGAGGGCGACGACCTCAGCCTGACCAACATCATCGGCCAGGATCTGTCGCCGCAGCAGCGCGACCTGTTCGATCTGCTCTTCATGCCGGGCGAGCAGGAGCAGGACCTGCAGCTCGGCGAAGGGTTTCGCGGGCGGGCGCACGTCGGCGCGGCCGCGCTGATCGCCGCGATGCTGGAGGATGAGAATGAGCTCGTCGATCGGCTGCGCGACCTCATGCAGACCGCCGACCGGACGCCGGTGCGGATCTTCCTCGTCGGCTCCGCATTCGGCGGCACCGGCGCCGCCGGATTTCCGACCCTGGCGCGCGAGCTTCACCGCATCCGGACGGATCCGGAGTTCACCAACAAGGGCATGGTCTCGATCGGCGGGGCGCTGATGCTCCCCTATTTCGGTTTCGCCAGGCCTGACAAGGACGGCGAGCCGGTCGTGACGACGGACGAGTTGCTCCCGAAAGCGCAGCTCGCCCTCGAATATTATGGCCGGCTGTTCGAGACCGAGCGGACCTTCGACAAATTCTACGTGATGGGCTGGGATCCGTTCTTCAACCTCGGCTATCATCAGCCCGGCAACTTCGAACAGCGCAACCCCCCGCTCTTGCCCGAGCTTTTCGCCGCGACGGCGGCCGTCGAGTTCCTGAGCCAGGATTTCGATCAGCAGGACCGGCAGGACGTCCCGGTCATGCTGTCGGCGCGCACCGATTCCGGCGTGCGCTGGTCGGATTTCCCGCTGGCCGGGATCGCCGACAAGCTCGGCCAGCTGATCCGATTTTCCGCTTACTGGCTCTATTTCGCCGAGCAACTTCTCAACAAGACGAGCCTGTTCGGGGGGGGCAATTGGACTCAGCCTCTCCGGGGCAAGATGAAGCCGGTGGACCACCAGGAGGAGCTCGAATCGTTGCGCGCCGTCGCCTACGAGGTTCTGAGCTGGGCCGCCGCGACGCAGGCGACAACCAAGGAGCGCTGGTCTCCGGGCCCATGGGACACCGGCGGCTTCCTCGATCGCACACACGAATCCGCTCCCACCGACCCGGTCGCCCTCGCAACCAACGTTGCGGCGCCCGAACCCGCATTCGACCAGCTGATCCGCGCCGACAATGGCGAACCCTATGATCATGGCGCGGCGGCGGTGTACGAGAGCCTGGTCAGCCACGGAGAGGAGCTCGCGCGCGGCAATAACAGCGGATACGGCCGCGTCGTCGCGGCAACCTACCGCGCCACAAGCCTCCATGACGAAAGGGCTCGCTGAGATGGCGCGCAGACCCGTCCACAACCTTCCCAGGTTCAAAGAAAATGCTCCGTTCCCGCGGCCGGACAGGCCGAGCGAGTGGGTGCGCCAGCAAGGGTCGCTCAAGCGCCTGGGCCAGTCGCTGCTCGTCGACGAGGACCCCTTCGCGGATCAGGACGAGCCGATCCGCGCGATACCGGATCCATGGGCGCAGGCGCGGACGTTCGCCGAGGCGGTCATCGACGAAGAGCATTCGATGCATCGAAGCTTCGTCAGCCAGTGGCGGGGCCTGCTGGCGTTGATCGCCCTGCGCCGCCTCAACAAGGCGGACTATACGCTCGACAGCCGGCCGGTCGACCTCGACGGGCCCCACCTGTTCAACAAGGTCTTGAAGCGGCTCTCGCCCCGCATCGCCATCGGTGACGAACTCGGGCTCTGGGCGCGGCCGACCATCGTCTACGTGACGCGCGGTGGTCGCCAGACGCCGATCGCGATGATGAACCCGGCTTGCCTGATTTCTCCCGGCCGGCTCGGTTCGCAGATCGACGTGCCGAACGTCCCCTGGGCCCAGCAGGGCGTTCGCGACCCGCTGTCGCTCACCGGCGAAGACGCTCTCCCCTCGGCCTACCTCGTCGTGCTGCGGTCCTACGTCGAGAATTTGCGCACGAAGCTCAGCGCCGTGCCGGCAAGCGCGGCCGGCGACGCGATCCGCCAGCGCCTGCAGCAATATCTCGACGAGATCGATGCCGTCTTGGGAGTGACGCCGCTCGCCGCCCGCGTCGGCCAGGGGTTCAACCCGGACCTGCACGCCATCTATCAGTCGGTCTGGAGCACGGTCGAGCTCGAGGACGTCGCCAATCCCGCCGCCACGTCGCAATGCCGGCTCGCGCTGAAGAGCAAGACCGGCCACGGCGCTCTCAAGGGCGTCATCCTCGTCGACGAGAGCCTCGGCAAGACCGGCGGACGAAGCGCGCGCGAGCTTCTCGTCTGGGGAACGCGGACGCTCACCGAGCTGCTGACCTCGCGACCGACCTTCGAGGAGGTCAAGCGGCAGGCCGCCGAGCACGGATATCTGGTCGTCACCGCGGATGACCTGTTCACGCCGCGCGCGGTAAGGCTCCGCAAGAATCCGAAGATCCCGGGCCACCCGGTCGCGCTCAAGGACCTGCTGATCCCAGTCCGGCCGCTCGCGCTCCTGCTCGAGGGCAGCCTTCCGACTCTGGTCGATGCGGATTGCGACAGCGCACGCTGCTCGGTCATGCTCAGGGTCAAGCTCGACCAGGAGAGCGGCACCGTCTCGCACACCCTGACCCGCCACTACCGGGACGAAGGCGCGGACGAGAATGCGCGGCTCGTGCCCGACGCGAACTGGGCATTCTTCAACGCCGCGGTCTGGCCCAACTTTCGGACGTCCGCATGGTCGTCCTACTTCGCTCGCCTCTATTATCAGATCGACAGCGACCAGATTCGCCCCCGGCGCGCGCTGTCGCGTGGGATCATCGAAGCCGCGCTCGAAAATGCTCCCGATGCGCAACAGGCGGTGTCGATGCTGTCGCGCATCAACAGCGGCCAGGGACCCGAGCCCGGCCCGTCATGGTATCGCCAGTCGGAGATGGTCTCCGAAGTCGAACGCGACGTCATTCAGATGTCGGACCGCGGCTTCGAGGCGATCTTCTATACGGACTTTGACGAAGAGCGCGGCGAGGCGGACGCCGGCTGCGTGTGGCTTGACGTGAAGGTCCAGGAGACGACGCCGGTTCCGACGGACGTGGCGGTCGATTTCGGCACCACCAATACGGTCGCGTGCTTCAAGGACCGCAAGCCGATCCAGTTCCAGCAGCGGCTCGTCAACCCGATCAGCTTCGACGACACGGCAGCCGTCCAGCAGCAACGGGAGCTGTTCCGCTGGCAGTTCGCCGATTTCATGCCGCCGGACAAACGCGACCTTCCCACGCCCACGGTGGCGATCGCCAGGAAGGGCACCAACCGCGAGGCCGAAATTTCGGTCTTCCGGAACGTCATCTATTTCAGCCCGGCGGCCGCATTCGGTGAAAACGGCGCGAAGGCCGAGCTCGAAAAGTACCGGCAGTTCTTCAGCCGCGCCATGTTCAACCTGAAATGGAGCGACGATCCTGCGCACGTGCTCGCAGCCTCGGACTTCCTCGAGCAGATGATGATGATGATCGCCGCCGAGGCGGCGGCAAAGGGAGCGGACCCGACGAAGCTCATCTGGCGGTTCTCGCTGCCGGATTCCATGCACGGGCGGATTCGCCGCACGTTCAGCCAGCATCTGACTGAGCTCGTCGCCAAGATCTCGCCGGCGGGACAGCTGGACGGCCTCTATTCCGAAGCGATGGCCGCCGCCAAATATATGCTCGCGGGCAATTCCGGCGCGCGCGTCGTCCCCGGCACCATCAACGCCATACTCGACATTGGCGGCGGCACCACCGACGTCACCTTGTGGGCGCAGGACGACCCGCTGTGGCGCGGCTCGTTCCGGATGGCAGGCCAGGCCTTCTTCACCCATACGATCGTCCAGAACCCGCAGATTCTGCGCGCGATCGGCCTCGGCGACTGGGCCGACCTGCTCGACCCGCCGGAGGCGTCGGTCCACGTCGCGAACTACGAAGGCATTAGCGACGAGGACATCCCCCACCTCGCGGAGCTGCTGTTCAGCGGTCCCGGCCTGTCCCGCGCGCTCGACGAACATTGGGCGCTGAAATTGAACCTCAAGGCCGGAGAAACGCTGCGCGCCGCGGCCCTCGTCTTCCTGGGGGGGCTTGCCCACTATCTCGGGCAGGTCGCGCGCCAGCTTGTCGAGGAAGGCATCATTACGAGCGACCAGCTCGCCGATCCCACGTTCGCCCTGTGCGGCCGGGGGGCAGGGCTCTTCGCGCGCATCCATGGAAAGCTTCCGCCCGGCGGTCACAGCGATGTGACGAGCGCGCTGAAGCTTTTCTCGCACGCAGCGGAGGCGCCGACCATGCCGCGACCGCGTTTGTTCCTCGAGCCTGAATCCAAGCTGGAGGTCGTGCGCGGCATGGTCACCGAATATACGAACATCGATGCTCGCCTGGACGCTCGTCGCGAGCCCAGATCGAGCACCCTGCCGGCAGGGATCGGCCTCCAATTCTCGTCGGGCCCGGGGCTCGACGCCACCATGACCGTCGGCGCGCCGCTGGAATCCGCCAAGGTCTCGGCGGTGGACGTCGCGCAGCTGGAGAAGATGCTGCAAAAGCTTGCCGAGGAGGCTGAAATTCGAGTCGACCTGCGCAAGTCGGACAGCGAAGGTGCACACGGAATGATCTGCAACGAGGTGCGCGCGCAAGTCGACCGTAGCTTGGACGAGGACGGCCAGATCGTACTTTACGAGCCCCCCTACATCACGGCGTTGCGGGCCTTGATAGGCGAGATCGCCAAGGCCGATACCGATCCGACGAGGCGTATCACCATCGAGGTGGTTCAATGAGCCGGCGTTCATCCCGCGGGCCGTTCCTGGCGACGGCGATGCTCATTGGCACCCTCGCCGCCTTGGCGGCTCCCCAAAATGTATCGGCTCAGCCCCAGGAGGGGGAGCCGCAAGCGACGCCTGCGGAGGAGGCCCCGACAACTGCCCCGCCGGAGCAACCGGATACCGCGCGTCCGCAAGAGCGGCCGGAGGCCTCTCCGCCGGCCGGAGCCCGGGAGCGCGAGTCCGCCGACATCATGCCCGAGGCCGGAACCCCGGATGCGGCCGCCGAACCGGTGAGCGACGGGCTTCTGGGCAAGAGCAGCCTGTTCGATATTTTGGTATTGCTCGCGGCAGCCCTGGTCGGGGCACTTGGCGGGTTGCTCAGTCCCTGGTCGCGCTCCGCCGATCGTCTTCGGGCGGACCATGCCGCCATCGTCCTCAGGCTCAGGCGCATCGAAACCGGCCTGAAGGCCCAGGAAACTCTCAGCGCGCCTGCCCCGACACCCGCCGGACCTCGGTATGAACCGTTCGATACGCGCCGGCGCGGCTCCCCGCTCCCCCATCCTGAAGACGGCTACCAACTCCACCGCGACGGAGGGCCGAGCAGCGACGCGGCCGCGGCTCCCCGCCGCGAGGAACAGGAACGAAACGGAAAGATGGAACGCGCCCTCGCCGAGTATGGAAAACTCGTTGCGACGAAAGGGTCGAAGCCGCGACAATTCACGCAGCTGCTCGCCGAATTTCCCGAGGCCCGTGCGATCCGGCTCGACCACGCACAGGGCTTGTCGACCGAACCGTTCCGAGAGGGCGACGCGAACCAGTTCGCGGTCGCCGTTGGCGACGGTCGACGCTTCGCAGTCTTGCCGACCTACGAATATGTCTCGGACTTCTCGATCGCATTTTCCGCGCCGGTTCAAAACCCCGACTTCATCAGGCAATTGTTTGAATTTATCGCTGATGACACCGGTCAGCTGCGCGTCGAGAGTGCGGCGGTCGTGGAAATTGATGAAACCGGCGCGGTCCAGATCGTCCGCCGCGGCCGGCTCGCGGGCTTCCGCTCCTGAGTTTGCCCTTAGGAGGGCCCCTTCGGGTCCGGCCCAAATTTGTTCGGGCCTCGCGTGCCGTCCAAACATGCGAGAATGAGGAGGATGAGGGCGCCTATCCAGGGAATGACTGCCAGGAGGATGATCCAGCCTGAGATATTCTGATCGTGCAGCCGCCGGACCCAGACGGCGAGGCTGGGGACCGAAAGTCCCAAGGCCGACGCGACGAGCAATGTTCCCGCCAATGAAGAATTTGCGAGGACAAGCACGAAAACCGTGCAGAGCCAAACGGTCAGTACCAAAGAGAACGACCAGAATTCCCGACGCCGTGATCGGCCGGAAAAGTCGGCATATCGCTTCAACGGAAGCAGGGCCATCTGGAGGATGACGTCCGGCTGCGCGTCTCCAAGGATGTTCCTGTCCATCGCCGGGGACGCCTTGCCGGCGTCCTGCCGCCGGGCGTCGCGCGCGGTCGATGTCATCGGAGCCGATACCGGCTGCGGTTCCAGCCCGTCGCCGCCCGCGTCCAACTCGTCTCCCCGAAGCACAGCTTGTGCTTCGACGACGATAAGGTCGGTGAGTGTCGACTGAGGTTCGGTTTGTTCGGCTTCCAAGCCGAAATGCGGGCGCAGTTCCGCAACACCGGATGCGATCTTCCACGACGAGGACCCGTCACTCCGCAGGACCCGTACAAGAGTGTCAGGCTTCAACCGCCCACTAGCGATCGCGCGAGCGAATTCCCGCTCGGACGTCAATTCGCACGGAAATCCATTTTCCTCGAAAACGATGCTGATCATTGAATCGACAAAGAGCATGTCGCCCCAAGTCGATGCAACCGCTCATCGCACCGGCGATGCTATAGGAGAGGTAACAGATCTACATTCGCTGGGTGAGGCCACCGCCGTCGGCTCCGGCTCTGGCTATCCGTTGCCCGGGTCGGCGCCACCGCCCCGGCAGCCGCCGGTATTTGGGCGAACAGCAATGACCAGGCGCGAACGCAGACAGGTCGAAAAGCCCGGGATTCCTGGACTTTCTTGAACATTCCCTCCGGCCGCTTCTCTCGGGCAAGTGCGACCGGACCGCCGCGCTTGCCTTCGCGGCACCCGCCGACCTAAGCGAGCGGCGCATGTTCGTTTCGCGCCTTCTCCGAGCGCTGCGTTACCGCCTGCTCGCAGCCCTTGCGGCCGTGCGGCATGAGGCGGTGCGGCTGCGCAGCCGCGACCCTCTTCTGCCGCCATCTACGCTCCATTCGGTCGGCTTGGGCGATTTCCGGAGCATCGGCGACGATCTTCTGCGACTGCTGGTCGACGTCGGCCGGCTGCGTCCGGGCGAGCGGGTGCTGGACGTCGGCTGTGGGACCGGGCGCGTGGCGCGGCCGCTCACGGCTTTTCTGAAGACGGGCAGCTATGACGGGATGGACATCGTCGGCCGTTCGATCGCCTGGTGTCGCCGCGCCTACCGCCCCTTCCCTCATTTCCGCTTCCACCACGCGGACCTGTTCAACCAGGCTTACAACCGCGCGGGCGCAGCCGTCGCCGCCGAATATCGCTTTCCATTCGACGACGCCTCGTTCGACTTCGTCCTGCTGACCTCGGTCTTCACTCACATGCTGGCGCAGGACACCCAACATTATCTGCGCGAGATCGCGCGCCTGCTCGCGCCGGGCGGTCGGGTGTTCATGACGGCTTTCCTCCTCGACGAGGCCACCCGCAAAGCGATCGAGGCCGGTCGCGCCGATTTCACGTTCAGCCACGAGCGGGGGGGCTGCTATTTGGAGCGAGCGGATATCCCGGAAGCGGCCGTCGCCTACGATCGCGGAGCCTTTGCCGGCATGGTCGCCGCCGCCGGGCTGATCGCGTCCCGATCCGATCCCGGCTCCTGGCGGGGGAGCGAAGGCATGTCCTATCAGGACATCCTGATTCTCAGTGCGGCTCCGCGCCGGACGCTGGATCGAGCAGTGGGAAGCGGCAGTCCCGCGGCAGGATGATCGCCGGCGGCGCCGGCCATTCGATGCCGATCGCAGGATCGTCCCAGCGGAAGCCGGTGGCCGCTTCTGGGAAATATTGGCCGTCGACGAGATAGAGAATCTCCGTGTCCGGCTCCAGCGTGAGGTAGCCGTGCGCGAAGCCGGCGGGAATGTGCAGAGCAGCCGGCTGGCCGGCGGCAAGCTCGATGCCGTGCCACTTCCGGTAGCTCGGGGACTCCACACGCATGTCGACCGCGGCGTCCCATACCCGCCCGCGCAGGCAATAGACGATCTTCCCCTCGCCATGCGGCGCGCGCTGGTAATGCATGCCGCGCAAGGTGCGGGCCGCGGCGCTGTGCGCCAGATTGGCCTGGACGACCTCGAACGCGAGACCGGCGGCGGCCAGCTCGGTGCGGCAGAATGTTCGCGCGAAGCTGCCGCGGCCGTCGTGCGCCTTTTGCCAGCGAATGATGGAGAGCCCGTCGATCGCAGTCGGCTCGATCAGCATGATCGCTCCCTCACCAGGTCTTCCATGGCGGGTTTCCGCCCGCCCACAAGGCGTCGAGCTGGATCTTGTCGCGCAACGTGTCCATCGGCTGCCAGAATCCGTCGTGACGGAAGGCCGCAAGCTGCCCGTCATTGGCGAGGCCGGCGAGCGGTTCGGCTTCCCAGGGGCTGTCGTCGCCCTCGATCCGGTCGATCACGCGCGGCTCGAGGACGAAGAAGCCGCCATTGATCCAGCCGCCCGCCGGCTTCTCCTCGAAGCGCACCACGCGGTCGCCCTCGAGCACGGTGGCGCCGTAGCGGCCCGGCGGACGGACGGCTGTGACCGTCGCGTCGCGCCCCTCAGCCTTGTGGAAAGCGAGGAGGGCGGCGATGTCGACGTTCGAGACGCCGTCGCCATAGGTCATGCAGAACGGCTCGTCCGGCGGCAGCAGGTGGCGGATGCGCTTCAGCCGTCCGCCGGTCATCGTCGTCGGTCCGGTATCGACAAGCGTGATCCGCCAGTCGGGAACGTCGTCGCCGCGCGACTGGGTGATGGCGCCGGTCACGAGATCGACGGTGAGATCGGAGCGGTGGAGGAGGAAGTTCGCGAAATATTCCTTGATCAGGTACCCCTTGTGCCCGAGGCAGATGACGAAGTCGCGAAGGCCGTGGCGGCTGTAGCCCATCATGATGTGCCACAGGATCGGCTGGCCGCCGATCTCGACCATGGGCTTGGGCCGGACCTGCGTCTCCTCGGCGAGGCGGGACCCGACGCCGCCGGCCAGCAGAACCACCTTCATCCCTGCTTCCTCCACGGCTCGGGCCACATAGAGCGGTCCGTTTCCACCTCGACCGGCTCCATTATCTCGATCTGGGGATTATGCGAAAGCAAAGGCAGCGGGTGATCGATCAGATAGGCGACCGCCTCCGCTTCGCTGGCAAGAGTGGGATCGGCCGCGAGCAAGGGGCGGCGAAGTCCGACGGAGCGCAGCACCCGCCCGGCAAGGCGCCGGAGCTGCTGCCCGGCGCCAATTCGGGGCGATGGCCTCGAACGCGGCGCCGGCTCGCGCCATCCATGCGCTTCCAGCCGCGCCCGCATCTCGTCTCTCTGCGCGGGGTCTTCGATATCCGGTAAAATACGGGAGAGCTCGTTCAGATAGCCGTCGCGCCCGATCGCGGGAAAATGCGTTCCGGCCGTAGTGGAGCGTACGAGGTTATATTCGTGGAAGCAGACGTTCAGGCCGAGGTTGAGGTCGGGAATCGGCGCCGCCGCGATATAGGGTTTCTCGCCCCACAAGCTCACGAAGTCGTCCCAGCTCCCTCCGCGAGTGCCGCTGAAAAACGAGCGCGCATTGCTGAACCCGAATCCGCGGAGCACGGCGGGCGCCAGGTCCCAGTAATGGAAGCTGCTTTCGAGCGCGCAGAAGCGATAGCTGAAGGCCGCGTCCGGCGTCGACGAATCGCACATATCGCCGAAGGCGGCGCGAATGCGGTCGAACAGCGCGCGCGGCACGATGCAGTTCGAGAGCAAGGGATAGGTTTGCCCGATCTCGGGGATCATGCCGCGAGCGGTCAGGTCGATCACGCGCTGGCAGGCCATTCGATACAGTCTGCCGGTGCCCGCCACCTGACCGCAGATGAAGCGCTCCCCGGAGGGAAGGACCACGTCGCTCGGATAGCTCAGCAGGACCGCCGGGTCCACGAGGCTGGCCTGCCAGAGCGCCGAAAGGCCGCCGGGCTTCCACAGCTTGCGGTCGTACTGGACGGTGAAGTGGGTCGCATCGGTGCGTGCCAGCGCCTGCTCCAGCGCCCAGTCCCAATGTGTGGGCAGTGCCAGCTCTTTCGGCGGCCGCATATAATGCAGGCGTGCATCGTCCGCGTCGCGGCAGTCGCGCTCCAGCGACCGCACGTCGGCGTCGGATGCGCTATTGTCCGAGACGAAGACGCACAGCTCGCTGTCCACCTCGGATAGAGCCGATCTCGCCGCCTCGATCGCCAATGCGGGCCGGTTTCGCGTTGGGATGATTATGCAGAGCTTCACGCCAGCTCCTCGGGACAAGCGAGCGCGAGATGGCCGGCCTCGTCCTGGCGGGGCCGGGGGAATTTCAGGGCATGAGCCAGGGCCGTGGCGTCGTCCCGGAAGGCGAAACCGGTCGTCATGGCCGGCACGGCACCGAGCCACCGAGCGCGAAGCAGCATCATGCGTTCGTAGAGAATCCATCGCGCGCTGCGGGTGCCGAACGGCTCCGGCTCCTC
>DASQKE010000332.1:0-11025 GCA_035630675.1 Allosphingosinicella sp.
CCGGATAGAGGCTGGTGCCGTAGACGGTGAAACGGCCGCGGGCGAGCGCCTCGCTGGCGCGATCGGTCGGCGCCTGCACGCGCCCTTCATAATCGCTGCGGGCGGCGCGGGTGACGTCCTGGATGCGCAGCAGGAAGCGGATCAGGGGATCGTCGGACGCGCGGACCGCGGCGAGGCCGCCCTCCCACAGCCGCCGCCGCACCGCCGGGTCGCCGATCCGGGTGACGCTCGTCAGCCGCTGCGCGAGCGCCTCGGGAGATTGGTCGCCGAGCAGGGTGCGGATACGCGGATCGTCGACCGTCAGGATCTCGCGCGTCTTCGAAAGCCACCAGGCGAGCTGGACCTCGTCCACCGCCGGATAGGTGGGCCGCTCGGCGAACAGGCGCTGCTCGATTTGGGGCAGCCGCGCGTCGCCGAACTCGGGCAGGCGCTCGGCATTGGGCCTGGCCCGCTCCTGCGCGCCGCGGACGATGTCGCGCGCCCAGTTGTAGAGCTGCGAGCCGCCGCCGGCGCGCGTCTCCAGAAGGTAATAAGCCGGATGCAGCCGCCGCATTTCGCTCTGGACGGCGGCGAGCTCGGCCCAGGGATCGCCGATGTCGCGCGCGATGGCCGGGTCGGCGGCGGCGCGGCGGCGGAACTCGGCCTCGGCGGCCTGGCGCGCGGCCATGAAGCGGGCGTCGATCAGCGCCTGCTGGCGGCCGTAGCCGCGCTTGTATGTGTTCTCGATGCCGGACAACGGGCCCTGCGCCTGGAAGGCGTTCTCGGGACTTTGCGCGCTGAACTGGATCAGCCGCCCGCGCAGCTCGCTGTTGACCAGCTGCTCGAGCGGCAAGATGACGTCGGCGACCGTCCTGAGCTGGTCCTGGGTAAGCAGGCGCTGGGTGGCGCCGGGGCTGCCGGAGAGAAAGAGCGGCTGGTTCTCGCGCGGCGGCGCCGGGTTCCAGCGGAAATGGTTCGGCGTCGCCGCGGGCCTGTCATTCTCGTAGGCACGCACGAAGGCGCCGTCGATCGCGAAGCGCGGGAAGCTGAAATTGTCGAGGTCGCCGCCGAAGGCCGCGGCGCGGTGCTCCGGCGCGAAGGCGAGGCGCACGTCGGTGTAGCGGCGATAGGTGTAGAGCTTGAACTGGCCGCCCCGGTAGAGGGACACCAGCTGGCAGCGGCGGGTCGGATCGCCGCCGCACGCCTCCGTCTCGATCCGTCCGGCTTCGGCATCGCGGGCGCGGGTGAAGGCTTCGCGCTCGAGCCCGCGCCCTGCCGCCTGCATCCGCGCGGTGACGTCGGCGATGCCGGTCAGGATCTCGGCGGTCATGCCCGGGCAGCGGCGTTCGCCGGCGCGGGCGGCGGGGGTGAAGCCGGTCGCGACGTAATTCAGCTGCGGGGTCGAGAGGTCCTCGACGCAGCCCGAGACGACATGCTCGTTGGTGAAGATCAGCCCCTCTGCCGAGACGAGGCCGCCCGAGGCGCCGCCGAGCCTTACCGAGGCGAGCCGGGCCCGGTCGAGCCACGCCTGATCGATGCGCGTGCCCAGCGTCCGGTTCGCCTCGGCGATCGGGAAATTGTCGAAGGTCCACATGCCTTCGGCGGCGATGGCTGCGCCGGCACTGGCGAGCGCGGCGGCGGCGAGCAAGGAGCGGGCGAAGAGACGGGACACAAGGCGGCTCCACATCGAGGGACGCGCCGCTGCTAGCAAGCTTATGCCCCCGCCGCCACGGCCGCAGGCAAAGGCGCGTCGATCGTGCAGACGACGCCTTCGCGGCGAAATTCGATCGCGGCGGTGCCGTCGAGCTCGGCGGCGAGGCCGCGCTCGATCATCCGCGTGCCGAAGCCGCGGCGAGTCGGCTCCGAGACCTCCGGCCCGCCGCTCTCGCGCCAGACGAAGCGGAGTCGGCCGGCCTCGACGCGCCAGCCTATCTCGACCCGGCCGCCGGGCGCGGAGAGGGCGCCATATTTGACCGCGTTGGTCGAAAGCTCGTGGACGGTGAGCGCCAGCGACACCGCCGCCTTGGGCGGCAAATCGACGTCGGGTCCGGCGATCGCGAAGCGGCCGGCGCAGCCGCTGTGCGGCGCCACCGCATCCTCGACGATCTTGCGCAACGAGACCGGCGCCCAGCTGCGGTCGGTGAGCACGTTGTGCGCGGCGGAAAGCGCGGCGAGGCGCCCCTCGAACGTCTGCCGCGCGCCGTCCGCGGCGGCGTCGCGGAAGGTCTGGTGGGCGATGCTCTGGACGATGGCGAGCGTGTTCTTCACGCGGTGGTTGAGCTCGTTGATCAGCAGCCTTTGGTGCGCCTCGGCCTTCTTCCAGTCGGTAAGGTCGAGCATCGCGCCGATCATCCGCACCGCGCGCCCGGACTCGTCGCGGATGACGGTCGCGCGGTCGCGCACCTGGGCGTAGCTGCCGTCGGCGCGGCGGAAGCGATATTCCTCGGTCCAGTCCTGGCCGTCGCCCGCGATCGCGGCGCGCGCGCCGGCGTCGACCCGGGCGCGGTCGTCGGGGTGGATATGATCGAGCCACCAGTCCGCCGTCACGCGCGTCGATTCGGGCGCGTAGCCGTAGGCGGTCTGCAGCGCCTCGTTCCAGTCGAGCTCGTCGGTGGTGAGGTCGACGTCCCAGATCGCGTCCTTGGTGGCTCGGAAGGCGAGCCGGTAGCGCTCCTCCGCCCGCCGGGCGACATCCTGGGCGAGGCGCAGGTCATGGATGTCGGTGCAGGTGCCGTACCAGCGCACGATCTCGCCCGAAGGCCCGCGCACCGGCTGGGCGCGGCCCAGCACCCAGCGATACTCGCCCGAACGGTGCCGCAGCCGATACTCGATATGGTAGGATTCGCCGGTGCTGAGCGAATGGCGCCAGACCGTCCAGGCGCGCTCGCGGTCGTCGGGGTGGAACATCTCGTTCCACGCCTCGCCGTCGGTGGCGCCGGCCGCGACGCCGGTATAATCGTACCAGCGGCGGTTGTAATAATCGTGATGGCCGTCGGGCCGGGTCGACCAGATCATCTGGTCGATCGAATCGGCGAGCGCGTGGAACGAGGCCTCGCCCGCGCCCGGCGCCGGGCTCGGCGCCTCGCCCGCTGCGGACGGACCCGGCTGGAAGATCGTGCTCACCGGATCGACGCCAGCTCGACGCCCCTGGTCTCGCGGGCGAGGAGCGCCGTGACGCCGCTGATCAGGCAGGCGGCGCCGACATAGACGGCGATCCAGAAGGCGCTGCCGGTCGACCGGTAGATCGCGGTCGCCACGATCGGAGCGAGCGAGCCGGCGAAGATCGAGGTCAATTGATAGGCGATCGACGCGCCGGAATAGCGGTAGCGGGTCGGGAACAGCTCGGCGATGAAGGCGGCCTGCGGGCCGTACATCGTGCCGTGGAGGACGAGCGCGATGGTGATCGCGAGCACGATCGTTCCCCGGTCGCCGCTCGCCAGCATCGGGAAGAAGGCGAAGCTGAAGGCGGCGAGGCCGAGGCCGCCCACGGCATAGACCCAGCGCCGGCCGATCTCATCCGAAAGCCGCGCCGCGAGCGGGATGCTGAGGCAGTGGACGAGCGAGCCGATCAGCACCGCTTGCAGCGCCACGTCGCGGCTGAGGCCCGCGGCGCTGGTGATGTAGGTCAGCGAGAAGCCGGTGATGATGTAGTAGGAGATGTTCTCGCCGACCCTGAGGCCGGCGCCGGTCAAGAGGCCGCCGGGGCGCTCGCGCAGCACGTCGAGCGCCGGCATCCGCGGCGGCGCCTCGGCCGAGGCGAGCGAATCCTCGAACGTCCGGCTCTCGGGGACCGAATTGCGGATCCACCAGCCGAGCAGGACGAGCACAGCAGAAAGCAGGAAAGGAATGCGCCAGCCCCAGGCGAGGAACTCCGCCTCGCTGAGGAAGGCCGACATCAAGGCGAGCACGCCCGAGGCGAGCACCAGCCCGAGCGGGACGCCGGCCTGCGGCCAGCTCGCCCAGAAGCCGCGCCGGCGCGCGTCGCCATGCTCGGCGGCGAGCAGCACCGCGCCGCCCCATTCGCCGCCGACCGCGAAGCCCTGGACGAGGCGGAGCAGCACGAGCAGGATCGGCGCGGCGACGCCGATCTGCCCGTAAGTGGGGAGGACGCCGATCAGCACCGTCGCCGCGCCCATCAGCACGAGGCTCAGCATCAGCAGCCTTTTCCGGCCGATGCGGTCGCCATAATGGCCGAAGACGATCCCGCCGACCGGGCGCGCGAAAAAGCCGAGCGCGTTGGAGCCGAAGGCGAGCAAGATGCCCGTCCACGGATCGGCGGTCGGGAAAAAGACGACGTTGAAGACCAGAGCGGCGGCGGAGATGTAGAGGAAGAAGTCGTACCATTCGACCATGGTGCCGACGAGGCTGGCGAAGACGACCCGCCTGAGGCCCCTTTTTTCGTCCGCCGGTGGTCGTGCCGTCGCCATCATGCCCTCGTTCCGCGCTTTGTCGGCGATCTTTTAGGCAGAGACGCGGCGTGGCGCCAGCGGGCAAGGGCTCAGTAAGTGACGGTGAGGTAGCGGGTCGCGCTTCGGTTCGCGCCCCCGGCGGCCCGGGAAACAGTCCGCGCAGTAAAGACGATCCGGCCACGGCGGCGGACGGGGGCGCCGAGCCGCGCTTCGGCGTCGGCGAGCGGCCGCTCGTCGGGGCGCACCGCGGTCACGGTCGAAACCGGGACGGCCGTGGGGGTGGGCAACACGATGGCGGTGACCGACAGGATTGCACGCGCCTCTTCCGCCGCAGCGGGCGCGGCCGCCAACAGAAGCGTCAATGTGGAAATTGTAACCCCGATCTTCACGTCGCCCGCTCACCCCTGACGCCGACTGACCACGGAGGCGGTTCAGAAATTATTCGTCGCCGATTGCGGCTCTTACTGTAGCGCCGCGCCGATCGCCATGGGGCCGTCGCCGCTGCCCCGCAGCGGGACGGTCAAGAGCATGAAGTGCTGCAGATCGCTCAGGCCGAGCGGCCGAGGAGCGTCAGCGGCCGCCGTCGGCGCGGCCGGCGAGATAGGCTGCGCAGCTGCCGCGAAGCGCGGCCGCTTCGGTCGCGTTGAGGCCGTAGGCGCGGCTCAACGTGCCGAGGAAGGCACGCGGATCCGGCTGATTGCCCGCGGCGCGGCACACGGTCGTCATCGCCTCGAGCTCGAACAGGCCTTCGCGGCGCGAGCGGGCGAGCCGCGGCTGCAGCGCCTCGGCGCGCGCCTGCAAGTCGAGCGAACGGCGGTCGATCTCCGGAAGTCCGCTCGGCCCAAGCAGCAAGGCTGCAAGAATGATGCTCATGTCGAATTCCCTATTGCACCCGGCGGAGGAGTAAACGCCCTTGGTAAAGAAGCCGTTAACCGAACTCTTTACACTCTGGGGCGCGAGGGCATCGCGCGGCGCATCGGCGTTTATTCTCCTGAACCTCAGCTAACGCCCCAGTTCAGACCGGGCTCAGCCGAATCGGCCTAGACCCTCTTTCATCCCGTGGGGCCGCATCCCCGCAGAGAGAAAACAGTAAGGAGTATTCCGATGCGCAAGATCCTGATCGCCGTCTCGGCCGTGACCCTGACGGTCCCCGCTCTCCCGAGCGTCGCTTCGGCGCAGGGCTATTATAACGGTCCGACCTGGCAGGGCCGCGACGGCCGCGTCTATTGCCGCCGCTCGAACGGCACCACCGGCCTCATCGTCGGCGGCGCCGGCGGCGCCCTGGTCGGCCGCGCTCTCGACGGCGGCCGTTCGCGGACCGCCGGCACCGTGCTCGGCGCCGCGGTGGGCGCGCTGATCGGCCGCGAGGTCCAGAGGGGCCGCAGCACCCGCCGCTGCCGCTAGAAGTTCGAAGCCCCGTATTCAGGCTTCGACGCGTGGAAGACGCCCCGGTCTCGGCCGGGGCGTCTTCTTTTGTGTGGAGGTTCCGCCCCACCGCTGCGCGGCAGGGCGGAAACCCGCTCGGCCCGCCGCACCCCTTCGCCCGATAAGCCGTTGCGCCGAAACGGATTCGCCGCAGCGGGGGCGTAACGGAACCCTCCGCCGGTTCCGCCGTTCAGCCGGTCTCGGTTATTAAAAATCTAATTCTTAATCTGTGTTGGTGCTGCAGAGCATATATTCAGCCTAACGAATTCCGCACAGTCCAGTTAAAGTTCGCTCGACGAACTTATTCCTGCAGACCGTCGGTCTCGGCGACGGAGAGGTATTGCGTTCGAACATGAAGATTTATGTGAGCGGTCTCTATTCCGGCGGTAATCCGCAGCCGGGCGTCGGTATTGTTCGTTCCTTGCGGCAGGGCTATCCGAATGCCACGCTGACCGGCGTCGAATATTCTAATCGCGTCTCGGGAATACATTGGCAGGATCTGGACGACCTCTGGATCCAGCGGCCGTGGGACGAGCTCGACCTCGAAAGCTATGGCGCCAAGGTGAAGGCCTTGCTCGACGGCGGCGCCTACTGGATCTCGGGCAGCGACCTCGAGGCGATGTGGCTCGCGGACCTGTTCCCGGACGGCCACCGCAACCTGCTTGCACCGCCGATGGCCGCGTTCAAGCGGATCGCGAAGCCCGGCGTCGAGGCGCACGAGGGACTTCCGGTCGCGATCCCCACCCACATCTCCACGGATGTGTCGGATTGGGACCTCCACGCCTTCTGCCGCAGGCACAATTGGCGGGTCTGGCTCAAGGGGCCCTATTACGACGCCGCGCGGACGCCGAGCTGGGACGTGTTCGAAGCGGCGCGGGCCGCCCTCTCCAAGGTCTGGTCGACCCAGAAGCTGTTCCTGCAGGCCCATGTCGGCGGATACGAGGAATCGGTAATGCTCTCCGCCTATCGGGGCGAGCTGCTCGGCGCCGTTTCGATGCGCAAGCGCGACATCACGCCCGAGGGCAAGACCTGGGCCGGCGACGTCTGCGACGTTCCCGGCGACTTCCTCGACCCGCTCCGCCGGATCGTGCGCGATCTCAACTGGACCGGCGGCGGCGAGCTCGAGATGGTCCGCGATCCGAAGGGCCAGCTCTGGCTGCTCGAATGGAATCCGCGCTTTCCGGCCTGGGTCCACGGCGCGACAATCGCCGGCACCAACCTTCCCGCCCGCCTGGTCCAGGAAGCCAGCGGAATCCTCGCCCGGCCCGAGCGCGCCGACAGCGAGGAATTCACTCGGGTCGTCCTCGAAGTGCCGGTGCGCGCCGATTATCCGCTGCCGCCGCTGCCCGAGCCCTTCGCGGGCGCGATCGGCCACTCGATGAAGCATCCGTCCGGCCTGCCCGCCCTCGCCGAGCAGCTCCACAAGAACGGCCGGGCGATGATGGATGGCGAAGACGAGGCGGCTGACTCAGGCGGCGCACCGGCCGCCGTGCCGGAAAGCTTCCTCGCCGATCTCGCCGGCGTGGATTTCGAGCAGGTGCAGACCCCCGAATTCCTGTTCTTCGAGAAGACCGCCGAGGGCCTGTTCAGGCAGGCGAGCGAGCGCGCCCACCGGATCAGCACCAACGAGACCCAGGTGGTGAACGCTTATTCGATCAAGACCAATCCCGATCCGCGTCTGATCGCGCTGGCGCGCAAGCACGGCTTCCTCGCCGAGGGCATAAGCCTCGCCGAAATCCAGGCGGCGCTCGCGGTCGGTTTCCGCACCGACGAGTGCATCTTGAACGGCCCCGGCAAATGGTGGCCCCGGGACATGCTGCCGGACGGACCCCTCCACGCCGTCTTCTGCGATTCGATCGCGGACCTCGAGCGCACCGTCGAGGCGATGGCGGCGGGCGACCTCGCCGCGCACCATGTCGGCGTCCGCATCCGCACGCCGAACGTCACCTCGCGCTTCGGCATTCCGCTCGACAGCCCAAAGACATTCCGCAAGCTGATAGACGGCGTCAAGCGGCTGCCGCAGGACAGCAAGTTCGGCATCCACTTCCACATGGCCTCGTCGCATATCGGCGTCGCGCAATGGTGGCATCTGTTCGAGAGCATCCTGAAATGGTGCCGCTCGATCGAGACGCTTTCGGGCCGCAGCATCGAGATCCTCGACATGGGCGGCGGCTGGTTCCCGGACGACTGGCACGACGGCGAGGAAGGCGATTTCGCCCGCGCCGTCGACACGGTGCGCGCTTTGCTGCCGAACGTGAGGCAGATCGTCTCCGAGCCGGGCAAGGCGATGGCCCAGCCGTCGATGGCGCTCGCCATGCGCGTGCTCGAGATCCAGCAGCATGAAGAAGATCATGTCGAGGCGGTGGTCGATGCTTCGATCGCCGAGCTGCCGATGCATTTCTTCTACCCCCACCGCATGCTGCGCCGGTGCGGCGAGACCGGCGCGTGGCAACCGCTGAGGCGCGGCAAGACCCATCTGATGGGGCGGCTGTGCATGGAGCATGACGTCGTCGCCGCCAACGTCCAGCTTCCCGAAGGCACCAGGGCCGGAGACCTCATCATCTTCTGCGACGCCGGCGGTTACGACAGGAGCATGTCCTATGTATTCGGCCGCGGATAACCGTCTCGACCTCATCGTCGACGAGCCCCAAATCCTCGACCGCCCGTGCCCCAGCACGCGCTGGGAGCAGTTCCCGTACAGCTCGATCGCCCATCACGGCGAGGCGTGCTGCGACGTCGCCCGCGAATGGGTGATGTCCTACGATTTCGCCCAACTCAACGGCGCCGACGCCGCGAGCGGCCCGCGCTGGCTGCGGCAGAAGTGGAAATGGGGACCCTCGCCTTGGCCGATCCACTGGTGCGAGGCGGTCGAGCGCGACACGCTCGACTGCGGCGCTCTGGGCTGCATGGCGCGCGAGCTGTTCGCCGAGCGCGGCCTGCAGAGCTTTCCCGCCCAGTTCGTCCAGCAATATGACGAGGGGGCGACCTCGCAATGGTTCGGTAAATGGGACGCAGAGCAGGTTTCCACTCACTGGATCGACGAGGACGTGATCTATCACGAGGCCTGCGCTTTGGTGTCCGGCGACGGCGAGGTCAAATTGTTCGATCCGTCGGCCGGCTGGTGGGTCAATTCGAGGCAAGCCGGCGGCGGCTATGGCGGCCTGCTCGCGGTGCGCCTGTTCGATGGCGATGGCCGCGCCTGGCGCTGGGGCCGCCACACCCTGCGCGGCGACGAGTGGACGAAGATCGCCGAGCGCCCGTAAGCGGATCGGGAACAAGAACCCCGCTAGCCCTGAGCCTGTCGAAGGGCGGCCTGAAGCGCGCGGACCCGGGCTTCGACAGGTTCAGCCCTAGCGGCTTCCTTGATCGCACGCATCGCCTGCACGCTTGCTCCCATGAGCGCATTCCGCCATCGGTTCCCCCAACGGAGGTGAGCGTATGAGCAGGATTGTCCTCGGGCTTTCGATCGCGGCGATCGTCGCGACGGCGGCGTGCAACAGCGGCGGCGGCGAAGACGCCAACGACTCCGCGTCCAACCAGCAGACCAACGCAACCGTCGCCAATGTCGCGGCGGGGCAGGGGGCGCCGCCGAACCACAAGGCGATCATGAAGGCCCGCCATGACAATTATGAGGAAATGGGCGACGCGATGAAGGGCATCAATCGCGAGCTCAAGGCGGGCTCCCCCGACGTCGCCGCGATCCAGCGCCACGCCGCGCTCATCGCTCGCTACGGCCCGCAGATTCCGACCTGGTTCCCGCAAGGCAGCGGCCCCGAGGCCGGCCGCACCCGCGCCAAGGCCGAAATCTGGTCCGACGCCGCGACCTTCCGCAGCGCCGCGCAGCGCATGGAACAGGCCTCCGCTTCGTTCAACGCGGCCGCGCAGACCGGCAATGTCGACGCGATCCGCGGCGCTTTGCCGGCGCTCAAGGACAGCTGCTCCAACTGCCATGACAAGTTCCGCGCCCCCGAGCGCGACTGAGCCGGAGGCGCCGGCCTCATGCGTCGCGGTCTGGGACCGCGCGGTCCGGCTCGTCCACTGGCTGCTGGCGGCTTTGATCGCCTTCGCCTGGTGGACCGCCGAAGAAGAGCTGCTCGACTGGCATTATCGCGCCGGCCTCCTCATCCTCGGGCTCGTCGTCTTCCGCCTCGTCTGGGGGTTCGTCGGCAGCTCGACCGCCCGCTTCGCGAGCTTCGTGCGCGGCCGCCGCGCGATCGCCGCCTATCTGCGCGGGCGGTCGGGCTTCGTCCTCGGCCACAATCCGCTCGGGGCATTAAGCGTCCTCGCGCTTCTCGCAATGGTCTCACTCGAGACCGCCCTCGGCCTGTTCGCCTCCGACGAAGACGGCTTTCTGAGCGGCCCTCTCGTGGGCTTCGTTTCGGAAGACCTGGCAGAAACTCTGACCGAGCTTCACGCCGATCTGTTCGATTATCTCCTGATCCTGATCGGGCTCCACCTCGCCGCGATCGCATTCTATCTGCTGTTCAGACGTGACAATTTGATCGGCCCGATGGTCAGCGGCCGCCGCCCGGCGCCTCCCGGAACCGAGCCGATGGTCGCAGCTCCCGCTTCGCGCGCCGCGGTTGCGGCACTTGTCGCGTTCGCCGTCGTCTCGGGGGTCTGGTACGCCGGTTAGGGACAGTCACTAGTGACTGTCCCCTTCACAGGTCCGGCAACACCTGGCTCGCTTCGCCCCAGCCTTGCAGTGCCCGGCTCGACGCGCGCTCGACCAGCAAATCGGCGTCGCGCACCGTGTAGATGTTGCCGCCCTCCAGATCCTCCAACTCGTCCCAGATGATCGGCGCGGAGACTGTGGCATTGTCCCGCGCCCGCGCGCTGTAGGGCATGATCGCGGTCGCGCCGCGCTGGTTGCGGAGGTAATCGAGGAAGATCCGGCCCTTGCGCTTCGCCTTGGCGAGGTTGGAGGTGAAGCGCTCGGGCTCGGCGGTCGCCAGCGCGACGCAGAAGCGCTGGGCGAAGTCCTTGACCACCGGCCACTCCGCCTCCGGCGTCAGCGGCACGACGACGTGGAGCCCCTTGCCGCCGGTGGTGAGCGGGAAGCTCTGCAGGCCCATGTCGGCGAGGTAGCGATGGAGATCGCGCGCGGTGCGCTTCACTTCATCGAAGCTCAGGCCCTCATCGGGGTCGATGTCGAAGACCAGCCGGTCGGGCTTCTCGATATCGGCAGTGCGCGACCCCCAGCCGTGGAATT
>DASQKE010000333.1:0-3155 GCA_035630675.1 Allosphingosinicella sp.
GTCCACGGTATAAAGCGTGCCGAGCTCCCGCTCGATCGCGGTGACCTTGATCGGCGACCCGCGGGCGGCGCGGCGGGCCGAGGCGAAGCGCGCGGCGAGCGGCGCCATCCCCTTCGCCTCCTTCAGCGGGTTGCCCGGCGAGACCAGCCACCAGACTTCATCGAGGCCGAGCCGACGCGCGGCGCCGAGGCTGATCCGCCGATGCCCGCGATGGGCCGGATTGAAGGAGCCGCCGAGGAGGCCGGTACGGGTCATGAAGCGGCGATAGCATGGGGGGCGGGACGGCGCGAAGGCGCGCGATGCGGGATCTCGGAATGGAGCGGAGCCTAAAATAGGCAATTCTGGGCCTTTCAGGGCCGAATGGCAAGGTTTGTACTGTATTGTCAGTAGCTTAAGCGCATCGAGAAATGACCATTCTTGAGGAAAATAGGCTCAGAATCGCCTAAGAATAGGCGAAAGCGGTGCCAGACGGGCTTGCGCGCACGGTCGTCGAAGCGCCTTCACGACCCAGCGCCGTTGGGCCATTATGCCGGGCGGAGGAACGTCGAAGTGCACGAGATCGAGGGCGTCAGCGACGTGGTGACGGGCACAATGGCCGCGCGAGCGGTCGAGCCGCAGGCCGGCGAGCACGTCGGCGAGGGCGGCGAGGCCTGTCTCAATTGCGGCGCCGGGATCGACGGCGCCTATTGCCGCCGCTGCGGGCAGAAAGCGCATGTCCATCGCAGCCTCGCCGCGATCGGGCACGACCTCATCCACGGTGTCCTCCATCTCGACGGCAAGCTGTGGCGGACCCTGCCGCTGCTCGCCTGGCGACCGGGCGAGCTGACCCGCCGCTATGCCCATGGCGAGCGCGCCAAGTTCGTGTCGCCGATCGCGATGTTCCTGTTCTCGGTGTTCCTGATGTTCGGGGTGCTTTCGATCTACGGCCTGTCGCTGAGCAACCTCGAGGGCGTGTCCGCGGGCGCCGTGCGAAAGGGGCTCGAGACGGCGCGTACCGAGTCCGCGCGCGAGCTCGCCGAGGCGCGTTCCCGCCGTGCGGCGCTGGCGCGCGGCGAGACCGTGAAGGGCGATAACGACCGGCCGGCGACCGCTGCGGAGCTCGACCGCGCGGTGGTCACGGCGCAGGAGCAGGTCGAGGCGATCGACCGGGTGCCCCTGGAACGGCTGGGAAGCGGCACGAATTTCTCGACCGGCTGGCAGCGGCTCGACCACGGGCTCAACAAGTTCAACGAGAATCCGGGCCTGGCGCTCTACAAGCTCCAGTCCAACGGCTACAAATTCTCCTGGCTGCTGATTCCGCTGTCGGTGCCGTTCGTCTGGCTGCTCTTCTTCTGGACGCGCCGCTTCCATTTCTACGACCATACCGTCTTCGTCACTTATTCGCTCGCCTTCATGACCTTGCTGGCGGTTGCGCTGACAATCCTCGGCTTCGCCGGAATCGGCTCGACGATCCTCGTACCGGCGGCGCTGCTCATCCCGCCGGTCCACATGTTCCGTCAGCTCAGGCAGGCCTACTCGCTCCACTGGGCGAGCGCGCTGCTGCGCACCTTCCTGCTCGTCAATTTCTGCGCGATCACCGCCACCCTGTTCTTCATGCTGCTGCTCGGGCTCGGGGCGCTGGGTTAGCCGGAACGCGGGCTGGTCCACACCGGTCACGCCGTGAGATTCCAGCTTGCGCCGGAAGGGCGGGATGGGATCGATCCGCCTCGACGAAAGCCGACGCATGCGCCAATATGTCCGGCGAGGGGTCAGGATGGCGATCGAGGGTCTGGGAGAAGCGGTCACCGGCAGCATGATCGCCCGCGCGGTTGAGCCCGAGGCGGGGGAAAGCACGGACGAACGCGAGGGCAAGTGCCTCAATTGCGGCGCGGCCATGGCCGGCCCCTATTGCCATCAATGCGGTCAGAAGGGCCATGTCCACCGCTCGCTGCGCGGCTTCGGCCACGACCTGCTGCACAGCGTGTTCCATTTCGAAGGCAAGATCTGGCGCACCTTGCCGATGCTCGCCTGGCGCCCGGGCGAGCTCACCCGCCGCTATATCGAGGGCGAGCGGGCACGTTATGTCTCGCCGATCGCCCTGTTCCTGTTCTCGGTCTTCCTGATGTTCGCGGTGTTCAGCACGTTGGGCGGGCCGTTCGGGCCAATCTCGGCGACCATGCCGCCGGGGGCGAGGGCCGAGATCGAGGCCGAGCACCAGCGCATGCGCAACGAGCTCGCGCAGCTCGAGGCGCAGCGCCCGCAGATGGTGGCGCGCGGCCAGGACGTGCGCCAGGTCGATGCCCGGATCGACGACCTGCGCCAGTCGCTCAGCATGGTGTTGCTGGCGCAGCAGACGACCGAAAACGGACTCGACATCCGCCTCACCGAGCGGCCGTCGAACATCGAATGGTTCAACAAGGCCTATCAGAAGGCCAGGGAGAATCCGTCGCTGCTGTTCTACAAGCTCCAGACCAACGCCTACAAATTCTCCTGGGCGCTGATCCCGATCTCGGTGCCGTTCGTGGCACTGCTGTTCCTGTGGCGGCGCAGGTACAGGGCCTATGACCATGTCGTGTTCGTGACCTATTCGATCGCGTTCATGACCCTGCTGGTGGTCGCGCTGTCGCTGGTCCGACCCGTGCTGCGCAGCGGCGATTTCGCGATGCTGGTGATGACCTTCGTGCCGCCGATCCACATGTACCGGCAGCTGAAAGGCGCCTACGGCCTGTCGCGCCTGAGCGCCCTTTGGCGCACCTTCTTCCTGGTGATCTTCACGATCATGGCGGCGATGATCTTCTTCCTGCTGCTGCTGGCGATGGGCGTGCTGGGCTAGCGCGCGGTCAAGCCGGACAGGGATATTTGCGCACCAACAGGCTGCGCAGCGCATCCTTGACCTCCATACGCGCGCGCTGCGGCGCCGGGATCGCGCGGAAGTGGGCGAGGAGCTCGTTCGGCTGGATCGCCGGACTCTCGGGCGGACAATAAGCGGGGCGACGGCCGGCACGCTGGGCGGCGAGGCGCTCCTCGCGCAGGGCGCCGCCCGCGCCCTTGAGCTCGTTCTTGAGCAGGCCGATGTCGCTCGAGAACATCGCCGCCATGCCCTTTTTCTGGAGGGCTTCGGCCTTCTGAAGGAAGACCGCGACGTTCATCGCCTGAACGGCGGTCGCCGGGACGAT
>DASQKE010000334.1:0-11016 GCA_035630675.1 Allosphingosinicella sp.
CCTCGTCGACCTTGTCCCCCTTCTGGTAGAGGATCTTGCCGACCTCCACCGATTTGTAGCCGTTGAAGCCGCTCGAATCCGGCTGGTAGTCGAACACCTGCATTTGCGCTTCGGGGCGGCCGTCGGGCGGCGGCGGATAGAGCTGCGAGGCCGAGATCGGCACCGCGCAGCCGCCGAAGCCCTGGCACTTATTGTCGCCCGGTCCCGAGTAAATCTGCGGAGCTCCGCACGAACCGCCCACCGCGGCGGCGCCCGATCCGCTCTCCGCGGCAGCGCTGCAGCCGCCGCCCTTGGCGACGTCGGGGCTGCCGCATTTGCCGCCCTCGGCACCGTCCTGGCCGGACGCCGCGCTGCAGTCGGCCCTGGCGCCGTCCACGCTGCCGCATTTGCCGCCTTCGGCAACGGCCTGGCCCGACGCCGCACTGCAGTCGGCCTTGGCGCCGTCCACGCTGCCGCACTTGCCGCCTTCGGCACCGGCCTGGCCCGACGCCGCGCTGCAGTCGGCCTTGGCGCCCCCGGCGCTGCCGCATGTGCCGCCCGCTCCGGCCGAAGCCCCGCACGAGCCCGCGACCGAGGCTCCCGGCTCGCTCGCCGAGGCGGCGCTGCAGCCGCCGCCCTTGGCGACGTCCGGGCTGCCGCATTTGCCGCCTTCGGCGCCGGCCTCGCCCGACGCGGCGCTGCAGTCGGCCTTGGCGCCGCCGGCGCTGCCGCATGCCCCGCCCGAAGCTCCGCACGAGCCGGTGCCGACGCCGCTGCCGCCGACGGTCGCCTGCGTCGAGCAGCTGCCGCCGCCGCCGCCGCCGCTGCAGCTGCCGCCGCCGGTCACCTTGTTGACGAAGCCGCAGCCGCCCTCGGCGTGACAATTGTTCGATCCGATGCAGCCATGATAGGTCGCGACGTTGGCGCAGTCGTTGACGGTCCCGCCGGCCTGGATGTTGTAGTCGATCGCCTGGCAGGAATGGCCGAGCGTGTTGGGCGGCAGCGGATCGAGCCCCAGCGACAGGACCGGCGCGCGGCCGAACGCCGCCCAGATCGTCGACATCCGGTTGCCGGTCGCGCCCATGGCGGGGCCGGGGAAGCCGACGGTCGCATCCTTCCAGTAGGATTCGAGCACGGTCGTCGTTCCGGCGATCGATCCGACGCAGGCCTTGCTCAGGAAAACGAAGTTGGTGTCGAGGCAGCCGTCCTCGGTCGCGATCCTGTTCCAGGCGGCGGCGAGATCCTCGGGAGAAGGCAAGCCGTACGGATTGCCCGGCTGGCCCCCGGGAGCGATGAAGTCGTCCGGCTGCCAATTGCCGGACTTGCCGGCCTGCGCCCAGGTGACGATGTCCGGAAGCATCCCCTGGATCTCGAGGAAGCGCTCATAATGGTCGCCGCCGTCATTGTCGGAGCGGGCGTTGGCGTCCGCCGATAGCGCCTGCTTCTGCCCGTCCGCATCGTAGCTGACGTAGAGCTGCTCGAGGTTCGGCTTGATCGAGCGATATTCCTCGAGGACCGCCTCGAGCACGGGCGTCCCTCCGATCGGAGGTGGCGGCAGCGGATCGAGGACGCTGCCCTCGCCCTGGTCGGTGATCGCGTCCATCATCTGGCACATGTCGTTGAACGCAGTCTTGGAGTCGCTCAGATCGATGGTCAGGTCGAATCTATATTGCGGGAGCTTCTTGGTCTGGTTGAAATGATCCTGCTGCACCGCCTTGGGGTCGAACACCGCGTCCCATAGCGACGTGCCGTCGGTGTAGCTGATGTGCAGATAGTCGTAATAGCATTGGTACATGTGGCCGATCGTGCCGAACAGGGGCAGCGGCTGCGCCGGAGTCCAGGTCGGGAACGGTGCCGGCGGAAAATATTTTCCCCTGGCCTCGGGAAGGATCGCCTCGCGGGCCTGCTCGTCCGGCTGCTCGATGGCGATGAACAGCTTGAGGCGGGTCTCGTCGAGCGGGCCGATGTTCACCGGCACGGTCAGCGTCTTGCTGTTCGGATCCTCGAGAATCGTGTCCTTGAGATCGATGATGTTGGGGATGATCGAGACATTGTCCCCATAGCATTTCCAGCCATGGTTCTGCGTCTGCAGCGAAGTGCTGGTGAAGGAGGGCGAGATGCCGACCGCCGTCGCCATGTTGCCCGCCATCTGGAGATGCAGCATCTCCTCGATGAAGATCGAGAAGAGGATGTTGAAGGCCTTGTCGTTGGTCGAGGCGGGCTCCGCGACCGGCCCGGCGCCGGGCCAGATCCAGCCCTTGTACAGGGCATTTTGATCGTTGATCTCGTGCCTGCCCGCGATCGAATAGAGGCTCGTCATGTAGAGCGGGATGGTGAACAGCTCGACGTCGACCGCCGCCTGCGCCAGCGCTCGCAGCGCCAATATGTCGGTGGGCTTGTTCGAGGGGTCGCGGGGCTGTTGGGCGCTCAAGCTGACGACGCGGGCCATCGGGGTCTCCTTTTCGTCGCGACTCGACTCCCGAGGCGCGGGCGGACGGGAGCCGCCGCACAGCGGACCGCTGACGGCCCTGTCGGTGATGCTGCCCCGTCACACCAAGACTACATCCCCATGCGGCCCGCAGCCACAGGAGAAAGCTCCGGATTCGGACCTATCCTGGACTAAATCGACAATCGACCGACGAGACTTGTCGAAAAGCGCAAGTCCACGGCAAATATTAGTCGAAAAGCTCTTCAAGGAAGCTCTTGCGGCGCTTGTGCGGGCGGTGATGGCCGTAGTCGCGGCCGCGGTCCGAATAGGGATCGCCGTAATGCTGCTGCTGAGGCGCCTGCGGGGGCATCGGCGGCATCGAGGCCTGCGGCGGCGCCTGCGGCTGCTGGGGCGCGGCCGCGTCGGCGCTGCTGCGCTCGATGATCTTGTCGAGCTCGCCGCGGTCGAGCCACACGCCGCGACAGGTCGGGCAATAGTCGATCTCGATATTCTGGCGCTCGCTCATCACCAGCGTCGTACCGTCGACCGGGCACGTCATCGGTCCGCTTCTCTCGGGCATTCATTCCTCCTCATGCTCATCGGCGACGTAGGTTCGTGGCGCGCCGGACGCAATGCCCGCACATCCGCGAACGGCCGCACCAACAATTGGGGGAAAATACTGTTCTTTGGCGCCGTGATTGCCGGTCGGTGGCGGTGGTAGCGGAAAGAATGGCCGTTTTCCGCCACTTTCCGCTTCTGGCACGGCTCATGCTGATATCTCGGCATGGCGGACGGAACGGTCCGGATCGCCAGTTCAGGGAGTAAGACAATGACCTTCGCCAACGCTCAGCAGTTCGCCGTTTCGATGATCGCCGCTCTCGTCACCAGCGCGCTGTTCGTCTCCGCCGCGATCGGACCGGTCGTTCAGTTCGCCTGAACCGACCGGCTCCGGCCGCTCCCTTTTCCACCGAACATTTCGACCCCAGGGACCAAGACCATGACCCGCTACGCACTCGATCGTACCAACCGCAAGCTGATGGGCGTCTGCTCCGGCTTCGCCCGCGCCTTCGACGTCGATGCGACGCTCGTCCGGGTCGGTGCCGTGCTCAGCCTGTTCGTGCTCGGCCCGCTCGCCATCCTCGCTTATTTCGTCGCCGGCTTCGTCGCCCCCGACGCCTGAGCCTTTCCACGGCCCGGTGCCGGCGATAGCCTCGGCGCCGATGCGCCAGTCGATCGCCCATGTCGCCCTCCTCGTCCGCGACTATGACGAGGCAATCGCCTTCTTCACCGAGAAGCTGCGCTTCACGCTCGTCGCCGACGAGTACCAGCCCGAGCAGGACAAGCGCTGGGTCCTCGTCGCGCCGCCCGGCTCGTCCGGCACCTCGCTTCTGCTCGCCCGCGCCTCCGACGAGGAGCAGGCGCGCTTCGTCGGCGATCAGGCCGGCGGCCGCGTCTTCCTGTTTCTCGAGACCGACGATTTCGACCGCGACCATGCGGCGATGCTCGCCGCCGGCATCCGCTTCGTGCGCGAGCCCAAGCAGGCCCCGTACGGCAAGGTCGCGGTGTTCGAGGACCTCTACGGCAATCGCTGGGACCTCGTGCAATTCGCGCGCTGACGCGCTTCCTGAGCTTTGCGCTCCGCAGCCTCATTGCCGGAGCCTTCGCGACCGCGGTCGGAACCATGTTCGTCGCCTGGCTCGGCCCGTCGATCGGCATGATCCTCACCGGAGGGAATCCGCTGCAGGCGATCCTGCTCGCCGTCGTGATGGGGCCTGTGTTCGCGATGTTCAGCATGAGCGCGCTCTGGTCCCTGCTGCCGATGCTCGCCCCGCTTGCGGCCTTGGTCGGTGGCACGATCTGGAAGCTTGGCCAAACGCGGCCGGGGCTGAGACGACGCCGCGTCTGGGCCGCCGCCGGCGCGACCGTCGCGGCGGCGCTTTATGCCGCGATGAGGAGTGGCTTGGTCGTCGACCTCGTCTCGATGCTGGATTTCATCGCTCCGGGGCATTGGCCGCTCGCCGCGATGGTACTTGGAGGCGTCGCCGCGGCTCTCGGCTTCCGCGCTTCCTTCCGGCTGCTGACCGAGTTCATCGCGCCGGAGGAGCTGGACGGGGATGATGAGACCTGACTCGTCTTCCACAGCGCCGACGCGACGCCGAGGGTCCGTACTCGATACCCGCAATGGCCGGGATCGCCCTTCGGCTGGCTGCTTGCAGCAGCCGCTCAGGATAAACTGCGCCTTCGGCGCAGCGGCGGGCGGCTTTTGGCTCCGTCACGGCCGTTGCGGGTATCGAGTACGGACCCTAGGGGTGGCGCATGGAGCCGCTGCCTGTCTCGACGGTCGCCAATCTCATCCAGCTCGCGATCGCGCCGGTATTCCTGCTCGCCGGAATCGGCGCGATCCTCAACGTGCTTGCGCAGCGACTCGCCCGGGTCGTCGATCGCGCCCGAACGCTCGAGGCGGAGATCGAGAGCTACGACGAGACCCGCCGTGCACGCGCGGCGGCGGAATTGTGCTACCTCGATCGCCGGATAAGGGTGGTCAACCAGGCGATACGCTGCTGCACCGCCAGCGCCTTGTTCACCTGCCTGGTCGTCGCGATCCTGTTCGTCGCGGACCTTGCCGATTTCCCTTTCTCGCAGCCGATCGCCTTGTTCTTCATCGTCGCGATGCTGCTGCTGATCGCCGGGCTCATCCTGTTTCTGCTCGAGATCCGGCTGGCGATGAAGTCGCTGACGGTGAGGCGCGAGCTGCTTCCGAAGGATTGATTCGTCGAGCAGGCGCGGGACCTCGGGCGGGATCGGCCGGAGAGCTCGGGAAGGCGAGCCGCGCGCGAAGCCCCCGCTTGGCGGCCCTCCCCCCATGCGGCCGCATGGGGAGGAGTCCGGCTCGCGCCTTTGTCTCAATTCACGATGTCAAAGAGCCTGCCGAGCCGCGACTCGACGGCAACCATTGTAATAGGAAGAATCCTATTTGTCAAGCACGGAGCGAGCACGCCGCGCCGCATCATTCCGCCGCGATCTGCGCCTCCGGCTCGATCAGGTGGGCGACGTCGCGGACATAATCGGCGATCGCCTCGTCGAGCGGTCGCAGCAGCGCGCCGCGGCTGCTCGACAGGATCGTGGCGCTCTGCCGCGGGCCGTTCGCCTCGGAAATCAGGTCCGGGTCGAAGCCGGCCGCCTGTGCGACCCGGCGGGCGAATTCGTGCCAGCTGACCGCGCCCTGGTTGGCGAGGTGCCAGAGGCCCTTCTCGCCGTCGATGAGCAGATCGAGCGTCGCGTGGCACAGGTCCGGGACGAAGGTGGGCGAGACGAAGGTCCGCGCGCAGGCAGCGAACGGCTCGCCCGCGGCAAGCGCCGAGAGCAAAGCCCAGGCGAAATTGTAGCGGTCCCACGGACCGAAGAAGGCGCTGGTGCGGATTACCAGCGCGCCGTCATGGGCGTCCGGCACCCGCCGCTCCGCTTCGGCCTTCGATTCGCCATAGGCGCCGTCCGGGCTGACGGCGTCGTCCTCGACATAGGGCCGGCCAAGCAGACCGTCGAAGACCAGATCGGAGGAGAAGGCGACGAGCGGGATGCCGCGCCCGGCGCAGGCGCGGGCGAGCTTTTCCGGTCCATCCACATTCGCGGCGAAGCAGGTGTCGCGCTCGCGCTCGGCGTCGGCGACGCGGACGAAGCCGGCGGCGTTGATCAGCGCCCAGGGCTTGTGCTCTGCCAATGCCGCCGCGATCGAGACCTCGTCGCAAATGTCGAACGCGTCGCGCGCGGTGAGGCGGAACGGAAGCGCGCGGCGCTCGCAGATGCGCGCGAACGCCTGGCCGAGCGTGCCGGTCGCGCCGGCGATCAGCAGCTTGCGGCCGTCTCCGCCCGGCGGCCGGCAGCCCCCGTGCCAGTCGTAAAGCCGCGGCAGGCGGCGCCACCAGCCGGGGGCATCGAGCACCGGATGGTCGAAGTCGCGGCCGTGTCCGTAAGCTGCGGCGGCCTTCGCCACGGCGGTCGGACGGGGCGTTCCGCCGCGCACGTCGAAGGCGCCGCAATCGTAGATGCCGCGGCGCTCGGTGAGCAGCGACCGCCAGTCGACATTGCCGAACGCCGACCAGAGCGTGACGGCGCGCAGGTCCACTCCCTCGCCCCGCAGCGCGCCGGCCGTCTTCCAGACCTCGGCGAACCAGCGCAATTGCTCGTCACGGGTGCAGCCGTGATGAACCTCGGTGATCGCCATCGGGATGCCGTAGCGCTCCCACGCTTCGCGAAGGCGCGGCGCCAGGCCGATATCGTCCTCGAGCCGCTTCACCCGCACCGCCTCGGCGTCGACGTAAAGGTCGCGGCCGTTCCCGCCGGTGCCGTGGCCCGGATAGAGATGGGTGCGGTGATCGAGAAAGCGCTCGCTGGTGAGATAGTGGTTGATGCCGAGCAGGCCGGGCCTCGCCTCCCCACCGCCGAGCGCCTCGAGCGCCGCGCTGCCGATGCCTGCGCTGCGCAGGAACGTCCACAGCTTATGGTCCGCGTCGACCCGGCCACAGAGCAGGTCGAGGCTCAGCCACCGGCGCTCATTCTCGTGCGCCGCCTGATGCCGCAGTGGCGCGGTCGAGAAGCTCTTGCCGAGATCCTCGGTCTGGACGAGCTCGGCGCCGGGGATGCGCTCGCGGATGGCCCGCATCGCCTCGAGCGTGCCGAGGCATTGATTGACCAGGCAGCCGAGGAACGTGGGATAATCGCGTCCGTGCGGATACCAGTGTCCGTAGAGGCCGGAGAAGCGGGCTGTGGTCAGCGGCTCGTTGACCGGGGTCCAGCGCCGGATCCACGGATAGCGCTCGGCGACGCGCGCGGCGTAGGCGCCGAGCTTGGCCGGGAAGTCGGGGTCTGTGAGCGCGGTGTAGGACGGTCCCGAGCCGTGGTGGAGCAGGCCGCCGATCACGTCGATGCCGCGCTCGCGCAGCATTTCGAGCCGCTCGTCCTGCCAGGCGAAGTCGAGCCGGTCCGGCCGCTCCGGCGCGACCGCTTCCCACAGGATCGGAAAGCGCACCGTCTTGACGCCGAGGTCGGCGATCAGGTCGATGTCGCCGCTGCGCTCGCGATGGCCCGTCTCCCTGATCTGGTCCCTGAAATCGTCGCCGAGGCGCACGATCGTGCATTCCACACCCGCCCAAAGCTCCAGCGGAGCCGGCTGATCGCGCATCGATGACCTCGGTTGGGACCGCCGGAAAGCAGCGGACCGCCGACGAACGGCCCTGCGGCGCAGGCGGTTCCGCCCGGAGCCGCGCCCTGAAGCAGGTTAGGCGAATTGTCGGTGCTTGCGAAAGCGGATCGGGGGCCCGCGCGCCGCCTTGCACCGCGTGGCGCGATGTTGCACCGTCCGCGCCGTTTCGCGCCCGCCTTTTCCCCTCCACGAAGGAAGCCCCCGATGATCAAAGGCCTCGCTGCCGCCTCGCTCGCTTTGCTTGCGACCACCATCCTCGCCGGCGAGGCCGAGGCGCAGCGGCAGAGGCAGAGCGGCCAGCGGGCAGAGGGGCAGGCCAAAGCGCCGAGCTGGGACGTCGCCAATCCGCCGCTGCCGCGCCGCCAAGTCAATATCGACGTCTCCGAAGGCACCTGGATGAACCTGGACGTCAGCCCGGACGGGCGGACGGTCGCGTTCGACCTGTTGGGCGACATCTACACGCTGCCGATCGCCGGCGGCCGCGCGACCCGCATCTCGGACGGCCTGCCGTTCGACAGCCAGCCGCGCTTCTCGCCCGACGGCCGCCAGATCGCCTACACATCCGACCGCGGCGGCGGCGACAATATCTGGGTGATGGACGCCAACGGCCAGAACCGCAGGCAGGTCACGCGCGAGACGTTCGAGCTGCTCAACGGCCCGACCTGGTCGCCCGACGGCCAGTATATCGCCGCGCGCAAGCATTTCACCACCCAGCGCTCGCTCGGCACCGGCGAGATCTGGCTCTACCATGCCAGCGGCACCGGCTCCGGCGTCGCTTTGGTCACCCGGCCCAATCCGCAGCACCAGAAGGAGCTCGGCGAGCCGGTCTTCGCGCCGGACGGCAGCGCCATCTATTTCAGCCGCAATACGACGCCCGGCCCGATCTTCGAATATGCGCAGAATTCGAACCTGCAGGTGTTCGCGATCGACCGCTACGACATGCGCACCGGCGAGCGCACCCAGGTCGCCGGCGGGGCCGGCGGAGCGGTGCGGCCGACGCCGTCGCCCGACGGGCGCCAGCTCGCCTTCGTCCGCCGCGAGGGGGGCAAGTCGCGCCTGTTCGTGCGCGACATGCGCACCGGCGAGGAGCGCAAGATCCACGACGACCTGGACCTCGACTTGCAGGAGACCTGGGCGGTCCACGGCGTCTATCCGCAGATGGACTGGCTGCCCGACAATAGGACCATCGTCTTCTGGTCGGGCGGCCGCATCCGCCGGATCAATTCGGACGGCACCGGCCTCGCCGAAATCCCGTTCCAGGTCTCCGACACGCGCGACGTGATCGATCCGCCAAGGCCGCAGGTCGAGGTCGCTCCGGCGACCTTCACCACCCGCATGCCGCGCTTCGCCGCCATCTCGCCGGACGGGAGGCAAGTGGTGTTCGAAAGCCTGGGACGGCTCTACCTCCGCGACGCGACCGGCTCCGGCGCGCCGCGTCCGCTGACCGCCGCCGACGGCGACTTCCAGCTTTATCCGTCATGGTCGCGCGACGGTTCGCGGATCGCCTTCGTCAGCTGGAACGACCAGCGCCTCGGCGAGATCAGGACGGTCGCGGCCGACGGATCGAACGTGCAGACCGTGACCCGCGAGCCGGGCCATTACCGCCGCCCGCGCTTCTCGCCGGACGGGCAGACGATCGTCTTCGAGCGCGGCGCCGGCGGCTTCCTGACCTCCGAGCGCTGGTCGGCCGAGACCGGCATCTTCCGCGTCCCCGCGGCCGGCGGCGCGGCCGTGCGCATCACCCGCAACGGCGACAATCCGCATTTCGGCGCGGCCGGCGACCGCGTCTTCGTCGAGGTCACCGAGGAGCAGCAGCGCCGCCTGGTCAGCGTCGACCTCAGCGGCGAGGCGCGGCGCGTCCATGCCGGCGGCCAGATGGCGACCGGCTACGAAGTCTCGCCGGACGGGCGGCACCTCGCCTTCCGCGAGAATTACAATCTGTTCGTGATGCCGTTCGCGCCCGGAGCGGCGACGCTCAACGTCGGCTCGCGCGGCGGCCAGCTCCCGGTCACCCGCGCCACCGCCGACGGCGGCTCCTACTTCCATTGGGCCAATGGCGGTCGCTCGCTCGGCTGGAGCCTCGGCCCGACGCTCTACAGCGCCGACGTCGCGCAGATGATCCGGGTCGCGCCCGGCGGGAGCTTCACGCCGCCGCGCACCGGCGTCTCGCTCGCGATCAGCGCCAATGCCGATCGGCCCGAGGGGCTGGTCGCACTGGTCGGCGCGCGCATCGTCACCATGAACGGCGACGACGGCGGCGTCATCGAGGACGGGACGGTCCTGATCGAGGGCAACCGCATCCGCGCCGTCGGCCCCCGGGCTTCGGTGAACGTGCCCGCCGGCGCGCGGACCGTCGACGTCGCCGGCCGGACGATCATCCCGGGCCTGATCGACGGCCACGCCCACGGCCCGCAGGGCGACGACGACCTCGTCCCGCAGCAGAACTGGTCGGCCCACGCCCATCTCGCGCTCGGAGTCACCACCATCCACGATCCGAGCTCGACCGCGTCCGAGATCTTCGCCGCGGGCGAGATGCAGCGTGCCGGCATCATCCTCGCGCCGCGCACCTACTCGTCGGGCGAGATCGTCTACGGCGCCCGCAATCCGGGCCGCTACGCCTTGATCGACAGCTATGACGACGCGCTCGCCCACGTCCGCCGGCTGCGGCTGCAGGGCGCGCATTCGATCAAGAATTACAACCAGCCGCGCCGCGACCAGCGCCAGCAGGTCGTCGCCGCCGCCCGCGCCGAGAATCTCGCCGTCGTCGCCGAGGGCGGCTCTTTGTTCGGGATGGACATCACCATCATCCAGGACGGCAACACCACGCTCGAGCACAACATTCCGCAGGCGCGGCTCTACGAGGACGTCCGCAGCTTCTTCGCCCAGACCCGGGTCGGCTACACGCCGACGCTCGGCGTCACCTATGGCGGCCTCGCCGGCGATCCCTATTGGTCGCAGGAGATGCGGATCTGGGAGCATCCCCTGCTGACGCGCTACGTCCCCGCCGAGCAGCTCGCCGAGCGGGTGCGGGTCACGACCGGCCCCGCCGACCAGTTCGTCGACCAGTACAGCGCGCGCGAGGCGGACGCCCTGTCGGCGCGCGGCGTTCCGGTCAGCGCCGGCGGCCACGGCCAGCAGCAGGGCCTCGCCATGCACTGGGAGCTGTGGTCGTTCGTCCGCGGCGGGATGACCCCGATCGAGGCTTTGCGCACCGCCACCGCCACGCCCGCTGCGGTTTACGGTTTCCGCGACCTCGGCCAGATCCGCCCCGGCTACCTCGCCGACCTCGTCATCCTCGAAGCGAACCCGCTCGAGAACATCCGCAACTCCGACAAGATCGCCCACGTCATGCTCAACGGACGCCTCTACGCCGCCTCGACGCTCAACGAGGAAGTGACCGGCACCCGCC
>DASQKE010000335.1:0-17280 GCA_035630675.1 Allosphingosinicella sp.
CAACGAGGTCTTGCGGTTCGTTGAAGGTGGCCTGTCCGACCTCTCCATCTCGCGGACCAGCTTCGACTGGGGGGTGCCGGTTCCGGGCAGCGAGGGCCACGTCATGTATGTGTGGCTCGACGCGCTGACCAATTACATCACCGGCCTTGGCTATCCCGACGAGACCGAGCTGATGGGCCGTTATTGGCCCGCCGACGTCCACATGATCGGCAAGGACGTGGTCCGCTTCCACGCGGTCTACTGGCCGGCCTTCCTGATGTCGGCGGGGCTGAAGCTGCCGAAGCAGGTGTTCGGGCACGGCCATGTGCTGCTGCGCGGCGAGAAGATGTCCAAGTCGGTCGGCAACGTCGTCGATCCCGCGGCGTTGGTCGACGCCTTCGGGGCGGATGCGGTGCGTTATTTCCTGCTCAAAGATGTCACTTTCGGCCAGGATGGCAGCTACAGCCCGGAAGCGATCGTCGCCCGCGTCAATGCCGATCTCTCCAACAGCTTCGGCAACCTCGCGCAGCGCACCTTGTCGTTCATCGCCAAGAATTGCGGTGGCGCGCTGCCCGAGGGGGGAAGGGGAGACGCCGCCGACGCCGAGCTGCTCGCCCTCGTCCGCCGCGCCACCGCCGAGGAGCTCCCCGCGCGCTTCGCCGAGCTGGCGCTGGGCCAGGGCATCGAGGCGTGGCTGCGCGCCGTCTTCGCCTGCAACCAATATATCGACGCGCAGGCGCCCTGGGCGCTTCGCAAGACCGATCCCGAACGGATGACGGCCGTGCTGGCAACGCTTTGCGCCGCGATCATCGACCTCGCCATCGCAATCTCGCCCGTGATTCCAGGCGGCGCGGCGAGGGTGCTCGACCAGATGGGCGTGCCAACGGAAGAACGCGACTTCACCGTTTTAGCCGACACCGGCCGCTACGCGCGCCTTGCCGCATCCGGTCTAGTCCTCGCGCCGCCAAGCCCGATCTTTCCGCGTCTCGAGGCACCCGCCGCCGATTGAGCGTCAGCCCGCCCAGCCCAGCGACTGGACATCGCAGTCGGGCGTCGACGCCACCGCGATCACCGGCGCCCGGGCCGCGGCGATCCCGATCCGCCTTTGCTCGCGCCAAAGATAGAATTCGGCGAGCGCACGCAGCTTCGGCGGCTCGCTCGTGACGGAGCCGTGGCGGACGAAGCTCAGGGTGCCGAGGCGGGAGCCGAGGTTCCGATAGACGTCCGCGAACGTGCCGTGCGGCGGCCAATCGCCGGCGAGAATGATGCATCGCCCGCGCACGCCCTCGGCAAGGATTCGAGGCGAGCGGTCGAGCTCGAGGATGCGGGTGCTGAAGCCGGCGCGCGCCAGCACGTCCCGTGCCGCCTCCGCCGGCCCGCGAGGATCCGGCTCGGGCGCCGGTGCCGACCAGGCGGCCTTGCCGGCGAGCGACAGCCCCAGAAGGAGCGCGAGCGCCGGCCTAAGCACGGAGGAACAGCTCTCGCCGGGCGCCGAAGACGCAGATCGCCGCCACGGCTGCCAGGGTCGCCCACATGGCGATCTGATAGCCCCAGCCGTCGTGGATCGCGGGAAGATGGTCCGGAAAGCGGAGCATCGCGCCGATGCGCACCACATTGATCGCGACCGTCGCGGCGAGCGCGGCGGCGAACCAGGATGCGGCGCGGCGATCGAAGCGGACTTCGAACAGCTGGCTGAACGTCACGCAAAACAGGAGGGCGAGCGACAGGCCCTGCATCGACGAGCATCCCGGCGCGACGATCAGACGCGTGGAGCCCGAGATCAGCATGTTGCCCTGCTGCTCGGCGCCGATCAGCCGCGAGACGAAGAGCGCGTCGAGATCGAGCAGCGGCCGGCTGAACACGGCAAGCGCGAGCCGTCCCCAGAGCAGGGCGCCGCTCATCGCGAGGAAGATGAGGCCGGCACGGCGCACCGGCGAGCCGCGCGGGCCGGTGAGGATCGCATGGCCGGCGAGCAGGGTCAGCGCGAGCATGCTGGCCGTGGCGAGCGGCAGCAATGCCGCCATGGCGACGACGGCGGCGATGCCGAGGTCGCCGCGACGCAGCGGCTCAGGGACAGACTTTGCCGCGAGAATTTTCAGGCCGGCGGCGAGAGCCGCCCAGATCACGGCGCTGATCCCGAACAGGTTCGCAGCGGCGAGCGCCCAGCCATCGCGCGCAACGCTCCCGGCGACGAGCGCCGAATAAGCATTTAGCGACGCGATCAGGAACAGGCCCGCGAGAAGCCGGCCCCGCGACAGCTCAAGGGATGAGCGCGGCGTCGCGCGGGCAGGACCGGCCATGTTGCCGCGCAGTGCCGGCTCAGCCGCGGCGGCGGCGCCTGATGAAATAGTAGCCGCCGGCGATCAGCGCCAGCGCCGGGAGGCCGGCACCGAGCACGGGACCGGGCACGGGGAAGCCGGCGAATGCCGGATCGGCCGCGACGAGAACGCCGCCGGCAAAAAAAGCAGCGCCAGTCGCTATAGACTTCAATTGCTTCATCGATTCCTCCTGTTGCGCCTGGACGGGCGCGGCCTTAGCTGCAAGCGAGACGCGTAGACGCGAACGCGCAACACTTTCAAGCGGCTCGTTTTTCGGGGACTTGGTTTGGACGCGACAGGCTGGATCGACGACGCGCAGGCCTGGCTGCCGCTTGCCGGCGTCTCGCTTCTGCTGCTCGCCTTGCTCGTGCTCGAGACGAGACGGCCGATCCATCGCACGCCCCGGGAGGGGAAGGGGCGGCTGGTCGCCAATTTCGGCCTGGGCGCCGTGAATTTCAGCCTGTTCGCGCTGCTGCCGCTGTCGAGCGTCCTTCCGGCCGAATATGCGAGGCAGGAGGGCATCGGCCTCCTCAACGCCTTTGCCCTGCCGACGGCGGCTGCCGTCGTGGTCACCCTCCTGGCGCGGAGCATCACCTCCTACGCGCTCCACGTCCTCGCCCACCGCGTGCCCTTGCTGTGGCGGATGCACCGCGTCCACCACAGCGATACGGCGGTCGACCTCTCCACCGGCGTCAGGCACCACCCGTTCGAGCTGCTGTTCGCCGCTGCCTGCCATGCCGCCGCCGCCGTCATGCTCGGCCTGTCGGTTCCGGCGCTCATCGCCTACGAAGCCACGGCCGTCGCGCTGACCTTCTGGTCGCACGCGAACCTGAGGCTGCCGAGCGCGGTCGAGCGGTTGGCCTCCTTCATTTTCGTCACTCCCGCCGCGCATCACGTTCACCACAGCGCCCGCCGGTTCGAAACCGACAGCAATTATGGGGAAGTGCTGCTGGTCTGGGACTGGCTGTTCGGCACGCTGCACCGGCGCGATCATCGCGAGGTGGCGACAATGCCGATCGGCCTCGGCGCGGACCATGACGGCGACGCCCCGAGCCTGGTCCGCCAGCTCGCATTGCCGTTTCGACGGGAGCGGGGACCTCCCATCGACGGAGAGGCGGAAGCGGCTCGCCTCGGCTGAGCGGCACATGGGTGCTGCCGAGCCGAACGTCCCACGGCTGGAGATGTCCGCCGAAGCCTAATCTGCTGCTCCGGACCCGTCGCCGACGCGGTCGGGCTCCCGCCACCGCCAGGCGTGGCAAACGATTGCAACGGTCGCAGCGATTTCGATCGCCTGGAAGAAACTGTAAAAGTCGAGCGGCGGAACCCGGCCTCCTCCGAACAAGGTGAAGAGGATGACGAGCGTCATCGCGATTCCCGCCGCAATGTTGGCGATGCGGTTCGCTTTGCGCCTCAGCAGCCAGGACAGGAGCACCATGGCGATAGGAATCTCCATCATCGCCGCCAGAGCGAGCATGGCCCACTGGCTGTAATGCGCCTGGCCCAGCGCCTGGAATCTGCCCATCATCGCCGGATCCATCATGATCCTCGCGAAGAAGCCGAAGTCGGCATAGATATAGTTGAACAGGACGAAGCTCCAGGCGATCGACAAGGTCAGCCTCGTCTCCCTGGTCGCTTCGCGCCGGTCGGGGTGACCCTGCCTGTCCACTCGCTGCTCCGATCGCGCCCGGCCGCCGGTTGGCTTTGGCGCCCGCTTCCTTATGGTGCCGCGATGCACCGCCACCTATGACGCCAGGACCGTTCTTATGATCCCAGGTTGCAGATCGGCCGGCGGCGATGGCTGAGCCGACCGTCGCGGCGGGATTCGTTCGCGGGCTGCTGGAACTCGCGGTCGCCGGCGGCGCGGACCGCGGCGCGCTCGCCGAGCGATCCGGCATCGACCTGGCCGACCTCGACGATCAGGATGCCAGAGTCCCGTTCGCGCGCTATGTCGCGCTGATGCGGGCGGGGCAGGTGCTCGCCCGCGATCCCGCGCTCGCCCTTCATTTCGGCGAGACGGTAGACATGCGCGAGCTGTCGATCGTCGGCCTGATTGGTCAGTCCTGCACTACGGTGATGGAAGCCTTTGCGCAGGTGAACCGCTATGCGCGCCTGACCCTCGATGTGGACCTTGGCACCGGCGACCGGCTGGAGCTGGCGACGATGAGCGACGGACTGTGGATCGCCGACAGGCGGCCCGATCCCAACGCCTTCCCGGAGCTCACCGAAAGCAGCTTCGCCCGGATGGCGGCGAGCGGCCGACGCCTGGGCGTGGGCAGTCCGCTGAAGGAGGTCCATGTTACCCATCCTGCCCCCGCCTATCGCTCCGAATATGATCGCATCTTCGAGTGTCCGATCTCGTTCGACGCACCCTGGAACGCCGTCCGCGTCGATCCGTCGATCATGGCACTCCCGCTCGCGCTGCAGCCGCGCTACGTCTTCGGCCTGTTGAGCGAGCGCGCGAACGTGCTGCTGAAGGAGCTCGAGGACGCCCGAACCACGCGCGGCCGGGTCGAGAGCCTGTTGATTCCGATTCTCCACGGCGGCGACTCCGGTATCGACCGCATCGCCGCCGAGATGGGCGTCAGCCGGCAGACCCTCTATCGGCGGCTGAAGGCGGAAAATGTGACCTTCGAGAAGTTGCTCGACGAGCTGCGCCACCGGCTGGCGCTCGACTATCTGGCCGGCAACAGGGTCTCGATCAACGAAACCGCCTATCTCGTCGGCTTCTCGGAGCGCGCGGCGTTTGCGCGGGCGTTCAAGCGCTGGACCGGCCGCGGCCCCGGCTCGGCCCGCCGCTGACGCCGGGCGCGTCGCGACGATACACAGCTTGCGCGAGGGGCGGGGAATGAGGCTATGGAACGCCATGTTCGTCGATAGCCACTGCCACCTGAACTACAAAGGCCTGGTGGAGGAGCAGCCACAGGTGCTCGCCCGCGCGCGGGCGGCGGGCGTTTCGGCCATGCTCAACATCTCGACCCGCGCGTCGGAATGGGACGATGTGATCGGCCTCGCCGAGCGCGAGCCGGACGTGTTCGCGTCGGTCGGCGTCCACCCGCACGACGCGGACACCCATGCCGACGTCGAGACCGCGACTTTGGTCGAGCGGGCGCGGCACCCCAGGGTGGTCGGCATCGGCGAGAGCGGCCTCGATTTCTATTACGACCGCTCGGACCGCGACCGGCAGCGCGCGAGCTTCCGCGCCCATGTCGCGGCGGCGCGCGAATCCGGCCTGCCGATCATCGTCCACACCCGCGAAGCGGAGGAGGACACGCACGCGATCCTAGCGGACGAGATGGGGAAGGGGCGGTTCGCCGGCGTCATCCACTGCTTCACCGCGAGCCGCGACTTCGCCGACAAGGCGCTCGGCCTCGGCCTCTACATCTCGATCTCGGGAATCGTGACGTTCAGGAACGCCCGCGACCTCCAGGAAACGGCAACGACGATCCCGCTCGAGCGGCTGCTGATCGAGACCGACTCGCCGTTCCTCGCACCGGTGCCGCATCGGGGCAGACCGTGCGAGCCGGCGTTCGTCGCCGACACTGCCCGCTTCCTGGCCGAGCTTCGCGGCGAGAGCGTCGAAGATCTGGCCGAAGCCACGAGCGCCAATTTCCGCCGCCTGTTCGCCAAGGCGGCGCCATGAAGGTTCGCATCCTCGGCTGCGGCACCTCGTCGGGGGTGCCGCGCATCGGCAATGACTGGGGCAGTTGCAACCCGGCCGAGCCGCGCAACCGGCGCCTTCGGGTCTCGATCCTGATCAGCCACGAGGGCACCAACGTCCTCGTCGACACCGGCCCGGACCTTCGCGAGCAGCTGCTCGCCGGCGACATCCACACCGTCGATGCGGTGATCTGGACCCACGACCACGCCGACCATTGCCACGGCATCGACGATCTGAGGCAGCTCTACCATGTCTATCAGCGCCCGATCGAGGGCTATGCCCGCGAGGCGACGCTGCGGAGCCTGAACGCACGCTTCGCCTACGTCTTCGACGGCAGCCCGGCCGGCTATCCCGACATCGTCGCCGGCCACCTCCTCCCCGACGAGATGGAGATCGGCGGCATCACGATCCGCGCCGTCGACCAGCCGCACGGCCCGATCACAAGCGCCGGCCTGCGCTTCGACGCCGATGGAAAATCGATTGGATATTCCACAGATTTCAACGAGATGACCCCTGACATGGAAAGGCTGTTCGAAGGAGTCGACCTGTGGATCGTCGATGCGCTGCGGCGGCGACCGCACCCGACGCATCCGCATCTCGCCCGCACCCTCGAATGGGTTGCGCGGGTAGGAGCGGGGCGGGCAATACTCACCCACATGGACGCCAGCATGGATTATCGGACCCTGCTCCAGGAGCTGCCCGCCGGCATCGAGCCGGGCTATGACGGGCTCGAGGCGGCGCCGTGAACGAAGGCGACCAGGCCATCCATGTCATTTACCTCGTCGGCGTGCTGGTGCTCGTCGCAAGTTCGCTGCTGGTGCGGCGGATCCCGATCGGACAGGGGCTGAAGATGCTCGCCGCCTGGGTGATGATCTTCGCGGCGGCATTCGTCATTTTCACTATGAAGGACGACTTCGCCGCTCTGTGGAACCGGGTCGTGCTCGAGACGCGCGGCGGCGTCGTCCAGGAGGAAAACGGCCAGGAGCTGCGCGTCCGGCGCGCGCCGGACGGACATTTCTGGGTCGATGCCGAGATCAACGGCGAGCCGGTGCGCTTCCTGGTCGACAGCGGCGCCACCACGACCAGCATCTCGCGTTCCGTCGCCGAGCGTGCCGGGATCGAGCCGAGCAACGGCATGCCGGCGATGGTGCAGACCGCCAACGGGATCGTCGCCGTCGAGCGCGGCCGCGCGCAGTCGCTCAAGGTCGGCAATATCGAGCGGCGCGACGTCGCGGTGCACATCTCCGACTCGTTCGGCGACATGAATGTGATCGGCATGAACTTCCTGTCGTCGCTGTCGGGGTGGCGGGTCGAAGGCCGCACCCTGATCCTCCGCTCCTGAGCGTATTTTACATAATGTATATTATCGGACTTAAAGATGGACGGTGAGGGGGCCCCCTCTTCTGCGCTCGACGCGCTCGTCGAGATCATGCGGCGGCTGCGCGATCCGGTGAACGGCTGCGCCTGGGACCGCGAGCAGAGCTTCGCGACGATCGCGCCTTACACGATCGAGGAAGCCTATGAGGTCGCCGACGCGATCGAACGCGGCGACATGAGCGACCTCTTGGACGAGTTGGGCGATCTCCAGCTTCAGATCGTCTACCACGCCCGGATCGCCGAGGAGCTCGGTCTGTTCGATATCGGCGACGTGCTGACGGCGATCTCCGCCAAGATGGTGCGGCGGCATCCGCACATTTTCGGCGACGATGCCGAAAGCCCCGGCTGGGAGGCGCTGAAGGCGGCCGAACGCAGCGGCCATGAGGACAAGAGCGCCCTCGCCCATGTCGCTCTCGCTTTGCCGGCGCTGAAGCGGGCCGAGAAGATGCAGCGCCGCGCCGCGCGGGTCGGCTTCGACTGGCCCGACGCAGGCGGTCCGCGCGCCAAGATCGACGAGGAGCTGGCCGAGATCGCGGCCGCCGCGACCGACGAGGAGCTGGTGCACGAAATCGGCGACCTGCTCTTCTCGGTCGTCAATTATGCCCGGCACCGCGACGTCGACCCCGAAGCGGCGCTGCGCGAGGCTGTGACGCGGTTCGAACGACGCTTCCGGAAGGTCGAAGAATTAGCCGACAAGCCATTGGATAATATGGATATCAATGCGCTTGAAGCGCTCTGGCAACGGGCCAAAAGGCAGGTCTAGCTGCGCCGCCACTGCCTTGCCCCGAAGCGCGCCCAGTCGGCCGCCGACAGCCGCACGTCGAGTTCGGTTTCGGCCTCCTCGAACCTCTGGTCGACGATCTCGCCATTGGCATGAAGCCAGGCGAGCGCCTGGCCGGCCTCCAGCGGCAGGCGAATGGTGCGCAGGTCCGAGCCTTCGCGCAGATGCCGCGAGGCGCATTCGAGCAGCTTCTCGACCCCCTGCCCGCTCAGCGCCGAGACGAGCACGACATTGTCGCGCCGCTCGCCCTCCGCACGGGCGCGGTCGAGCGACTCTTCGTCCAGCGCGTCGATCTTGTTCCAGGCCTCGATCATCGGGGCGCCGCCCTCCCCTTTGCCCGCGCCCGCGCCGATCTCCGCGAGCACCTGCGCGACATCCTCGCTTTGGGCATCGCTGTCGGGATGCGAGATGTCGCGGACGTGGACGATGAGATCGGCGGAGACCACCTCCTCGAGCGTGGCGCGGAAAGCGGCGACGAGCTGGGTCGGAAGCTCGGAGATGAAGCCGACCGTGTCGGAGAGGATCGCCTTGTCGTAGCCCGGCAGCGCGATCTCGCGCATGGTCGGGTCGAGCGTGGCGAACAGCAGGTCCTCCGCGAGCACCTCGGCATGGGTCAGCCGGTTGAACAAAGTCGACTTGCCGGCATTGGTGTAGCCGACGAGGGCGATCACCGGCCAGGGCGCCCGCTGCCGGCGGGTGCGGTGAAGGGCGCGGGTGCGCGTGACCTGCTCGAGCTCCTTCTTGAGCTTGGCCATGCGGTCGCGGATCAGCCGACGATCGGCCTCGATCTGGGTCTCGCCGGGGCCGCCGAGGAAGCCGAAGCCGCCGCGCTGGCGCTCGAGGTGGGTCCAGCTCCTGACCAGCCGCCCTGCCTGGTAATCGAGATGGGCGAGCTCGACCTGGAGCCGCCCTTCCGCCGTGGCGGCACGCTCGCCGAAAATCTCCAGAATGAGGCCCGTCCGGTCGATCACCTTGGCCTTTGCCGCGGTCTCGAGATTCTTCTGCTGGATGGGAGTGATCGCGGCATCGACGATCAGCAGCTCCGCTTCGTGCGCCGTCACGGCCTCGGCGATCGCCTCGCTCTGGCCCTTGCCGAACAAAGTCGCCGGGCGCGGGGATCGGATCTTGAAATGGAGCTTCTCGACCACTTCGACGCCGATCGCCTCGGCAAGCCCCGCCGCCTCGTCGAGGCGAGCGCCGGCGTCCCTGCGGGCGCTCCCGCCGAGATCCGGGAAGGCGATGACGGCGCGGGCGCCGCGCGCGAACTCCGCGTCGGCGCGGTCGAATCCGGTGGTCAGGCGGGCTGCTCCTCGTCCTGCGCCTCGACGAAGTTGATCGGGCTTTCCGGCTGCACGGTCGAGATTGCGTGCTTGTAGACGAGCTGCGACAGCTGATCGCGCTGGAGGAGCATGCAGAACAGGTCGAACGCCGCAATCTCGCCCTGGAGCATGACTCCGTTGACCAGGAACATCGTCACCGGCTCGCCCGACTTGCGCACGGCGCTGAGGAAGACCTCCTGCAGCAGGACCGGCTTCTTCTTGTCCATCTGCTCGGCGAAGGCGGCCTCGATTTCCGACAGGTCGATCGGCTGGGCCGGCATGATCGTCGAGATGGCGTGCTTGTAGATGAGTTGCGCCTGCCCCTCACGGCGCAGGAGCACGGAGAAATTGTCGAACCAGGTGATGATCCCCTGAAGCTTGACGCCCTTGACGAGGAACATCGTCACCGGCGTCTTGGAGCGCCTGAGGCTGTTCAGGAACAGGTCCTGGAGATTGTTGACCTTGTCGGCCATCCGTTTTCTCCCTCGTCGCGCGGAGCCCCCTGCCTCGCATGCGGCAACCGATCAGGTAGCGCCGATCCTCCGCCGTTCAAGGTCGTTTCGGCCAAATGCCCGCCGGTCACTCGGCGTCCTCGTTCCTCGCGTCGCCGAGGCCGAGCGCCTTCAATTTCCTGTGCAGCGCGCTACGCTCCATGCCGATAAAGGTCGCCGTGCGCGAGATGTTCCCCGAAAAGCGCCGGATCTGGACGCGAAGATATTCTCGCTCGAAGGTCTCGCGGGCTTCCCTGAGCGGCGTCCCCATGATCGCCTTCACCGCCTCGCCTGGGCTGAGGCTGGCCTGCTCGTTGAGGATCTCGGGCGGGAGCATGTCGATCTCGATGCAGCCGATCCGGGCGCCAGGGGCGAGAATGATGGTGCGCTCGATGACGTTGCGGAGCTGGCGAACGTTGCCCGGCCAGTCATAGGCCTGGAGCGCGGCGAGCGCGTCGGGCGAGAATTCCGGCGTCGGCAGGCGTTGCTCTGCGGCGTAGCGCGCCGCGAACCGGCCGACCAGCTCGGGAATGTCCTCGCGCCGCTCGGCCAGCGCCGGCAGATGCACGGGGACGACGTTGAGGCGGTAGAACAGGTCTTCGCGGAAACGCCCGCCGGCGATCTCCTCGGCGAGGTTGCGGGCCGCCGAGGAGACGACGCGCATGTCGACCTTGACCATGCGCTGGCCGCCGACGCGGTTGAAGCTCTGGTCGGTGAGCACCCGCAGGATCTTGGCTTGGGCCGGAATCGGCATGTCCGAAATCTCGTCGAGGAACAGCGTACCGCCATGCGCCTGTTCGAGCAGCCCCGGTCGTGCAAGCTCGCCCCCCTCCTCAACTCCGAACAATTCCTCCTCGACCCGCTCGGGGGTCATCCGCGCCGCGCTCACCACGACGAACGGCCCTCGTGCCCGCGGCGACCAATTGTGAAGCAGCCGCGCCGCGACCTCCTTGCCGACGCCCGCCGGGCCGGTGATCAGCACCCGGCTTCCGGTCGGCGCCACCCGCTTCAGCGTCGCCCGGACATTGTTGATCGCCGCGCTGGAGCCGGTCAGCTCCATCTCGTGGCCGATCTGGGCTTTTAGGCTCTCGTTCTCGCGCCTTAGCCGGTCGGTTTCGGTTGCGCGGTGGACGAGATGGATCAGATGCCCCGCCTCGAACGGCTTTTCGATGAAATCGACCGCGCCCTGCCGGATCGCGGCGACCGCGGTGTCGAGATTGCCGTGGCCGGAGATCATCAGCACCGGCAGGCTCGGATCGCGCCGCTTGATCTCCTCGAGCAGCTGGAGCCCGTCGAGCTTCGAGCCCTGCAGCCAGACGTCGAGCAGGATCAGAGACGGCCGCCGGTCGCCCAGGGCGGCCAGCGCCTCGCTGCTCCCGGCGGCGGTGCGCGTCGAATAGCCCTCATCCTCGAGGACGCCGGCGACGAGCTCCCTGATGTCCTGTTCGTCATCGACGATGAGGATGTCCAATGCCATATGTTCTCAACCAGTTGCCAAATTGTCTTCAGAAAGCTTCGCGCCGCCGCCGAGGCGCTGCAGCGCGGCCGCATCGAAGATGATACGCACCCGAGTGCCCCCGCCCGCCGCGTCGGCGAACTCGATCCGCGCGAAATGCTCCTCGACGATCTTCTTGACGATCGCGAGGCCGAGGCCCGTGCCCTTGGCGCGCGTCGTCATATAGGGCTCGGTGAGGTTCTTGCGGTCGGCGGGAAGGCCGATGCCGTTATCGGCGACCTCGATCGAGAGCTCGCCCTCCCCTTCGGCGATGCTGACCAGGATCCGGTCGCGCGGCGCGCCCGGACCGGCCTTTTGCTCGTCGCTTTTCTGCTGGATCGCCTCGACCGCGTTCTTGACGACATTGGTCAGGGCCTGGCCGAGCAGGCGGCGGTCGCAGACCAGAAGCGGCGAGGGATCCGGCGCTTCGAGCGCGAACTCGACCTCGGGGTGCGCCACCTCGTGCAGGAACAAGGCCTGGCGGGCGACGTCGACCACCGCCTCCTCGCGAAACACCGGTTTGGGCATGCGGGCGAAGGAGGAGAATTCGTCGACCATGCGGCGAAGGTCGCCGACTTGTCGGACGATGGTGCCGGTCAGGCGCTCGAAGGTCGCGGCGTCCGACTTGATCTCGCCCGCATAGCGGCGCTGGAGACGCTCGGCGGCGAGCTGGATCGGCGTCAGCGGATTCTTGATCTCGTGAGCGATGCGGCGGGCGACGTCGGACCAGGCGGCGCGGCGCTGGTCGATCAGCTGGTCGGTAATGTCGTCGAAGGTGAGCACATGACCGCCCTCGACCTTCACCGTCTTGACCGCGAGCGTGCGGGTGTCGTCGCGCAGGGTGAGCTGGATGATCCCCTCGCGCTCCTCGGCGTCGAGCTGCCGGTCGAGCTCGGGCGCGAGGTCGGCGAGCTTCTTGCCGACCGGGCTCTCGCTGCCGGTCTTGAGCAGCTCCTCGGCGGAGCTGTTGATCAGCCGGATCGCATGCCCCTCGTCGACCGAGACGAGGCCGGCCGTGACCCCCGAGAGGACGGCCTCGATGAAGGCGCGGCGGCTGTCGAGCTGGCGGTTGGCCGAGACCAGAGCGCCGGTCTGCTCCTCGAGCCGCCGGGTCATTCGGTTGAATGCGTTGCCGAGCGTCCCGACCTCGTCATTGACCCGCGATGCCGGCACCCGCGCCGAAAGATCGCCGGCGGTGACCCGCCGGGCGGCGTCGAGCAGATTGCCGACGGGCCGCACCAGCCGGTCGGCCAGCGTCAGCGCGATCCAGATCGAGATGGCGACGATCAGCAGCGAGATGCCGAGCAGGATCGCGTTGAAGCGAAGCTGGAGCCGGCGCGCGCTCTCCAGCGTCCGGCGATACTCGCTGGTGGCGTCGCGAGCCTGGGCGAGAGCGGTGATGGCTTCCGGCGAAACCGCCCTCGCCGCATAGAGATAGACCGCCGCCTGCGGATCGAGCCGCACCACTGCCTCGACCCGGTCGCCACCGGTCGGCGACATGTGGACCTGCCCGGCGCCGAGCGCGATCAGCATGTTGGGCGCCAGGCGTTCGGCGATCGGCCGCTGGTCCGGATTCCACTCCACCCTGCGGTGCAGGCGGCCCCTGGGATCGAAGGTGATGATGGCCGATTCGGCGACCTGGCGGGCCGCGGTCTGATAGAGGAATTCGGAGTAGAAGGTCTGGCTCTCCAGACCGTAGCGATTGATCCGGTCGACCATGTCGGCGCCCATCGTCTCGACGTCGAGCTTCAATCGCTCGCGATGCTCGCGCTCGTAGATTTGCGAGGCGTTGCGGGCGCTGGCCAGGACGGTCTCGGCGCGGTCCGAGAACCAGAATTGCATGCCACCCTGGAAAAGAAGCGACGCGAACACGACCACGAGCAAAGTCGGCACGCTGGCGATGATCGAGAAGATGGCGACCAGTCGGACGTGGAGCCGTCCCCGCCCCCCGAGCCCGGACCGTGCCGCGCGGCGGATCGCGAACCGCCGCGCGATCAGCACCATCAGCGCCATCGCCGGGACCAGGATGGCGACGAGCAAAGCGGCGACCGTGGCCGGCGTGATCGGCGAGTCCGGCCGCCCTCCCCTCGTGACGAAGTAAGTGCCGGTGATGCTGGCGACGAGCGCGAGCAGGGCCGCGGCCTCGATCAGGGGAATGAGCCGGCTGCGACGCAGCACGACCGAGAGCCGACGACGCCACCGCGGCGGCTTCGCATCGACGGTGATCGGGGTCTCGGCGTTCACGCCCGCCGTCTAGCACAAGGTTGTGGCAAAAAGAACACAGTCATGTGCTCAGTTCGCCGCACCGGTGCGCCGCCGGGCCGCGAGTACGGACCCTAAGCGGCCGCCTTGCTGAGCCAGGGGGCGTAGAAACCGGCGAGCATCGCCTTGGCTCGCGCGGGCTCGGCCTCCTTGTTGAAGGCGTTGCGGAACTCGGCCGACCCGTGGAGCCCCCTCGTATACCAGCCGACATGCTTGCGCGCGACGTTGGCGCCGATCTCGCGCCCATAATGTTCGAGCATCGCCTCATACTGCTCGGAAAGAGAAGCGAATTGCTCGTCGATCGACGGGTCGCGGAGACGGACGCCGGTGTTCAGCCAATGCATCACCTGGCCGAGCAGCCACGGCCGCCCGTAGGCGCCGCGGCCGATCATGACCCCATCGGCGCCCGACAGGCGCAGCGCCGTGGCGGCGTCGTCGATCGAGCAGATGTCGCCGTTGACGATCACCGGCACCGAGACCGCCTCCTTGACCGCGCGGACGAAGGCCCAGTCGGCCTCGCCCTTGTACATCTGGCAGCGGGTGCGGCCGTGGACAGTGATCATCCGCACGCCGAGATCCTCGGCGATGCGGGCAAGCTCGGGCGCGTTGAGGCTGCCATGGTCCCAGCCCATGCGCATCTTGAGCGTGACCGGGATCGAGACCGCTTTCACTGTTGCGTCAATGATTTGCGAAGCGAGCTTCAAGTCTCGCATCAATGCCGAGCCGGCGTCGCCATTGACCACCTTGCGGACCGGGCAGCCCATGTTGATGTCGATGATCGCGGCGCCGCGATCCTCGTTGAGCTTGGCGGCTTCCGCCATCTCGGCCGGCGCGCAGCCGGCGAGCTGCATCGAGACCGGATCCTCGATCGGGTCCCAGGCCGCCTTCTGCAGCGACTGGCGGGTCTCGCGGATCATCGCCTGCGACGCGATCATCTCGGTGACGGTGAGGCCGGCTCCGTAGCGCTTGACGATGCGCCGGAACGGACGGTCGGTAACGCCGGTCATCGGCGCCAGGATCACCGGCGCTTCGATGCGGACGGGGCCGATTTTGATGGGCGCCAGCTTGCTCATGGGAGGCGCGGAGATAAGGGCAAAGCCGCTGGCGGGCAAGGTTCGGCTCGGCTAGGCGGCTGGCATGGAGACGCGCGGGAGGATCGTGGCGCTGGTGGTGGCGGCCGGGAGCGGCAGCCGCGCCGGCGGCGACTTGCCCAAGCAGTATCGCAGTCTCTCCGGCAAGGCCGTTCTCGCCCATGCCGTCGAGCATCTCCGCCGCGCCGGGATCGAGGACGTGCGGGTCGTGATCGGCGCCGGTCAGGAGGCGCTCTACGAGGAAACGACGGCGCATCTCGCCCTCCCCTCGCCCGTCGCCGGCGGCACCGAGCGGCAGGATTCGGTCCGCGCCGGTCTCGAAGCGATCGCTGCGGACGGCGGCGCCGAGCATGTGCTGATCCATGACGCCGCACGGCCGTTCCTCCCGCGGGCGGTCGCCGCACGGCTGATCGATGCCCTGGAGACGCACCCGAGCGCTGTTCCGGTGCTTCCCGTCTCGGACACGCTGGCACGAGCCGACGCGACGCTCGGCGAATCCGTCTCGCGGGACGGACTGGTGCGGGTCCAGACTCCGCAGGCCTTCCGCTTCGAGGCGATCCTCGCAGCGCACCGGGCCTGGAGCGGAGGCCTCGCCACCGACGACGCCCAGATCGCCCGCTCCGCCGGCATCGACGTCGCGACCGTCGCCGGCGATGCGGCGCTCGACAAGCTCACCTTCGAGGAGGATTTCGAGCGCGCCGAGGAGCGCCTCGCGCGGCGGCTGGTCGCCCGCACCGGCCTCGGCTTCGACGTCCATGCCTTCGCGCAGGGCGAGATATTGTGGCTGGGCGGGATCCAGGTGCCGCATTCGCAGGGACTCCAGGGCCATAGCGACGCCGACGTCGTCCTCCACGCGCTGACCGACGCAATCCTCGGCGCGATCGGCGCCGGCGACATCGGCGACCATTTCCCGCCCGGCGATCCGCAATGGCGCGGCGCCGCCTCGTCCGCCTTCGTCGAGCATGCGCGGGCGCTGGTCGAGGCGCGCGGCGGACGGATCGACCATGTCGATATCAATATCGTCTGCGAGGCGCCGCGGATCGGGCCGCACCGGGCAGCCATGCGCGAGCGGATCGCCTCTTTGTTGCGCCTTTCTTTCGAGGCAATTAGCATCAAGGCGACGACGACGGAGGGGCTCGGCTTCACCGGCCGCGGCGAAGGCATAGCGGCGCAGGCGATCGCCACCGTCCGCACGCTGAAGGATCTCTGATGAAGTCGATCGCGGCCGCCCTGCTCCTGCTCGGCGGCCAGGCCGCGGCGGCGCAGGACCCGTGCCTGCCGCCCGCCTTGGCGGGACGGCTCGCCGCCGCGCTCCTGCCCTCGCTGATCGAGGCGGCGGCCGGCCATTGCGCAAGCCACCTGCCGGCCGGAGCCTATCTCGGCAACGGATCGCGCGCGCTCGCGGAGCGGCTGCGGAGCGACACCGCCGCCAACCGCGCCGCCGCCGCCGCGACATTGCTGGAGTTCACCGGCCAGGCGGAACCGGAGCCCGGGCAGGATCCGGACCAGGTGATCGGGGTGCTGACCGCCAACCTCGCCGCCTCGCTCGACGCCGCCCAGTGCCGCGGCGCGAGCGAGATGCTCGAGGCCCTGGCGCCGCTGCCCACGGCCAATGTCATGCAGGCCCTCGCCGCGGCGCTGGGCGTCGCGGCTGCCGGGTCCGAAGAGGACGGTCCGCCGATCTGCCGCGAATGAGCGAGGCACGCGACTTCTGCCTCCCGGACGAGCTGATCGAGGCGGCCCGCAAGGCGATCGATGCGAACCGCGCCGCGGGACGCCGGATCGCGATCGCCGAGAGTTGCACCGCGGGTCTCGTCTGCGCGGCTTTGACCGAGGCGGCGGGCTCGTCGGACGTGTTCGAGGCGGGCTTCGTGACCTATTCCAACGAGTCGAAAATGGCGCTGCTCGGGGTCAGCGAGGACGTGCTGGACACGTTCGGCTCGGTTTCGATCGCGGTCGCCTGGGGCATGGCGCAGGGGGCGCTGTCGCGAACCAAAGCGGACGTCGCGGTCGCGATCACCGGCATTGCCGGGCCGGACGGCGGCAGCGAGCGAAAGCCGGTCGGGACGGTCGTCTTCGCCCGCGCCGTGCGCGGCGAGAGCCCGAAGGAGATCGTCGCCGACCAGCGCGAGTTCGGCGACCTCGGCCGCGGCGGCGTGCGCCTTCAGGCGGCGCTCTGCGCGCTGGAGCTGCTGATGCCTTCCGAGCAGTCGCCGTAGAGATCGTGCGCGCGCGTCTCGAAGGCGCCGATCATCCGCCTCAGCGCCCTGTCGAACATCTGGCCCGCGAGACTCTCGAAGATTCGCGACTTGAACGCGAAATCGACGCAGAAGTGGATCTCCGTCCCGCCCTTGCCGTCGGGCTCGAACCTCCAGTCGTTGTGGAGGAATTTGAGCGGCCCCTCGATATAATCGACGGTGAGCGTCAACGGCCGCTCCTTGGTGACCCGCGAGGTGAAGGTCTCCTTGATCGCCTTGAAGCCGACGACGAGGTCGGCGATCATCAGGTT
>DASQKE010000336.1:0-11334 GCA_035630675.1 Allosphingosinicella sp.
CGATCGCCGTCGCCTTGCGGACGCCCGGCTCCTGCTGTCCCACGAACCGGACGTTGCCGGGGAGGTCGAGGGCGCCGGTCCGCGCCGGCTGCCCCCCGCCTTGCGCCGCGGCCAACGCCGACAGCATCGGCGCGATCAACAGAATCGCGGCCCTTGCCAACCTACCGAGCTTCATCATTCCTCCAGTGAAAGCAGGCGCATATCCTGCATCGAATTTGCTGAACCGCAGCTTAGCGGCATATGGCGGGAGTCCTTAGCGCCCCAAATTCCTGAGCGCCACCCGGATCAGGAAGGAGTTCCCGCGCCGGGCGTCGCCGCTGTCCTCATAGTCGCGCCGCCACGTGAGGCCAAGCTCGATGCAATCGTCGTCGTAGAGGATGCCGAGCCGGTGGCGGATCGGCTCGAACCCGTCGGCGACGGAAAGCGGATCCTCGCGCCGGCTGGTGAGGTCGATCACGGCCGAGCCGAAGATCGACCAATAGCGGGCGAAGCTGATCCGCCCGCCGAACCTGATCTCCTCGCGGTCGCGCAGATCCTCGATCGCGGGGTCGACGTCGCGGTTGAGCCGGAGATAGCCGACGGTTCCGTAGGTGCGCCGCCCGCCGACCGTTGCGTCGACTTCGTTGCGGCGCACCGAGAGCGAATCCTTGTCGAGCCGGAAGCGGTGGGTGAAGGCGATGTTGCGGCCGACGCGAACGTTGGTGCGGCCGACAATGTCGGAGAAACGATCGGACAGGCCGGTTCCCTGCGGCAGGATGGTGGCGCGGTTGTTGAGCCGGTAGCTCTGGCCGATGTTGGAGCGCAGCGCCACGCCGGGGAGGTCGACCGCCCAGTCGGCGCCATAGGTCACCCGTGCCCCGTCCTCCCAGCGGTCGTAGCCGGGGAAGCGGTTGAGGGCGAACAGGTTCGAATCCTCGAGGTCGACCGCGCGCGCATCCTCGTTGGGAATGTCGAGATTCTCGGTCGGCGGCGAGGCGACGAACTGGATCCGCGGCGTCAGGCGCTGGGTGCCGGTCATGAACGGCCCGACCAGGGGCCATTTGAGGTCCGCCGCGAGCGCTCCGATCGCTCGCGTGCTCCAGCCCTCGTCGCCGCGATAGATGGGAATCGCGGTCAGTGCGGTGTCGTTGGCGCGATAGATGTCGCCGCGCGCATAAGCGGTCAGCACCAGCTCCTGGCCGAGCGAGGTGATCGAGCGGCGGTCCCAGCGCGCGCTGGCGAAGGCGCGCTGGCTGTCCTGGCCGGAGGTGCGAAGGATCGAGAGGCTGTTCGCCTGGACCTCGATCTGCCCGTCCCACACCGGATCCGCCAGCCGCCAGCGCGCGTCGAGCACGGGCAAAGCGATCGGCTGGCGGCCCTGGCTTTCGTCGAGGCGCAGGCTCTGGAAGGTCCAGCCGGCGATCGAGACGTAGCTGTCCTGCGTAATCCGCTCGGCTTCGGCGAGCGAGCGCAGGCGATCCTCGCGCGAAATGTCGTAGCGCCTCAGGAAGGTGCGGTCCGACGCGTAGCGGAGCGAGCCGGTGACGGTCCAGCGCGGGTCGAGCTGGAAGCGGCCGTTGGCGTCGATATGGGCGCGGATCCCGCTTTCGAAGCCCGGCGGCGGCGGGTTGTCCGGGTCGGGGCGCAGCCGCGAGCCGCTCGTGATCCAGATATGGGCCTGGTAGGCGCCGAGGTCGTTCAGGGCGCGGTACTGGCCTTCGAACATCGGCAGCACGTTGCTGTAGACATGGGGCGTAAGGGTGAGGTCGCGGTTGCGTGCGAGCCTCAGATAATAAGGCGCGACCAGCTCGAGGCCGTTCGAACGGGTGAAGCGAAGGTCGGGCACCAGGAATCCGCTGCCGCCGCCGCCGCCGCTGCCGTCCGGGTGCGACAGTCCGGGAAGCGGCAAGACCGGCCCTCCGAACAGATTGAGCGTCGCGCCGCGATAATAGATCCTTCTTCGCGCCGGATCGTGCACAACTCGTACCGCATTGATGTGCCAGGTCGGATCGCGCGGGCAGCCGTCCTGACCGATCACCTGACACGGCGAATAAGCCGCCCGCATCAAAGTCGTCCGCCCATTCTCGCGCCTGGCCTCGGCTGCGGCGAGGCGGCCGCCATCTTCGAGCACGAGGAGGAAGTTCGAGACCATGCCGTCGCGCAGGCTGTCGGTGAGCGCGACAGTATCGCCATAGGCGACGTCGCCCTCGGGGCTGACGACCCGGACATTGCCCTCGGCCCGCACCTCGCCGTTGCCGCGGCTCCAGGTCACGCGATCGGCGCTAAGGCGGTAGCCGTCGCTGTTCATCCGCACGGCGCCGGTCGCGGTCACGGTGTCGGCGCGCTCGTCGTAGATGAGCTGGTCGGCGGTGAACGAGATTCGGTCTTCGGGCTCCGGTGCCGCGGCGGGAGTCGCGGCTTCGGCCGCCGCGGCAGGCACGGCGTCCTGCGCCGCGACAGCGGCCGGCGAACAGAGGAGCAAAGGCAGCGCCGAGCGGCAGACCAGATCGAACTTCTTCATCCCGCCGTTTTCCGCCGAACCTCGCCGCCGCCTATCGCATCCGTCGCACGGGGCCGCAATGCCGGGCTTTGCGGCGGCGCGCGGAGCGCCTAAGGCTGCGCGCCGCATTCCAGTCGTCGCCAGGAGTCGAAAGCCCGATGAAAGTCACGTTCGCCCCTGAGCGCCCCCAGGGCTCCTATGCACTCGCCTTGCCGGTGCGCGGCGAGGACATGCTGAGCGACCGCCTCGCCGGCCTCGACGAAGCGGCGCGCCGGCTGGCGACGAAGTCGATCGAGGCGCAGCGCTTCGAGCGCGAGGCGGCTTCCATCGCCGAGACCTTCATCGCCGAAGGGGAGGGCGCGCGCCGCCTGCTGCTCGTCGGCCTGGGCGCCCGGACGGACGACGACGCGCTCTGGGAGAAGGTCGGCGGAGCGCTCGCCGCGCGGCTGCTCGTCTCCGGCGAGACCAAGCTGGTGATCGACCTCGCCGGCGTCGACGCCGACGCACAGGCGGCGGCGCGGATCGGCTTCGGCGCGGCGGCGCGCAGCTGGCGCTTCGATCTCTACCGGACCAAGCTCGGCCGCAAGCAGAAGCCGACGCTGGAGGAGGTGGTGATCGTCGGCGCCGGCGAGGGGACCGACGAGGCGTGGCAGGCCCATTTGGCGGTGCTCGACGGCCTGCGGCTCGCCCGCACCCTGGTCACCGAGCCGGCCAACGTCATCTATCCCGAAGCCTTCGTCGAGCGCTGCCGCGAGGCGATGGACGGCCTCGGCGTCGACTTCGAGGTGGTGGAGGACGGACGAATGCGCGAGCTCGGCATGGGTGCCTTGCTCGGCGTCGGCCAGGGCTCGGTGCGTCCGCCGCGCCTGCTCGCGATGCACTGGAACGGCGGCGGCGACCCGGCGGCGAAGCCGGTGGTGCTGATCGGCAAGGGCATCACCTTCGACACCGGCGGAATCTCGATCAAGCCCGCGGCGGGCATGGAGGCGATGAAGTGGGACATGGGCGGCGCGGCCGCCGTCGCCGGCACCATCCGCGCCCTGGCCGGCCGCAAGTCGAAGGCGAACGTCGTCGGCATCTGCGTGCTCGCCGAGAACATGCCGGACGGCGGTGCGCAGCGGCCCGGGGATGTCGTGATCTCTATGTCTGGACAGACGATAGAAGTGATCAACACCGACGCCGAAGGGCGGCTGGTCCTGTGCGACGCGATGACCTGGGCGCAGCGCGAATATCGCCCGGAGGTGATGGTCGACCTCGCGACTTTGACCGGCGCGATGATCATCTCGCTCGGCCACGAATATGCCGGTCTGTTCTCAAACGACGACGGCCTCGCCGAGCGTCTCACCGCCGCCGGCCAGGAGAGCGGCGACCGGCTGTGGCGGATGCCGATGGGCGAGGCCTATGACAAATTGATGGATTCGCCGATCGCCGACATGAAGAATTCGGGCGTCCGCGAGGGCGGCTCGATCACCGCCGCCTGCTTCCTCGGCCGCTTCGTCGAGGAAGGCGTCAAATGGGCCCATCTCGACATTGCCGGCATGGTCTGGGCGGACAAGGCCGGCCACCTCTACGACAAGGGCGCTACCGGCTACGGCGTCGCGCTGCTCGACCGCTTCGTCTCCAAACACCACGAATCGTGATCGTCAACTTCTACCACCTCACCACCTCCCCGCTCGAGCGCGTCCTCCCGACGATTTGCCAGGGACTGCTGGCCAGGGGCGAGAAGTTGCTGGTGGTCGCCCCCGACGCCCAGCTCGCTCGCCTCGACGAGCAGCTGTGGACCTTCGCGCCGGACAGCTTCCTCCCCCATGGCCGCGACCCCGCGGCGGCGCAGCCGATCCTGCTGTCCTCCACGCCGAATCCGCTCAACGGCGCGACCAACGTCGCGCTCGCCGACGGCGAATGGCGCGAGGAGGCGCTCGGCTTCGAACGGGCCTATTATTTCTTCGATTCCTCCGGTCTCGACCCCGCCCGCGCCTTGTGGCGAGAGCTGAAGCAGAAGCCCGAGGTCGAAGCGCGCTACTGGAAACAGGTCGACGGACGCTGGATCGAGGGGCCCTGAACCTTGCCCTTTCGGGACTCGAACCCTAGAGAGCGCGCGAAATCCCACCCCTTCAGACACGGAGTCCGATCGCAATGGCGACCGAACGCACCTTCTCGATCATCAAGCCCGACGCGACCCGTCGCAATCTCACCGGCGCGGTCACCAACATGCTGGAGAAAGCGGGCCTCAGCATCGTCGCATCGAAGCGGATCCGGATGACCCGGGAGCAGGCCGAGGGCTTCTACGCCGTCCACCGCGAGCGCCCCTTCTTCAACGACCTCGTCGCCTTCATGACGTCGGGCCCGGTGGTCGTTCAGGTGCTCGAGGCCGAGGGCGCGGTCGCGCTCAACCGCAAGATCATGGGCGCGACCAACCCGAAGGAAGCGGACGAAGGGACGATCCGCCGCGCGCTCGCCGAATCGATCGAGGCGAACAGCGTCCACGGCTCGGACAGCGCCGAAAATGCCGCGATCGAGATCGATTTCTTCTTCACGCCCGACGAAATCGTCGGCTGAGCGGGCGCCTTCCCGCTGAGGGTCAGCGGTAGAAGATGTGTCCGCCGAGGCGGGCCACGCGGGTCCTGCCGCTGAACGGGCGCACGCGCGCCGCGTGGAAGAACATGGCGTTGCCGATCGACGGCACCCGCTCGCCCGCGCGGGCCGAGCGGGCGATCGCCTGGGCGCGGTTCCAGCGCGCGTCGCGGCGCGGATGGTAGCTGCGGATCGCGGAGAACTGGCCGCGCTGGTTGATCACGCCGCAGATGGTGCGCGGGAAACGGCCCGAACGGACGCGGTTGAGCACGACCTGGGCGACCGCGAGCTGGCCGGAGCGCGACTCCGCGCCCGCCTCGTAGAGGATGACGCGAGTCAGGCAGGTCAGCTCGGCATCGCTGGCGCCGGTGGCGGCGACGGCCGGACGGGCAGGGCGCGCTGGCTCCGGCGCAGCCTGAGCGGGCGCGGCGGGAGCAGGAAGGGGGGCGGGAGCCGCCTTTGGCGCCTCAGCCGGTTCGGCGGGCTGCACGGGGGCGAGAATTGGGGATTCGACGATCGGGCGGGCGGGGATGGCCGCTTCGGCCTCGAACATTTCGGCATGCGCTGCTGCGAGCGCGACGCCGGTCGCTGAGAGCAGGCATATGCCGGCCGCTCCGGCAAAGAGCATGCGGGACTTGAACATTGTGACTCCAGAACAGGCGCTCGAGCGCGAGGGGAAGCCGGCAAACAGGCCCGGCAACGCGTCGCGCTCCACGTCTTGTCAGGGGAAAAAATACGCCCACCCCGCTGACCGGCTTCGACCCTTGTCGTTGTGCGGTGCAGCAAACAAGGTCGTTACGGCGAAGCGCGCCTGAATCGGGATGAGCGGGTCATTCGAAGGGAACCCCCATCCCGCCGCAACTGCAAGTCGCCCGCTCACTCGGCAGGCGGAGCATCCTCGTGGCCCGAGTCGCCTCCGCCCCGTGCGGCGACGATCGAGCGGCAATAATCTTCGAGCGCCTGGGGATAGAGCCGGTGCTCCTCGGCGAGCACACGCTCGGCGAGCGCCTCGGGGGTTTCGCGAGGCCGGATCCGCACTGGGGCTTGGGCGAGCACCGGCCCGTCGTCGAGGGCCGGCGTGACGATATGGACGGTGCAGCCGGCGAAAGCGTCGCCGGCCTCGATCGCGCGGCGGTGGGTGTCGAGGCCCTTGTAAGCGGGCAGCAGTGACGGGTGGATGTTGAGGATGCGCCCTTCCCAGGCTGCGACGAAGGCGTCCGAGAGCAGCCGCATATAGCCCGCCAGCGCGACGATCTCGACGTCCCGCGCCCGCAGCTCGGCGTCGAGCAGCCGGTCGAACGCCTCGCGCTCCATGCCCTTATGGCTCTTCGCCCAGACGGGAAAGCCCAGCCGCCGCGCCAGCACCAGCCCCCGCGCTTCCGGCACGTTCGAAGCTGCGAGCACGATCTCGTAGGGCCGGTCGGGCTCGCGCCTCTTATGCTCGGACAGAGCGAGCATGTTCGACCCGCGACCGGAGATCAGGACGGCGACCCTGACCTTGTCAGCCATGATGGGTCGCGGACCAGCCATCGCGCCCGCTCCATGTGCCGCGCGATCCGGAGATTGTGCAGCCTCGCTTGCCGGCCTGAATGCAGCCGATCTCCACAACACTTTCACCTGCGGCTTCAAGCTGTTGTGACACGTCCTTCGCATCGTCTTGCGAAACGATCGCGGCCATGCCGATGCCGCAGTTGAAGGTCCGCGCCATCTCTTCCGGCTCGATATTGCCCTGCGCCTGGAGGAAGGCCATCAGCCGCGGCTGCGGCCAGGAATCGGCGTCGATCCGCGCCTGGAGCCCGGGCGGAAGCACCCGCGGGACGTTCTCGAGCAGCCCGCCGCCGGTGATGTGCGCAAGCGCCTTGATCCTGCCCGCGCGCACCACGGGCAGCAGCGCGCGCACATAGATCCGGGTCGGGTCGAGCAACGCCTCGATCAGCAACGTTTCCAAGTCGAACGGAGCCGGCCGGTCGAGCTTCCAGCCCTTTTCCCGGGCGAGGCGGCGGACCAGCGAGAAGCCGTTCGAATGGACGCCCGACGAAGCGAGCCCGAGGATGACGTCGCCCGCCGCCACCCGGTCCCCGGTCAGCGCCTCGCCCCGCTCGACCGCGCCGACGCTGAAGCCCGCCAGATCGTAATCGCCGTCGGAATACATGCCCGGCATCTCGGCCGTCTCGCCGCCGATCAAGGCGCAGCCCGCCGCCCTGCAGCCCTCGGCGATGCCGGCGATCACGCGCTCGGCGACCTCGTTGTCGAGCCGCCCGGTCGCGAAATAATCGAGGAAGAACAGCGGCTCCGCGCCCTGCACGATGAGGTCGTTCACGCACATCGCGACGAGATCGATGCCGACGCCGTCATGGCGCCCGCTCTCGATCGCGAGCTTCAACTTGGTGCCGACGCCGTCGTTCGCCGCCACCAGCAACGGGTCGCGATAGCCCGCGGCCTTGAGGTCGAAGAAGCCCCCGAACCCGCCGAGCGACGCGTCCGCTCCGGGCCGCGCCGTCGCCTTGGCCAGCGGCGCGATCGCCTCGACCAAAGCGTTGCCCGCCGCGATCGAAACGCCCGCTTTCGCGTAGGTCCAGGATTCGTCGTCGCTCAAGCGCTGGCCTTTGCATCGAAGTCCGTTCGCCCTGAGTAGGGGCGGAGTAGGCGAAGCCGTAGCGAGGACCCGTATCGAAGGGTCCTTCGGTACGCCGTCTCGACAGGCTCGACGACTACTCAGGACGAACGGCGGAGAGATCGCTCACCTCCGAGCTCCACGCGCTAGCCCAGAACCCGCTTGGATTTCCACGGCCAACTCGCCAAAAAGGCGCGCGTGACGCTTCTCCGCCGCTTCCGCCTGCCGATGCGCCTCCCGATTCTGGCCTTGCTGGCATGCGTCGGCCTCGGCGGCGCGCTCTGGGCGCAGCTCGACGGCGCCGAGCGCGGCATCCCGCCGATCGACAGCGCCAGCGCGCTCGAAGTGACCGGAGTCGAGGTCGACGTCTCCGCCGACACCGCCCAGGCGGCGCGGATCGAGGGCTGGCGCCGGGCGATGGCGCAGGGCTGGAAGATGCTGTGGGCGCGGACCAACAACCGCCCGGTCGCCGAGGCGCCCTCGCTCCCGGAATCGACGCTGAGCGGCATCGTCTCGGGCGTCATCATCGAGCAGGAGCAGATCGGCCCCAGGCGCTACATCGCGCGGCTCGGCATATTGTTCGATCGCGCCCGCACCGGCCAGATGCTCGGCGTCCAGGGGCTGGTGCGGCGCTCGGCGGCGATGCTGGTCATCCCGGTGATGGTGACCGGCGGCACGTCCTACTCGATGGAGTTCAAGAACGACTGGCAGGAGGCCTGGGCGCGCTTCCGCACCGCCAACAGCACCATCGACTATGTCCGCGTTTCGGGCACGGGAGCCGATCCTCTGCTGCTCAACGCGACCCAGACCGGCCGCCGCAGCCGCGGCTGGTGGCGGGTGCTGCTCGATCAATATGGCGCGGCCGACATCCTCGTGCCCCAGGTCCAGCTCCGCCGGCTCTGGCCCGGCGGCCCGGCCGAGGCGATTTTCACCGCGATCCACGGCCCCGACCGCGAGATGCTCGGCCGCTTCTCGCTCCGCGCCGGCGACGCGGCCGCGATCCCGGCGATGCTCGACGAAGGCGTCCGCCGGCTCGACGCCTTGTTCGTGCGCGCGCTGGAGGAAGGGAGGCTGACTCCGGACCCGACGCTCTACATCGCGCCGCCGCCTGCGGAATTGCCGCCGGAGGAGCTCGAGGAGCAGGCCCGAGAGCGGCGGGAGGACAGCGCCGCCGACGGGCCCTCCGCTCCGATCACCGGCGCCGCTTCGGCCGTACGGGTCCAGTTCGCGACCCCCGATGCCGAGGCGGTGCAGCGCGCCGAAGTCGCGGTCAGCCGGGTCAGCGGCGTCACCTCGGCGATTACGATCAGCACCTCGCTCGGCGGCAGCTCGACGATGCGGGTGACCTATGCCGGCGATCCCGAGGCGCTGGCGGCCGCCTTGCGCGCGCAGGGCTGGTCGGTGAGCGTCTCCGGCAACAATCTCTCGATTTCGCGCTGAAGGCGGGGCGGTGAACCAGATCGCCCTCCCGTTCCAGTGGCCGGTGGCGGACGGGGACGAGGATTTCCTGCTTTCTGCTGCGAACCGCGAGGCCTTCGAGCATTTCAAGAGCTGGTCGACCTGGCCGGTGATGGCGACCCTGCTCACCGGCCCGAGAAAGTCCGGCCGCAGCCTGCTCGGCCGGATCTTCGTGCGCAAGACCGGCGGCCGCCTGTTCGACAATGCCGAGGACCATCAGGAGGAGGACCTCTTCCACGCCTGGAACGACGCCCAGGCGCACCGGAAGCCGCTGCTGATCGTCGCCGACGCCGTGCCGCCGCGATGGAACGTGCAACTGCCCGATCTGCGCTCGCGCCTGGCGGCCACGCCCCAGATCGCGATCGGCCCGCCCGACGACGCGCTCCTCGGCGCCCTGATCCTCAAATTGCTCGGCGACCGCGGCGTCGCGGCGCTCCCGGAAATCGCCGAATTCCTCGTGCCGCGGATCGAACGCAGCTATGTCGGTGTTCTGAAGGTCGTGGATGCGCTCGATCGCGCGATCCTCTCGCACCACAAGCGCCTGACGGTGCCGGTGGCCAAACGGGCGCTGATCGAGGCGCGGCTGATCAGAAGGGCGAAATACCGCTGATGGCGACACCTCTCGCGGTCCCGGCCAATGACGGCGCCGAGCTTCCCGCCGAGCGCGGGCCGGGCGCGCTCTATTTCAACCGCGAGCTGTCCTGGCTCGCCTTCAACCGCCGCGTGCTGGACGAGGCGATGAACTCGGCCCATCCCTTGCTCGAGCGGCTGCGCTTCCTGTCGATCTCGGGGAGCAATCTCGACGAATTCTTCATGGTCCGAGTCGCCGGTCTCAAGGGCCAGCAATTGCTCGGCGTCGAGGAGCGTTCGGCAGACGGCCTCACGCCGGCCCAGCAGCTCCCTACGATTGCGGAAGAGGCCAATCGGCTGACCTTGAGCCAGCAGGAAGTCTGGCGCTATTTGAAGCAGTCGCTCGCCGCCGCCGGGCTGACCGTGGTCGGCCGCGAGAGCCTCGAGCCCGCCACGGCCGAATGGCTCGATCGCCATTTCAGCGAGCAGATCTTCCCCGTGCTGACGCCCCAGGCGATCGATCCGGCCCATCCGTTCCCGTTCATCCCGAACAAGGGCTTCTCGTTGATCTTCGATCTGAAGCGCATCTCGGACGGCGAGCCGATCCGCGAGCTGCTGATGGTCCCGCCGACTCTGCCGCGCTTCATCCGCATCCCGGGCGAGGAGGCCCGGTACGTCGCGATCGAGGCTTTGATCCGGCGCCATATCGCGACCATCTTCCCGGGCTACGAGCTGCTCGGCGGCGGCGCCTTCCGGGTGATCCGCGACAGCGACATCGAGATCGAGGAGGAAGCGGAGGACCTCGTCCGTTTCTTCCGGAGCGCGATCAAGCGCCGCCGGCGCGGCCGCGTCATCCGGCTCGAGCTCGAGACGGCGATGTCGGACCAGCTCGAGAAACTGGTCCGCGAGGGCCTCGATGCGAGTGCGGCCCTGGTCTACGAATCGACCGGCTTCCTCGGCATCGCCGACCTCGCCTTTTTGGTCGAGGAGGAGCGCCTCGACCTCAAATTCCCGCCTTACACGCCTCGCTTTCCCGAGCGCGTGCTCGAGCATGGCGGCGATTGCTTCGCGGCGATCCGCGAGAAGGACATCCTCGTCCACCACCCCTATGAGAGCTTCGAGGTGGTGGTCGAGTTCCTGAAGCAGGCCGCCGCCGATCCCGACGTCATCGCGATCAAGCAGACGCTCTATCGCGCCGGCAAACAGTCCGCCGTCATCCGGGCGCTGATCGACGCCGCCGAGGCCGGCAAGTCGGTCACCGCCGTGGTCGAGCTCAAGGCGCGGTTCGAGGAGGAGCAGAACCTCCTCTGGGCGAACGCGCTCGAGCGGGCCGGCGTCCAGGTCGTCTACGGCTTCATCGAGATCAAGACCCACGCCAAGGTCTCGATGGTCGTTCGCCGCGAGGAGAAGGGCTACCGGACCTATTGCCACCTCGGCACCGGCAATTACCATCCGGTGACCGCGCGCATCTATACGGACCTGAGCTTCTTCACCGCCGATCCGGTGGTCGGCCGCGACGTCGCCCAGCTGTTCAACTACATCACCGGCTATGTCGAGCCGCGCGATCTCGACCGGATCGTGATGTCGCCGCACTGGATGCGCGAGGAGCTAATGCGGCTGGTCGACGCCGAGATCGCCA
>DASQKE010000337.1:0-2493 GCA_035630675.1 Allosphingosinicella sp.
GCCGAACCCGAGCGTTTCGGCGCCGGCGAGCCTTTCCCCGCCGGCGAGGTCGGCGGCGCGACGGCGCCTGCGGCCTCTTCCGCGCGGGGTGGTTGGGGCAACGCCGCGAAGCTCCTCGCGCAGCGCCGCCGGCGCCGCCGCCAGCAGCGCGTCGGGATCGATCCCAAGCGATCTCATGAAGCCTCCTTTACCGGGTTGAGCCCGGCCATTCGGCCGAGATTGCGGACGGCGCTTCCCACTTGCCCCCGCGGGCCTTCCGGAATGGCCCCCTCGAGCAGGCGAAGTCCCCGACGGTATAATTGCCCGAGCCGCTCGCCGAAGACGGTCGCGGCCAAAGCGGAGTCGTGCGGCAGCGGCACGTGGCGGCCGATCTCGAAGCTCGGCCCCGCATTCAGCCCCTCGTGCCCGCTCGGCAGACGGCAGACCGCTTCGCCCAGCGGCTTGATCACCGTGATCATCAGCTCGAGCGCGTCCCGTGCCATTCGCAGCCTCGCGGCCGGGTCGCCGGACCGGGCGGCGAAGATGTGCGCCAGCGCCTGCAGCATCGCCACGTAGACGTCGTTGAACAGATCCACGGCATGAGCGGCGGCATGGTCCTCGATCATGGTGACGGTCGGCCCCGCTCCGGCGAAGTCGGCGCCGCTCTCGACCAGGATCTGGCGGACCGAACGGGTCACGTAGGGATTGTCGGCAACGGGCAGGGCCGGCTCGAAGTCGAGCGCGTCGAGCTGGGCCCGGATGGCGCGGAAGACGCCGAAATGGGAATCCTCGCGGGACTCCCGGGTGCCTTCGCCCTGCTCGGTGATCCGTTCGATGGCGGCCAGAGCGGTGCGGCGATCCGACACCTCCAGGATGTCGTAGAAATCGACCAGCGCCTGGCCCGCCTGGAGGCCCCGGTCGCCGATGAAGAGGTCCGGATCGTCATTCTCGCGAATGATTCGGGCGATCTCGCCGTAGAGTTCGCCGACGCTGTCATATTCGAAGCCCTCGTCGATCGGCCAGAGCTCGGTGGGCGGAACCGCAGCCTCCAGCAGCACCGCGCCCTCGGGGCGTTCGTAGACGATGAAGCGGTCCATCGTCGCGGCATCGAAGCGGCGTAGCGACAGGGCGATGTTGAGAGGAAAATGCCTGGCGGCCTGCGGAAATGCCGGCCGCGCGTAATAAGGGGCACCGCCGCAGGCGGTCATGATGTTCCAGGCTTGGGCCAGATGCAGCATCTCCTGCGCGGCGACGTGGTAGATGCGGCTGGCCCAGTCCCGTGCCACCTGCTGCTGCCGCCAGTCGAGCCCCTCGCCGATGTCGCGCCTGATCGAAAAGGCGGCGAAGAGATAGGAGCAGCACAGCGCGTGCTCGAGCTCGCAGGCCTCACCGAGCAGCGCCAACAGACGCGCCCGGCTGGTCTCGCCGCTCACTCGGCCTCCCTCCGGACGGACAACATGTCGGCAAGGCGGAGCGCTAGCGCCGCGGCGGTCAGGGTAGGGTTGGCCGTGCCCGAGGTCGTGAACAGCGACGCTCCGGCGATGAACAGGTTGGGATGGCCGTGAACCCGGCAGTCCGAGTCGACGACCGAATCGTCCGGGCTCCGACCCATGCGGCAGGTTCCCATGATGTGGCCGGCTCCGGAATAGTTCTTCGCCGGGAACGAGAAACGGGTCTCGGTCGCTCCTAGCCTGGCGAAGATCTGCGCGATCACGCGCTTGGCATGCTCGAAGCCGGCGACGTTGTAGTCGGGCAGCGAGAAATCGATCCCGGGGCGCGAATTGCCGTGCGCGTCCCTGCCGGCCAGCGAGACCCGGTTGACGCGCCGCGGAAGCATCTCGGTCGAGTAGCTCATTCGAATCATGCGTGTGACCCGGTGCGCCACCGCGTCGCGCAGCTCGCGGCCCCACAGGCCCTGCTCGACGAGACGGGCGAGGGTGGCCGACGGCGCTTCCTCCCGGCCCCAACCGTCATTGCCGATGGACAGGCGGAAGGCCGCGCGCTCGGACCGCCAGGGGCCGTCCCGGAAGGCGTCGATCCCCGACGTCACCGGCGGCCCGCGAAAGGGATAGACCGGCTGCGGGAGGATCGCGAGCCCATAGCCCTGCAGATGGTCCATCAGGCAGGCTCCGACGGGGCTGCGGGCGGCGAGGCGGGACCCGAGCATCAGCAACGGCGTCTCGATGGCGTGGGCGGCCAGCACGAACCGCTTCGCCGCCAGCGTTTCCGACTCGCGCGAGCCGTCGCGCGACCACCGGTCGTAGACCAGTTGCTCTATCCTGCCGTCGGGCGCGCACCTCACCTCGCGGACGACGCATTGAGTCAGCAGCTCGGCGCCGTTCTCGACCGCCCGCTTCACATGCACGGTCGCGTCGTATTTCGCGCCGATCGAGCAGACCGGGATGCAGCTTGCGTTGCCGCAGCAGGCAGGCCTGCCGTTGCCTTCGGTCGAATTGCGGGCCTGCGGCGTGGCGAGAACCTTGAAATGCGTGCCGGCGAGGCTCCGCGCATATT
>DASQKE010000338.1:0-6125 GCA_035630675.1 Allosphingosinicella sp.
TGGCCAGGGCGCGCGAGGCGCTCGCCCGCGCCGGCTTCGATCCGATCGACTATGTCGAGCTGCGCGACGCCGAGACGCTCGCGCCCGTCGAGCGCGCCGAGCGCCCGGCGCGGCTGCTGGCGGCGGCATGGCTGGGAACGACGCGCCTGATCGACAATCTCGCCGTGGCGCCCCGCTCGGGCTGAAGCCCGCCATCAAAAGGCGATCTCGACGGCTTAGGCGCGACTGGTCGGGGAGAGAGGATTCGAACCTCCGGCCCCTGCCTCCCGAAGACAGTGCTCTACCAGGCTGAGCTACTCCCCGACCGATCGGGCCGGCCGCGTGGGCCGGCGTCAGGCCGGGGGTCTATAGGGGCCGCCTTGGGGGAGTTCAACCCGCTGCGGCGGCGCGGCTCCCGCGCTCAGCGGGCGCGGGCGGCGCTCATCATGTCGGCCACGGCGACGAACTTTTCGCGCGGGCTCCCGGGCCGCGCCCGCTGCGTCTCCGCCGCCTCGATCCGCGCCCAGTCGTCGAAGCCGACGATGTCGGCGCCACGCTCCCTGAGCAGCCGGTCGAGCCCGTCGCCGCCTGGCTTGTCCGCCGCGGCCGACGCCAAAGCGGCGGCGATCTTCTCGGCGACCTCATAGCCGTCCGGCCGGTTGGTGCCGATGGTCCCGGTGGGGCCGCGCCGCGCCCAGCCGACGCAGTAGAGGCCGTCCGAGATCAATCCGCCCTCGTTGGCGAAACGGCCGAGACTCTCTTCATAGGGCACGCCCTCGATCGGCGGCGTCTTGTAGCCGATGCAGCTCACCACCAGCCCTGCCGGCACCTCATAGGTCTCGCCGGTGCCGACCGCGCGGCCGCCCTCGTCGAGCCGCGTCCGCTCTACCAGGACCCGCTCGGCTTTGCCCTCCCCTTCGATCCGGAGCGGCCTTGCGAAGAAGTCGAAATGGATCGTCTTGCGCTTGGCCGGGAGCCCCGCGAACGAGCGCAAGTGAGTCACCGACTTGCGCAGGCCCGGGTCGAGCGCGGCGTCGTCCGCCTCGGGCGGGAAGTCGGCGGGGTCGACCCTGGGCGCCGCCTCCTCGAGATGGCCGAGCTCGCCGAGCTCCTTGGGGGTCATCGCGATCTGGTGCGGCCCGCGCCGCCCGAGCACGTGGATGTCGCGGATCGCGCTGTTGCCGAGCGCCGCGAAGGCGTGGGCGACGATGTCCGAGCCGACGAACTCGGCCGGGGTCTTCGACAGGATCCGCGCCACGTCGAGCGCGACATTGCCGTTGCCGATCACCGCCGCCACGACGACGTCCAGCGGCGGATCGAGCGCGGCGAACTCGGGATGGCCGTTATACCAGCCGACGAACGCCGCCGATCCGATCACGCCGGGCAGGTCGTCGCCGGGGATGCCGGCCCGCCGGTCGTCGGGCGCCCCGGTCGCGAGGATCACCGCATCGTACAGCCCGACCAGCTCGGCGATCGTCACCTCCGAGCCGATCGTGACATTGCCGACGAAGCGCACGCCGGGGGAAAGCGCGACCTTCTCGTAGCGCTTCGAGACGGCCTTGATCGACTGGTGATCGGGCGCGACCCCGAAGCGGATGAGCCCGTAAGGGACCGGCAGCCGGTCGATCATGTCGATGCGGACGCCTTCTCCGAGCGCCTTCTGCAGCGCCTCGGCGCTGTAGTAGCCGGCAGGCCCGGATCCGACGATCGCCACATGCCTCATGCTGAACGCCCCTCGCTTGTCGCGGCGGATGCTAGCGCGGCGCCGGAGGGAGGCAAGGGGCCGGACAGGCTCCGTTCAGGGCGCCTGTGCCATCTCCGGCTGCATGAACGGACTCGCACTCGCACTCGGTGCCGCCGCTGCGCTCGTCGGCGCCGCTCCGGCCGCGGCCGAAAAGCCGGCGGTCGACGCCGCTGAAGAGGCGCGCGTTCCCTTCCTCCATATCGGCCGCATGCGTACCTTCCGCGCGATCGACGACGAGACGGTCTACGTCCAGGCGCAGCGGCGTCAGTGGTACCGCGTGCTGACCATGGGGCCCTGCCCCAATTTGCCCTGGGCGCGTTTTATCGGCGTCGACACCCGTGGCAGCGCGATGTTCGACCGGTTCAGCACCCTGATCGTCGATGGAGAACGCTGCGCGGTCTCGTCGGTGGTACGCAGCGGCGAACCGCCGCGCCGTGAGCGCCGCCGCTAGCCTTTCGCGCCGCCGCTTTTGTCCTCGAGCATGTCGGCGCCCTTGCGCCGCACCGCGGCTTCGATCGCGCGCGTGAAGAAGGAGAGCGCGGCGGGAAGCGTCATCTCGACTCGCACGATCGCTTCCATCGCCTCGATCCGGGCAACGACTTCCTGCCCGATCGCGCTCACGCGGAGGTTGAGGACGTTGCCGCTCCACTCCCGCGAGACCTCGGCGCCGGGCGGGAGATGCTCGGTGAGCTTCCCGATCCCGCCCGCGATGCGCCGGCGCGCCTCGTCGGCGCCGAGGCGGTGGGGAAGGTCGACGATCGTCGGCTGCGCCATGAGCAACACCTAGCCGAGCCACCGGCATGGTCAACCGCGCCTTTACCAAGGCTTCTAACCCGCCGCTTACCGCGATGCTCTAGCGAGGCCAGGCAATGGCAAACCAAGCACCGATCGGCGGAGGCATGAGGGGACGGCGGAGCGCTGCGCCCGGCGCCCTCGCGCCCGCAATCCTCAAGCAACGGGTCCTGCGCATCGGCCCCGACTCGCGCGGCGTCTCGATGCTCGAGTTCGGCCTGTTCTTTCCGTTCCTCGCCTTGATGATGCTCGGCACGATCGACCTAGCGCGCGGCCTCGCGGCCAAGTTCGGGCTGGAGCAGGCGACGCATCGCACGATCGAACTGGCGACCCTCGGCAGAGGCACGCTCACCGACTATTCCTTCCTTCGCACCGAAGCCGCGGCCGCGGCCGGGGTGCCGATCGCCCAGGTCACGCTCGACCAGTGGCTGGAGTGCAACAACACGCGGCAGGCGAGCTTTACGGGCGCCTGCACCACCGGCCAGCAGACCGCCCGCTACATCACGATCACCGTCTACAAGGACCACAGGCCGACGTTCGAGTGGATCCCGATCATGGGCCGGCTCGCCACCGCGGCGAACGGCACGATCCGGATCACCGCGGATTCGGGAGTGCGCGTCCAGTGAAGAGGCTGTTCCGCCGGCTGCGCAGCGACCGCCGCGGAGTCGGCGCCGTCGAGTTCGCCTTGATCGCGCCGATCTTCATCATGATGATCGTCGGCGTCGCGCAGATGGGCATCCTCTATTATGCCCATTCGGCGCTGCGCAACGCGGTCAGCGAAGGCGCACGCTACGCCACCATCTACCCGCGCCCGACCGCCGCGGAGATCGTGACGCGCATCAACTCCAATCGCGCGACCGGCGGCAACGGCACCTACACGACGCCGACGGTCGTCTATCAGCAGGACGCGACCACCGGCAACTGGCGGGCGACCATCGGCATGAGCTACACCACCAACCTCAATTTCCTGTTCTTCACCTGGCCGAACGTCACGCTCTCCTACAGCCGCCAGGCCTACGTCCACGCCCCGCCGAGCTGAGCCGCAAGGTCCCTAAGGCGCGATCGCGAGCCCGTCGCCCGCAATCCCCGCCGGCAGGCGGCGCAGCACGCGCCCACTCTCGAAATCGACCTCGGCCACCTGATTGCGCCCGGTCTCGGCCGCATAGATTCGCCGTCCGTCGCGCGCGAACAGGATCGTCACCTGCGCCGCCTCGCGGCTGCCGCTGACCGGGATCGTGCGCGCCACGGCGCGGGTTCGCCGGTCGATCACGCTGAGGCTGCCGTCCTCGAGGTTCGACGTCACGATCCAGCGCCCGTCCGGGCTGGCGACGACGCGGATCGGAACCGCGCCGGTGCGCACTTCTCCCAACCGTTCGAAGCTCGCCGCGTCGTAGACCTGGACCCGCGCGCCCTCGAGGTCGCCGACCCAGAGCTCGCGCCCGTCCGTCGACAGCGCGATCCCCTCCGGCCGGCCGCCGACCGCGATGTCGCGCATCTTCCGCCCCGCGGCGAGATCGAGAACGCTGACCGTGCCCGAGGCGATGTTGGCGGTGAAGGCGCGGCGACCGTCGGGCGTCACCGCGACCATGTGCGTTCCCTCCTGGCCGGTGGCGATCGAGGCGATCGCATCGCCCCGCCGCGTATCGACGATGGCGACCGAGCGGCTGCGCTCGGTGGTCACGACCAGCCGCCCGTCGGGCAGCCACACCAGCCCGTGCGGACCTTCGTTGGGCGCAAGGTCGATCGTTCGCAGCTTCGTCCTGGCGGCAACGTCGAAAACGTCGATCGTGCGGCCGCGATAGGCGACCACCGCGGCGAGGCGCCCGTCGGGCGAGATCGCGATCTCGTGCGGCCATTCCCCGGTCGCCGCCCGGCCGAGCTCGCGCCCGTCCGCGAGCGAGACGAAGCTCATCGTATTCTCGCCCTTATTGCCGACCAGCAGCGTCCCGCCGCCCCCTGTCGCGGCCGCCGGGGGTGTCTCCCCGGCCGGCGCGCAGGAAAGGAGAGCGAAAGCCGCCGCCAGCATCGACATCCGCTTCATCGCACCCTCTCCCGCCGTGACGAGCGGCGATGCTAGCGCCGCGCGCGCAAGGGGTGCAAGCACGCGCCGCCTTGATTATAGGCGGACCGATGCTGCGCCTTGTCCTTGCCGTCCTGGCCCTCTTTTCCTCGCCGCCCGCGGGCGCCCAGCAGCTTCCCGAGGGGCAAGGCGAGGCCGAGTTCCGCGCCTGGTACGCGTCGAGCCCGGGCGTGCGCGCTTCCGTCCTCTCGTTCGAAAGCTGGCAGCAGGCCGCCGGCGTCTACGGCGTGCTGCCGACCTGGCAGATCATCCGCACCGCCAGCATGTGGCGCGAGTGCAACGGGCCGCCGTTCGAGGTCCCGCCGCCGCATCACTGGCCGGGAATGGCGCAGACCCTGCGCTTCATTCGCGACCATGTCCGCCCCGCGCTCGGCCCGGTCGAGGCCGTCTCCGGTTATCGCAACGAAGTTTTGAACGCCTGCGCGCAGGGGGCCGCGAACAGCGCGCACCGCGATTTCTTCGCGCTCGATCTCGTCCCCGTGCGGCCGGTCGAGCGCATCGAGCTGTTCCGGACCTTGTGCCGTGTGCATGCCCAATTCGGCCCAGGTTCCGGCGTTGGTCTCGGATTCTACGCATTCCAGCGCTTTCACGTGGACACGCGCAGCTTCCGGCGCTGGGGAGGCGCCGGCCCGCGTGGGAACGAAAGTCCCTGCGCGGTCCTCGAGAGGGGGGAAGACCCGCTCGCGCCGCCACTGCCGCCGCCGCCGGAGATCCAGCCGGCGCCGCCCGTGCAGCCGCCGTCGCAGCCGGTCCAGCCCCTTCCCGAAGGCCCTCGCCGATAGCGTGCTTCATCTGGCGTTAAGGTCAATTTCGCTATAAAATCAATCACGTAGCCGGGGTGGGACCTTCCATCGGCACGGGGAAAATGACCGCTCGAGCAGCGGTCGCCGAGCGGGCGCGGAGCCCGCCAACGCAAAGGATAGAGATGCTGAAACGGATCCTTTCCGTCGCGCTTGCGGCGCTCGCCTTCCTGACGCCCGGCGTCGCCGCCGCCGATGCGGTCCACGCCTCTCCGACCGCGGGCCAGGGTCTCGCCGACTACCATGCCTGGCTGGCCCGCTCGCCCGACAATCGCGAGGCGGTCCGCGCCTTCCGTTCCTATCTCGCCGGCCAGGGCCTCGCCGAGATCGTGCCGGTCTGGCAGCTCATCCGCACCTCTTCGTCCTGGCGCGAATGCGCGGCCGACCGATTCGAGGTCGCCCCGCGCGACAAATGGGACAATATCGTCACCACCCTGAGGTTCGTCCGCGACGAGGTCGCGCCCGTCGTCGGCGAGGTCGAGGCGCTCTCGGTCTATCGCAACGAGACCTTGAACCGCTGCTCGAACGGCGCGCCCGCCTCCGCTCACCGCCTGTTCTTCGCGCTCGATCTCAAGCCGGTCTCCGAAGACGTCAGCCGCGCCGGCATGATCAGCCGCGTGTGCAGCGCCCACGCCGCCCGCGGCAGCGCCTACAATGCAGGCCTCGGCTTCTATTCCGGCCTGCGCTTCCATGTCGACAGCCACGGCTATCGCAAATGGGGCGCCGACGG